>JANQRN010000224.1 GCA_028284545.1 Rhodothermales bacterium | reverse complement strand
CGCGACGTTCGACGAGTCGTCCGGGCTCCTGTCCAATACCGTAACCGCGCTGTTCCCAGACAACAACGGCGTGACCTGGGTTGGTTTGCGGGACGGGGGCCTTTCCCGAATCGATGTAGACGGGAATATCACTACGTATACCCGGCAGACAGGCTTATTCGACAATAGCGTCCACCACATCATCAAGGACGAAGATGGCTCCCTCTGGATGACCAGTAACCGGGGGGTATTTGCGGTCGACATCAATCAGCTGGAAGAGTACGCGGTCGGCAAGCGGCGCACGATCAGCTCACTCTCATTCGATCGCTCAGATGGGCTGGTAACCACCGAACTGAACTCGGGCTTTCAGCCCGCGGGGACGCGGACGACCGACGGTCGCATGTGGTTTCCATCGCAAGGCGGCGTCGTCTCTATCAACCCGCGTGAAATCCAGTTCAACAATGTAGCGCCGACAGTAGTCATCGAGTCGGTGCTGGTAGACGGGCGTGCCGTTGAGGACGGTGCAGTGGTTGCACCGGGTCGGCGGCGCGTCGAGATCAGCTTCGTTGGCCTCAGCTTCATCGCGCCCGAACGCGTGCACTACCAGTACCTGCTTTCCGGCGTAGACGACGCCTGGCACAACGCGGGAAACGCCGCGACGGCGGCATATACAAACCTGAGACCCGGTACGTATACCTTCCGGGTTCGCGCACAGAATGCGGACGGCACCTGGAGCCGCGAAGCCAACTATACGTTTGCGCTTCGACCGTATATCTACGAGACACCCGCATTTGCGTTTGCCGTCATCGCGCTTACGGCGATTCTGATCTATCTGCTTCACAAGGTTCGCGTCAATCGACTCGTTGAGCAGCGGATTGAGCTTGAGAAGGTCGTAGCTGAGCGAACACATGATCTCCGGGTTGAGAAGGATCGCACCGAGGACGCACTGCAGGCGACCGAGCAAGCACGCCAAGACCTCGAGCGACAGAACGAAAACCTCGAGCGCGCGCGTGAGGTCATCGAGGAGCAGGCAGACCGCCTTCGCGAGATGGACCGCATCAAGTCGCGGTTCTTCGGAAACATCTCGCACGAGTTCCGCACACCACTCACCCTGACGATTGGCCCGCTCGAAAACGCAATTACCGGCGTTTACGGTCCTGTGTCAGCGAAGCTCGAGAAGCAACTGGACATAATGCTGCGCAACTCGCGCCGGCTGCTGCGATTGATCAACCAGTTGCTGGACCTGTCCAAGCTCGAGTCCGGCCAGTTCAAGGTCAATCCGCGCCGGGCCAGTCCGTCTACGCTGCTTGAAGGGATAGTACTGTCGTTCTCCGCCTTCGCTGAGATGGAGAACATCAAGTTGGATTTCCAGTCCGAGAAGATCTCGAATGAGGTCTATCTGGACCTCGACGCGATTGAAAAGGTCTTTTTCAACTTGCTGTCCAACGCCGTGAAGTTCACGTCGAGCGGAGGTTCGATCGACGTGAGCGTGACCAATGGAACACACTTGCTGTCAGGCGAGAAGACGGATGTTGCGGTTGTGCGCGTTGCAGACAGCGGCGCCGGGATTCCTGCGGCACAGCTGCCCCACATCTTTGATCGATTCCACCAGGTAGACGGGACCGTAAGCCGGGTGCAGGAGGGGACTGGCATCGGATTGGCACTCGTCAAGGAACTTGTCGAGATGCATGGCGGCGAGATCGCCGTGGAGAGTGTGGTCGGGCAAGGCACGGTGTTCACGGTCTACCTTCGAAAAGGCAAAGAGCACTTCGAGTACGTCGACGAGTCTGATCCGGTCGACGAGGCAGAAATGACGCACGGCCCGATGGTCGAGATGGCGGTGTTCGAGGACGTAGAAGTAGGCGGTGATGGTGCCAGCGCGGTCAACGTGGTGACTGATGAGTCGCGGGCGAGGGTACTGGTTGTCGACGACAGCCAGGACATACGCCAGTACATCGTGGCCTGCCTCGCCGAGAAGTACGATACCACGACGGCGGTCGACGGAATCGACGCGATCGAGAAGATTCGCGAGCAACTACCGGATTTGATTATCTCAGACGTCATGATGCCGCGGATGGACGGATACGCGCTGTGTCGGGCGATGAAGTCGGATCCCGACTTTCGGCACATCCCGTTCATCCTGCTGACGTCAAAAGCATCAGTCGAAGCGCGTATCGAGGGTCTTGAGGCCGGCAGCGATGATTATCTCTCCAAGCCGTTCAACGCCAAGGAGCTGCGCACGCGAATCGAGAACCTGCTCAACCTGCGGAGCCAATCGGCTGAACTGTTAGAGCTGAACAAGGCGCTTGTCGCAAACAACGACGCACTGCGCGAGGCGAGTGAGCTCAAGTCTCAGTTGCTCAACATCGCGTCGCACGACATGAAGAATCCGCTCACGGCTATCCGAGAGTTCTCGCGGATCGTGAAGGATGAACTTGGTGCTGAGTCGCATCTCAACGAGTTGCTCGATCTGATCTACTCGTCTTCGAACGAGATGCTGCAGCTTGTGACGCAGCTACTCGATTCCGCAGCACTGGAGAGTGGGCAGCTGAACCTTGACATGCGTCCGGTCGACGTCAGCGCGCTTGCCGAGGTTATCGTCCATCGTAACAGTGCGCAGGCCAGGGTCAAAGGGCAGACGATCGAATTTGCGCCGGCGGATCCGGGAGCAGCCATGGTGAAAGCCGACTTCGGACGCCTACAGGAGGCGATGGACAATATTGTTAGCAACGCGGTCAAATACTCGCCGCAGGACAAGACGATCTACCTGAAGGTATCGCAGGTCGACGGCCAAGTGCACTTCAGCGTACGAGACGAAGGACCTGGTCTTACTCAGGATGACAAGGAGAAGCTTTTCGGCAAGTTTCAGAAACTGTCCGCACAACCGACCGGCGGCGAGACATCAACGGGCCTCGGATTGTCGATCGTCAAGCAGATAGTCGAGCTTCACGATGGAGAGGTAATCGTCGAGAGCGAGGAAGGTGAAGGGGCAACGTTTACGATTGCGCTCGAAGAGATTGCGTCCGAACCTGTTCCGGAGCAGCCCTAGCGTCCCGCGCCGCTGCGCGTGAGACAGGTCGCTGAGAGAGATCGCGTAGGTGGCCAGCACGAGGGGCACAAGCGCACCCCGACTGAGCGTGTGATGAGCTGGCACGGGCGTAAACAGGAGTTGACGTTTTCCGAGACACCACCCGGACGAGAAAGGCCGGCGACATCCAAGATGCCGCCGGCCTTGCCTTTCAGAGTTCTTGTGCCTTGAATTGTAGCTAAATGAGGAGCGTGCCGCCTAGCACGATACAGAGCCCCATCACTATGAACGAAAAGAGTACGGAAGCGGGGAGGCAGTTGATGCCGGTCGAGAGTTCCTCGACCGCTGCTTCGCCCGATGCCAGAGGTTTTGTTTCTGTAGTCATCATTTCGGCGATTTACCTACCGCTTAGTAGTTGATTTCGAAGTTGTCGACGAAGAGTCCACCGCTGACGCGGCTGTATCCGTCTGGAACGAGTCGGAAGCGTACCTGGAAACCGGTTTTGTTGTAGCCCGGCAGCGCTACTTCCTCGCGGCCCGTGCTTTCCCCATCCGCGAAGTTGTAGGTGCGCATGGTCTCCCACGTGTTGCCGTGGTTCTTTGATACCTGCAGCTCGACACTGCCAAGTCCGTACCCGCGGAAACGGTAGTAGTCAAATGAAGCCACGGGATCAAACGGTGAGCTGAGGTTTGCTGCTCGCGTAACCGTTCGCTCGTTGGCGCGGTAGTAGTTTGCACCCAGCGCCATGCACGTTCCATCATCGCCGCAGCGGGTTGAGCCGAAACTCTTGATCAGCACGAGGCCGGTCACCGCACCGTCAGTTTCGCCGTCTTCACTCCAGTCGCCTTCCCATACGCCGCCGCCGCCGTTGAAGCTGATCTGTGCGAACTCATCGGTCACCCGCTTCGGCGCGACGATATCGGTCCCCGGAGTTGGAGCAGTCGAGAACACCGGCGTTCCCTCCGGCTGCCCCACCCACACAGTGCGGTCGGTTGTATTACCCGGCGTGCCACCGACGACGCTCTTGGCGTTCGCAATCAGTGCTGCCTGAACCTGCGCTGGCGATGCTTTTGGGTACTGCGACAGGTACAGCGCAGCCGCGCCCGTTACGTGTGCAGCGGCCATCGACGTCCCGTCCATCGAGCGGATACGACCTTTGTCATCCAGCGAGATGATGTTCTGACCCGGAGCGAGGATGTCAACCACGGCGCCGTAGTTTGAGAAGTTCGAAAACGTGCCATTCATATCGAACGAACCAACCGTGATTGCGCCCGCAACGTGCGCCGGGGTTGCGTGTGAGGCGTCGAGGCCATGGTTGCCCGCAGACGCTACGACAACAATGCCCTCGTCTATTGCCTGCTCAACAGCAAAGTCGAGAGACGTATACGCGCTTGTGCCGATGTACTCGCCGATGCTCATGTTGACGACTGTCGGGCGCGCGTTTGCGCGGTAGTCTGCGATTATCGTTTCGATTGCGTTTAGGACAACCGAGATGTCACCGTATCCGTTGTCAAGCACTTTGAAGTTGTGGATACGTGAGCCTGGCGCGACACCGACGAGGCCGTCCGCATCGTCTTCGCCACCGATGATGACCCCGACATGCGTACCGTGTCCGTCGTCATCGCTCGCGTCGCTACCGTTCTCGCCGAAATAGTGAGACTCGACGATGTTGAGGTCATGGTCGTTGACGCCTGTGTCCAGCACATACACGTCAATAGGTGTCGAACCGCTGCCGTTTCCTGACTCAGCGACACTCTCCCTGCCACCGATCAGTGCAACGCTCCAGGGAACCAACTGATGTGGGTTACTTCCTGTCACGGCCTCGGGCCTGGTGAACACGGAAAAAGCGGGCTCGAACCACACGACATCCGGATCCTGCCTGAGCAGATCCAGCGCCGCCGCGTATTCTTCGCCACCCTCCTCGTCGATGATCGAGATCGCGATTCCTTTGAAAATGAGGTCGTAGGTGAAGCGCTCGAGGACTTTGTAACGCTCAAGGACCTTCATTCGCTCAAGGACCCTTTGCGTACCTACCGTGCCGCTCGTACCAACCACGAGCGTAAGTGCCTCGGTGTCGCCGTACTTGCCGCCGGCCTTCGTGAGGGCGCGCTCCATGAGCGCGGCGTGTCGGAACTTGTCGTCTTCGGCTGGCGCTGCCGACTCGAAGAGACTGTCGTCGTCTGAATCAACTGGTGAGAGGCCGTCCGTGCATCCGGTAATTCCAATCGCGAAGATCAACAATACCGGTATCAATGCATGGAGGCCCGCAATCTTGCGTGCGCTCATGTAATTGAACCTGTTTGCTGACCCCCGCCCGCGCAGATGAGAGCCTTGCTGGATGTGTCACGCCCTGAGGCGCGTACGCGAGCAGGTACAAAAAGACGGGTACCTACCGGACACGATGTGCTCCTCCGTATATCGGCAGACGATGATCGCCATTTAACCTAAGTCAATGCGAAACATGTGCTTAGAGACTTCTCGGTCAAATGCGCCATTTGACCCTAGAATACAGGCCTGGAGGCCGAAATCGGCGATTTCGGCTTAAGACAACTGTTTCGTAGTCGAAACTAGTCGCGTTATCTGCACCAGAACTTCACCACGATCCCGGGTCGGACCTCTGTAGGCCCGCCCGCCACGCATGCAGCACCTCGCGAAAAAGGAAGAGACCGTGATGGAGCCGCGGGCCAGCATTCTCGTGGTCGAGGACAATGAGTGGGTGCAGAACTATGTCTTCAAGATCTTCAAGGCGACGCATAACGTCGTACTTGCCGGCGACGGGATCGAGGCGATCGAGCGGCTGCAGGAAAAGATCCCCGACCTGATCATCCTGGACATCATGATGCCGCGGATGAATGGCAACGAGTTGTTTCAGCGACTCAAGGAGCACGTCGAATGGCGGTCCGTTCCTGTCATCATGTTCAGCGCGATGTCAGACGAGGAGCACAAGCTCGAAGGGCTGGAGGCCGGTGCTGATGATTACATCGCAAAGCCATTCAATCCGAGGGAGCTGCGCGCCCGCGCCAGCAATCTGATCAAGTTGAGACGGCAGGAACGCGAGCTTGCGCGGCTCAACACGAGTCTGGAGGCCAGGGTGCAGACGCAAGTCGCGATGATTCTGGCAGAACGCCGCCGCTACGAACGTGAGCTTGAATCTGCCCGTGATCGCGCCGAAGCCAGCGACCGACTAAAAGGTTTCATCCTGCGCAACATGAGTCACGAGATTCGGACGCCGATCACGAACATTCTCGGATTTGCGGAGATACTCAGCGAGCGCGTGGAGGAGGAGGACGAACAGTTCACCCAGTACATCAAGGCAAACGGACGCAGGCTGCTTGAGACGGTCACTGCGATCCTGGACTTCTCGAAGCTGGCGACCGACAGCTTCGAGATCGACCCCCGCGAGATCGATGTCCGCGAGGCGATCGTTGACGCGGCCGCCCGGTTTGTTGATGCCGCAGAGGAAAAGGGCCTGTACCTGCGCTACGACGTGCCCGAGGGTGAGCATCACGCACACCTTGACCGTCCTGCGATAGACCGGATTCTGAATCACCTCCTCGGCAACGCGATCAAGTTCACGAGGGAGGGTGGTGTCATCATTCGGTATCGTCCGACCGGTGACCAGTTGCTGCTTGAAGTAGAGGACTCCGGCGTTGGTATATCCGACGAGTTTCGCGAAGAGCTGTACGCTCCGTTCAAGCAGGAGTCAGAGGGCGACGGACGCAACTTCGAGGGTACCGGCCTCGGTTTGGCAATATGCAGGCGCCTTGTTGAATTGATGGGCGGCAACATCACGGTTGATAGTCAAAAAGGAGCCGGTACCACTTTCCGAGTCGCGTTCCCGCAGCGTCGCCGACGCGCCTTGCCCAGCTGGAGTACGCGTGCTAAACCTGCCGCCACCGCCGCCAGCTAGTCACACCGAGGAACGCCGTTCGCGCGGCTCAGTCGGCCAACGGACCGTCAACGAAGACGTAGTCGACGCCGTACCGGACACGCTGTAGATGCCCCTCGGGAGTCACCTCCATGTGTTCGTGTTCCTCCAATACCCCGGTGCGCGGATTCCAGTCCAGACCCTGAAACCGGGAGACCAGATCTTCCACGTCATCGCGCGATACGTCGGGTGTCGACCACCGCACCACCAGTCCGACAAGCGCGAGCGCCGGCCCAAAAGGCTCAACCGGTAAATCGACGAAAACATCGAAATCCGCGCCTGGAAACCGGCGTTCCAGCTCTGCACGGACGATGGCGGCCGTCGAGCGGCTGGTGAAATGCAGTGTAGTCATTGGGGGACGCTTCTTCGGGGGCCTCCAAGATAGGCATCACGGCTCGATGATTCTGCCCTTCCAGTCCACCTGCTTTCGCCAATGGGCGATGGCGGACGAAAACTGCATCACAGCTCCGAGGACAAAGGAGACCGGCAACAGAAGCGTGTTCAGCCAACTGAAGCGCGTTCGAAAGTCGGTTGCAGCCTTCATGACGAAGAGGGAGATGCACAGCCACCACGAAAGGATCGGTCCGGCCAGGTACACCAGCCAGTACGACAACAGACTCAGCAAGAAGCGCGGTACCGTCCCGCCCATGATCAGATATGCGTTCTTGCGGAAGCCCTGCCACGCATCCGCGATCCCGCTGTACATGTGGATGGCAAAGTGATCCTGTACGTCAGCAAGGACAGGGGTCACACCATTTCGCGCGAGGAAACGCCCGATGCGGACATCCTCCAGAATCTCGTTCTTGTGCGCCGCGTGCGGTTCAAGTTCTTTGTAGATGCCGGCGTCGATCATCCAGCACTGCCCGTTCAGGGCGGCGAACGATGGTGGCAGTCGTCGCAGCAAGAACCACGGCACCGCGACGAGCATGGCGTGCGTTACCATGCTGACGAGAATGTGGCCGCGCCCCAGTAGTCGCGTCATGCCGGTCATCGCGGCTCGCTTCGGCATGCTTTTGTGTGCCGACATCAGATTGACTAGCGCAGCCTCATGTAGAAACTCACCGTCTGCGTCAACGAAGAGGTAGACGTCTCCGGTCGCTTCGCGCGTTGCCTGGTACAAGGCGTGGACTTTGCCAACCCAACCAGGCGGCGGTCCGTCGCCTTTCAATAGTCGGAGCCGGGCGTCCGCAAACGACGACAAGACGGTCCACGTCTCATCCTCTGAGGCGTCGTCGACGACAATGACTTCGAAGTCGGCGTAGCGCTGGGTCAGCAACGACGGGATCAAGCGCCGCAGGTTGTTGGCCTCATTGCGCGCCGGGATCAGCACAGAGATCTTCGGCACACTTTGCGGTCCGTTGGCCGGGCGCGATCGTCTGAGAAAAAGCAGATTGCCGATCAACGTTGCCGCGAGCGTGACGTGCAGAATCGCCGCGAGCCAAACAACCAGGTCGACTATTCCCATTTCCTGTGCTCGTGTTCGAGGAGCAAGACGAGCCCTTGAACAACCATAATGTTCGTCACAAGGAAGAACAGAGCTTCCTCAAAAGGAAGTCCGCCAAGTTCGATTCCCGTTCGCGTGGAGTCGGTGATATACCATATACCACTTCGTATGGCATACCAATCGGCTACACCGAGGTAGACCGACGGGGGAATAATCGCCGCAGCGAGCAGTTTCCGGTTTGCCGCGAGGTAGCGCGGCGACCAGAACCACTGGAATACGCAGATGGGTGCTGACCAAACGGCAATCAGCGCGAAGTACGTACCACCCTGAGTCAGAAACGCAGCCGCTCCGAGCGCGAGATACAATACGTAGACAACGCCCTCGAAATAGGGTCGCCTCACATCCTCGAGGTCCGCATGCCGGGTGGGAATCCAGCGACGAACGATCAGAAGCGTCCAGAGTCCGGTCATGATCGTCTGGACGATGAAGAAGAGGTATTCTTCAATCGGTACGTACCCGATTGTGCCAATCACCCGGTCGGCGCCGTAGAACCAAATCTCTTTCCAGACGAGATAATTGTCCCACGGCGTGGCGTAGAGGAGGGCAATGAGCGCAAGACCGGCGACGTAGAGGTACCGCCTCTTCGGCGAACCAGATCTGGCTACCAGAGTGGCCAGAATCAGTGCCGGTAGGGCGACGAACACCGCAAGGAACAGCAGGTAAGACATACTAGCGCCAGGTCCCCGGTTCTATACTAAATCGACCAAATGACATATTTGCACGAAACATATCTGGTATTGACGCCTACAAGATAGTATATTTCGTTCAATTGTTCGATATGCACGTAAGTAAACGACCGTGTCATGAGCGCCGGTTGGGCTGAGGTAGCTATGGAAGCTCTTGCTGAATCAACCTGGATATCGTCTCGTCAGGCGGCAGACATTCTGGGCGTACATGAATCATCTGTAAAACGGTGGTGCAACGCGTCGCGCCTGAACGTTTCGCGCACATCTGGCGGCCACCGCCGGATACAGTTTTCTGATCTCATGAACTTCGTCCGGTCTGAGGGACTCGAGTGTGCCCTCTCGGACTTTGCTCCGGACGAATTTAGTGTTTGGCAGGCAGGTGAGTTGGCCCAACATGGCGACCTGTCCGCAATGGCCGACCTGTTCTTCCAGGCGCTCTTCGATGGCGATGTCGACCGCCAGGAGCGTCTGCTTGCTTACGCCGCCACGCAGGGTAGCACGGTCGTAGACATCCTGCAGTACATATTTGCTCCAGCGTTGCGACGGATCGGCTCGTCATGGGCTGCTTCGACCCTCGACACGGGTGACGAGCACAGAATGTCGGGTCACATCCTGGACTGTATCGCGTGGTTGCGTCGGACGTTTGGGCGGGAGGATGAAGAGTCGCGTCGCGCGATTGTGGGCTGCCCAACCGGTGAGACGCACACGATCGGCGCGGAGATGGTTCGCGCGTTGCTCGAGTCGCGAGGATGGCGCGTCGTCTTCCTCGGAGCGGACACGCCCGCGGAAGATCTGGTGCACCAGCGAGAGAAGTTTGACGCGAGCCTCATGTGCTTGTCCGTTGTCCCTCCGCGCGACGTTGCAACCGCGTCCAGAGTCCTGGAGTCGATCAATAGACTGGACCCGGATAAGCAGTACGACATTGTGCTGGGTGGCGGTTTGCGTCCAAAGGACATGACGCTGCTGAACGAGCGCGCAGGTCAAGTTGTTGAATGGTTCGACAGCCTGCCGGCGTTTGACCGGTGGCTTGCGGTTGCCGAGTAGGTTGCAGCACCGTGGACGCGATATCCGTAACATATCGACCAACCGCCGCAAGATTGCCTGGCGAACTGGTGCGCGACACCGCAGACCTGGACCGCTTCTTTCGGATCAACTCGCGTTCGTTCTGGTTCGCCGCCCGGTGGTTTCGGGCGGAGCAGCGGAATACCGTGCGCCGGGTTTACGCCTTCTGTCGTGTCACCGACGACATTGTTGACCGCGCAACTGACGATGCCGCTGCGGCTGAGGGGGTTGCGGCGTGGCGGACGCTCCTCTCGCGTGGATACGAGGGCGGTGGTACTGAGATTCCGTGGCTAGACGCGCTGCTTGCGGAGTCGAGAAGCGCAAAGGTTCCTTTCGGGTTGATAGAGGATCTACTGGACGGCGTGACCTCCGATATTGGTGGCGTCGCGATCGAGTCTTGGGAGGAATTCGACAACTACTGCTACCGCGTGGGATCCGTCGTCGGTCTCTGGCTGTGCAGGTTGTTTGGGGTGTCAGACGATAATGTCCTGGCCCGCGCCCGCGCGCTTGGTCACGCGATGCAAATCACCAATATCGTTCGAGATGTGGGCGAAGACCTCTCGCTGGGTCGCGTCTACATCCCGATGGAGCTTCTGGCGCAACATAGCCTCGACATGGAGAAGATCCGCCAGATCCAGGTTGCGCGCCGCATCCCTCGAGAATATCAAGTTGTGTTAGCCACGTTGATCGAGCGGGCCGAGCAGCTCTATTCGTTTGCCGCGACGGGAATACCCGCTTTGCCTAAGGGCTTCAGGTCTGCTGTTGCTGTCGCGAGCGCGGTGTACCGTGGAATACAGGACGAGGTCGTTGGTAACGGATACGATAATCTGACCCGGCGCGCGAAGACTTCTTCACTTGCGAAGCTTAGTCTTGCCGTCCGGGCGCTCTTCTGGCTGCGGAAGGCGCAGCCTGAGCTTCGCCGGCGTCCGCCGGCGTTGATAGACATTACTTCGGAAGGGGATATCAGATGATCCTGCGTATGCCTCCGATGATTCCGCTCGCGGCGCTACTCGCAGTCACTTCCCTCGCGGTGGTACCTGGTTCGCTAGCTCAACCCGGAACGGATGGGCGTCACATCGACATGGTCCGCAGCCTTTACATCGATGCGGTATACGAACGAGTCACAGTAGACAGTGTGGTTGCGGTTGCGAGTGATGAGTCGTTGAGAGTGGACGATCCGGCCTGGCATGCCTACCTGGGCGGCCTCACCGTACTGCGGGCGAGAGACAGTCGTTGGCCGTTTCGGAAACTCCGATACACACGCAGGGGCCTGGAGACGCTGGATGAGTTGGTTGCCAACCACCCGGCGAATCTGGAGCTGAGATTTGTTCGGCTGATGAGTTGTATCCGGTTGCCGCGATTTCTGAATCGGACTTGGTCGGTAGAGGCCGACTACCAGGCGCTCGCCTCTGGACACGAGAATCTCAAAAACGCGTTGCCACCCAACGTCTATGATGAGGTGGTCTCTATTGTACGGCTTGCAGAGCACGAGGCCGCATCCAGCGATGCTGAGTTAGACAGCCCGCGGAAGACCGACGAGATTTAGCGCCGGCTGGACAAGATTTAGCGCCGGCCAGACGAGCTTGGCGCAACAGACCTACAAGTTGGAAGATTATGACTTCGGAAAGCAAAGAATATGGCCAACCCAACGCTGTGGTAATTGGCAGTGGTTTTGGTGGGCTCGCAGCCGCGAATCGCCTCGCTAGTGCGGGTTACCAGGTGAAGTTGTTCGAACAGCGCGAAAAACTTGGCGGGCGGGCGTACCAACTCAAGTCAAAGGGGTACACGTTCGACATGGGGCCCAGCCTCATCACGGCGACTGACATCATTGATTCAGTTTTCGCCAGCGCCGGGAAGTCGATGCACGACTACATCGATCTGATGCCGCTCGACCCGTTCTACCGAGTGTATTTCCACGATGGCACGCATATCGACTACTCTGGCGACGCCGAAGCGATGAAACGTCAGATGGCCCGTTTCAACGAACGTGATGCCGAGAACTATGATCGGTTCATGGAAGCGGCAAAGCCCGTATACGATGCGGTCATTACCGATGAACTCGGTGCAAGACCGTTTGACACCATCCGTTCGATGGTTGACTTCGTTCCGCGCGCAATCAAGCTCAACGCGTGGATGCCAGTGAGCATGTTTGCCCGCCGTTTCTTCAAAGACGAGCGGCACCGATTCCTCTTCTCCTTCCACCCCCTGTTCCTGGGTGGGAATCCGTTTCGCGCGCCGTCGGTCTACATCATGATCCCGTACCTGGAGCGCGAGCAGGGTGTATGGTTCGCCCGCGGCGGTATGTACTCGCTGGTCGAGGCCTTTTCGCGGCTATTCGAAGAACAAGGTGGACAAACGTTCACGTCATCGGGTGTTGACGAGATCGTTGTGCGCGACGGCAAGACGGTGGGCGTAAACGTCGGCGGCGAATTCCACGAAGCTGATGTCGTCGTGAGCAACGCTGACGTCGGATACACCTATCGCAAGCTAATAAAGCACGAGCATCGCAGAAAGTGGACCGACAAACGCATTGATCGACTTGATCAAACGATGAGCTGCTTCCTGATGTACATCGGTGTGCGTAAGCAGTACCCCAACCTCGAGCATCATACGCTGATCCTCGCAGAGCGCTACAAAGAACTACTCGTCGACATATTTGATCGCAAGATCCTGCCGGACGACTTCTCGATGTACCTGCATGTCCCGACGAAGTCCGATCCGGAGATGGCACCGGACGGCTGTGAGAGCATGTACGTTCTGATCCCGGTGGCGAACCTCAGATCGGGCATCGACTGGAGCTTAGAGGCACCGAAGTTCGCCGACAAGGTGCTGGGCTTCCTTGAAGATTGGGGACTGGAGGGTCTGCGTGAAAACCTCGACGTATGCGAACTGTTCACGCCGGATGATTTCGCTAGCGAGCTGAGCGCTGAATACGGAAACGCATTTGGCATCGAGCCGAAGCTCACCCAGACGGCGTACCTGAGACCGCACAATCGCAGCGAGGACGTAGAGAATCTCTACTTCGTCGGCGCCGGTACCCATCCAGGTGCCGGGGTGCCGGGAGTGTTGCTCTCCGCAGAGACTACTGCGTGGTGCATTGAACAGGACCATGGTGTCGGCGCGCGCAACAGATCGAACCTGTCCGTCCGGGAGAAGGAGGTGGCGTCGTGACTGGCAGTGAGATGGTCGTACTGGTTGATGAGCTGGATCGCGAGGTCGGTGCGGTTGAGAAGCTGCGCGCACACCGCGAAGGGCTCCTTCACAGGGCTTTCTCGCTGTTCGTGCTGAACGGGCAAGGTGAGATGCTCCTGCAGCGTCGTGCGTTCTCGAAATATCACTCGCCCGGATTGTGGTCTAACACATGCTGTAGTCACCCAAGACCCGATGAGTCGATCAAATCCGCCGCACGTCGCCGCCTGCCAGAAGAAATGGGGATTACCGTAGAGCCCGAATCGGCTTTCTCATTTGTTTACCACGCCACGTTCGACAATGGCCTGATCGAGCACGAGCTCGACCACGTCCTGCTCGGCGTTTCAGATGAAGACCCGAAACCACATAGCGACGAGGTAGCGGAGTGGCGCTGGGCGTCGGCAGCCCAGATTAGGGCCGAACTGGTTGCCAACCCGGAGCACTTCACGGTGTGGTTTCGACTTTGTTTTGAGCGTACGGCTAACATCGCGCTCGGGCAGACGGGATCGTGAGCCCCGTTGTTGTTCTGTTTCGGCGCGACCTTCGGCTCGCGGATCACCCTGCGCTCACGGCAGCCGCCGCATCGGGAGCTCCGGTAATTCCTCTGTACGTGTGGGATGATCGTGCTGCTGGTCGAGACGCCAAGTGGGCGACCGGCTCTGCGCAACAGTGGTGGATCCATCATTCGCTGGCGAGTCTGGCCGAAGCGCTGGCTGCGCGTGGATCGAAGCTGACGCTGCGTCGGGGTGACGCTTCGGAGGAGATCGCCGCGGTGGTCGCGGACACAGGAGCCAAAGAAGTCTTCTGGTCACACCGCTACGAGCCGGACCTCGCGATGCGGGATCGAAGCCTGCGCGATTCTCTGAGTGAAATCGGCGTCGGCGTCAAAGCGTTTGGCGGTGCGCTTCTGCACGACCCGGATCAGATCCGGACGGGTGAGGGGAATCCATACCGCGTATTCACACCGTTCTACAAACGCTTTCAAAGTGTTGTTGAGGTGAATTCACCATTAGCTGCTCCGCGGGCGTTGGCTGCACCCAGCGAATGGCCTGAGTCGGTTCGTATCGACGACCTCGGTCTGCTACCGACCATCAACTGGGCCGACGGATTTGTTGAGACTGGGACCCCCGGAGAGGGCGGCGCGGGTGATCGAATCGCCGAGTTCGTTTCTGCGGCCGTTGCGGACTATGCGGACGGCCGCGATGCCCTCGCCAGTGACGCGACCTCTCGACTGTCGCCACATCTGGCTCTCGGTGAGTTGAGTCCGCGTCAAGTCTGGCAGGCCGCACAGACCGGTGCCGGCGCGGATGCTGGCTCTTTCCTGCGACAGCTGGTGTGGCGCGAGTTCGCTTATCACGTGCTCCATCACAATCCGGCAAGTGATCGTCATCCACTGAGGTCGTCGTTTGAGGCATTCCCGTGGGCCGATGACGATGCGGCGCTGCAAACTTGGCAGCGAGGCCAGACGGGCTATCCCATTGTTGACGCGGCAATGCGGCAGCTGTGGACGACAGGCTGGATGCACAACCGGGCGCGCATGGTCGTCGCATCGTTTCTGACCAAGCATCTTCGAATCCACTGGCTCCGCGGTGCGGAATGGTTCTGGGACACACTCGTCGACGCTGACCTTGCGAACAATTCAATGGGATGGCAGTGGAGCGCGGGTTCTGGCGCCGACGCGCAGCCGTACTTCCGCGTCTTCAACCCGATCCTTCAGGGCAAGAAGTTTGATCCGGACGGTGCTTACGTCAAGCGCTGGCTTCCAAAGCTGTCCTCGGTGCCAACCAAGTATGTACACGAACCGTGGAAGGCTGACGCCGCGACCCTGCGTCGATCGGGGGTTGTACTTGGTTCGGATTATCCCAAGCCGATTGTTGACCATCCGGAAGCGCGTAAAGCTGCGCTTGCTGCTTACCAGCAAATGCGGGGCTGATGAGCCTGGCTACCGAACGTCGTAGCGAAGAAACGCGATGAACGCTCCCGCAAAACACAGAACGGTAAACGCGCCCAGAAGGCCGAGGTCTGCAAGCGAAGGCTCGAGCGCGCTGGCGAACGACTGATCTGGTTCTTCGAAGCGCGGCATTTCTGATGAATCAACCGGTGAGTCGCCGCCGCCACCGAAGGTTATTCGCATGCCGGAGCGATTGCGTGACGACTCCTCGCGGGCTTTTCGCTGTTCCTCGGCACGCTTGTCCGCAATGAACGCGGCGTAAGCTGTACGATACGCCTTCATCGCGTCCTCGTAGCGCGCTTTGAGTGAGGTGTTGGTACCCGCCAGGTTTGTCGCAGCGAGCTGGTATGCCGATGCCGGTGACATACGCGCAAGACGAAAGGCCACTTGCTCCTGTTCCGCCTTTCGGTTTCGGAGCTCTTCGTCAACGACGCGCGAATTCTCAGCGATCTCTTGCTCCATCAACTGTCGCGACTCGTCGTCCTCCTGCGCCCACTTCTCTCGATTGTTGTCCATGAAGTCGCGTCTGTCGTCCTGCGACATGCCTTCGGCACCGGCCATTCGCTCACGCCACGCCTCAGACCGTCGCTTTCCAAACGCGTCCCATCGATCCGTCCTGAACCGGTCTTTCTGGCTCTCGACTTCGGCGACGCTCGGTACCTCTACGAGTTGCCCCGCCGCCATCGTGGCCGCCCGCGGAATGATCAGAACCAGGCACACCCAAATCACCAGGAGTACAAGGAAGGATGTGGCAGAGCGCTTGGTCAGGGACGACACCAGCAGGCCGAGCATCACGAAGAACGTGAAATACAGGACCGAAACGCCGATCAGCATGGCCAGCTTCGACCACTCGACACCGGTCATCGGAACGCCCATGACCATTGCGAGCAGCACTGCAAGCAAGATTGGAATCAGTAGCGGAATGGTGAGGCCCAGCCACGCGCCGACAAACTTCGAGAGCACAAACGTCCCGCGCGGCACTGCATTCGAAAAGGACAGCTTTAGTGTACCGGATTCGCGCTCGCCATTGATTGCGTCATAGGTGAACAGGATTGCGAACAGAGACAGCACAAGCTGCACGATGAATGCAAAGTCGATAAACCGGAACAGGGCAAACAGCGTGTTGTCGGAGTAGCTGGACTGGCGCAGCTTCACATCTGTCCAGGTGCTGATATCCGAGAGGCGACCGATGTCGTTATTGACGCCGGCAGAGAAGATCTGCATCGGGTTGGGTTTTCGAAAAACCCGCGGAGAGACGCCCCACCACGAAGTGGCTGATCGAACAGCCTGCTCCGACAACTGGCTCGCCGTCTCGTACTCAGCGATCGAAGCCTTGTACTCCCGGATACCTACAAATACCGACAGCAGGATCAGGACCGTACAGACTGCGAACGTTGCGACAAACTTCGGGCTGAGTAGAATCGACTTCAGCTCCTTTTCTACAAGCGTTGCAAACATGATTTAGCGGACGTCGTACTTGAGAAACGAAACGAACGCGCCGGCAAAGAAGACGACGTTAAACAGGACCAGGAGCCCGAGATCCGGAAGGGCTGCTGCGGTCACGTCGGCCGTTTGTGGGCCGGCAAAGGAAAAGTCGGGTAACTCATAGGGATCGATCGGGTCGAGCTCTTCCTCTTCTTCACCACCCAGTCGGATGACCATGCCACTATTCGTTCGGCCAGTCTTCTCCTTGATGAAATCGGAATAGATCTTCTGATACGTTGCGGATTCCGCCTGGTACTGGTGTTTGAGCGAGAGCGACGTACCGGCGAGGTTCGTTGTGGCCAGCGTAAAGACGGCGGTTGGCGAAATTCGGGCAATACCGAGCGCAACACGCTGCTGCACCGATTCCCGGTTGCGTCGTTCTTCATTTAGTCGGGCGGTGTATTCGCTGATTCTCTGATTGCGTTCTTCACCGAGTTCCTGAGTGTACTGCTGGAATCGCTCGAAGAACTCGCGTCCCGACTCACCCTCGCGCGAGTTCTCTTCCTGCCAGTCCATCATCTTGTCGCGATCCTCCTGCCAGAGCTGCGTCTCGAACTTGCTCTTGTCGAAGTTTATGCGGTCGATCGAGGGCACGTCAACAGCCCGACCGGCCACGAGTACCGAGGCACGCGGAACGATGAGCACAGCCACGATCCACACGACTAGCAGCATCAGAAATGAAGTTGCTGAGCGCTCGGTCATCGCAGATATGAACACAGACAGTGCGAGGAACACACCGAGGTAGAGATAGCCCGCGAGGACAACAAGTCCGAGGCGGAGCCAGGCACCGTTGTCCATGGGCACGCCCAGGATCGGAAGCAGTACGCAGCCGATCAGGATCGGTATGAGCAGCGGAATCGCCAACGCGAGAAACGCACCGACGAGCTTGCCCAGTATGTATCGATCCCGGGGTATGGAGTTTGCAAACGACAGTCGCAGCGTTCCGCGCTCCTTTTCACCATTGATAGCGTCGTACGCGAAGAGGATCGCAAACAAAGACAGAACGACGCCGAACAGGAATTCCAGGTCCAGGAAACGGAACACCGCGAACATCGGATCTTCGTTGAACCGACTGTTCTCCGACCGCAGCTCGCCGCGGGTCTCGACTTCTGTTGTGCGACCGATATCGTTTGCAACTCCGGAGACCAGCGCTGCAAGCGGTTGTGGCGGCATGAAGATCCGGTGGTCAACGCGACCCCAGTCTGTGAGGCCCTCCATCTGTTTGAGATTCTCAGCGCGCGCGGCTTCATATTCTGCCCGCCCAACCTGGTAGTTGCGGGCACCGACATAAAACGCAAGGAGAATCAAGACCGCGCAGACTGCGAAAGTCACGGCAAACTTTGTAGTGCCAAGTGTTTCGCGCAGCTCTTTTTCGACGATTAACCTGAACATCAGACGGTCTCGGTTTCGCGGTCCATGTACCCGGCCATGTACTCCACGTAGACCTTTTCGAGGTCTTCGCCGGCCAGATCCTGCTTGCTACGCTGCATCACCAGCTTACCCTGATTCATGATGCCAATTGTGTTGGCGACGTCGCGTGCCCGGAAAATGTCGTGCGTCGACATCAGAATCGCTTTCCCCTCGCCGCGTAGGGAGTCCAGCAGGCCGATGAACTCGTACGCGGCTTTTGGGTCAAGTCCGGACGTTGGTTCGTCGAGTAGAATCGCCGGAGCGTCCTTGAGGATTGCGATTGCGATGCCACACTTCTGACGCATGCCCTTCGAAAACCCTTTGAGTCGCCGGCCGTGTGCCTCTTCCTGCAATCCGACACGAAGCAGCACGTCACGATATGCGTCTTTACTGTAGTCCGTCCGTCCGCCAAGTCGAGCAAAGAAGTCGAGATTCTGCAGTGCAGTGAAGTTTGGATACAGCATCACGTTCTCTGACACATACGCCAGCTTCTTCTTTGCCGCGAGCGGGTCGCGATGCGTTACAATCCCGTCAACACGCGCCTCACCCTCGGTCGGCTCAATGAAGTTCAGAAACAGATTGATGGTCGTTGTCTTCCCCGCCCCGTTTCCGCCCAGCATCGCGTAAATCTCGCCTGCAGCGACTGCGAAGTTCACGTGGTCAAGCGCAAGCTGGCCGTCTTCATATCGTTTGGTGAGATTGTCTGCCTCTAGCAGCGCCCTTGATGGTGATTGCAGTTCCATAGCCGTGTTTGTCTAGCGTCTCGAGAGTCGAATGCCGAAAATGACGATGCCCACCACGAGTCCGAGGATGACCAGAATGAGCAGCAATGTCCCCAGGATGTTTGCGCGTTGGTCCACCTGGATCGTTACGGTCTTGTCCTCTCCTTCGATGGGTTGATCGTCTGAAAGTGAACTTGTGCGAACGCGGATCTCGTATCGTCCGGGAGAGACGCCTTCGGGGGGAGTGAAACTAAGCGTCACCCGACGCTCTTCGTTGATGTCGAGCGCCTCAATTACGGCAGGTTCAATTTCGTCGGTCCAATTCAGTGGGAGGTCGGTCTCAATCCGGACATTGTCGAGTGGTCGGGAGCCCTCATTTACAATCTCAATGTTGACGGAAACGGACTCGTCAGGGTTGATCGTGTGGAAGAGCTGCGGTGCCCTGACCAGGATCTCGCCGGTGCCACGCGGGACAAGCTCCAGGCGGACGTAGCCGACGTTCAGTCGAGCAAGGTCCTTCTGGGTGACAGGACTGGCCGAGAGGTCGCCGATTTCCTCGACCCGCTCTCGCGGAATCGCCACTGCAAAGAACGGAAGGGCATCGTCTATCGTGACAGCCTCAGAGGGTCTTTCTGGCAGAAACACACGCAGTGCGGCATCCCGCGTATTGACGCCTTCCGTAAACTGAAATTGGCTCAGGCGATTGCCGGAAGCGGGATCAAGAAAGTAGCTGTTAATCTCCCGTGGCAAGTTCACGACGTCGAGCTTGAACGTATTGGAGGTGCCGCTGAAGAGCTCCAGCGTCATCGCGTAGTCTGTCGAGCCGCCGAGCTCGACTTCTTGAGAGAACTGCGTTGCCTCGATCGCCGCGATGTCTACAGAGGCGTCCTTCTGCAGAAAAATCTTACGACTCTGTTGCGCACCGTCGGCGTAGAGTAGGCTTACGGTCACAGCGTCTACGTCCTGTAGCAATCCGAAGTCGAGCGTGACCGGTTCCCCCGTCAGCAGCGACTCGACTTTCCGCTCGTAGGGTTGAGAGATGATCGCGTTGTCGTCGTTCAAGAGCGAGACAAAAACGTTGTTGATGCGATCGGGTTGAAGTGATCGGAACAGTTCGTCGTCAATTCCGATCAGCTTCTGGAATTCGGCAGACCCGCCCGACGCGTTTGACAGCGTAACGCGCACACGCTTTCGTCCACCCGTAGCTTGATACTTCACCGCGCGTGAGACGACGACGTACTGCTGCTCGAACAGGACGGTGAGCAACGACTGCTGGTAGTTGACTTCCGCATCGGAGAAGTTTCGGTAGGCGGACTCCAGGTCCCGTTCAGAAATGAGGTCTCGGTCGCGCAGCGTCTTCTGTCGCTCATACTCCGCACGGGCGGCCTCGTATGCCTCCTTCGCCCGCTTGAGGCCGAGCAACGGGTAATCGTTGTCGCGTTGGTTGAAGAAGGTCCCTGACTGCGCCGAGGCAGTTGGTGCTATGGCCGCTGGAAGAAACGCCAGGCAGCAGGCGAGGCCCGCCAGCAATAGGCAGCG
>JANQRN010000220.1 GCA_028284545.1 Rhodothermales bacterium | reverse complement strand
ACGGATACATACAGACTGTCGATCGTCTGCAGAGTATCCTGAGCAGCGGCGTACAGGCGGTTCGCATCGCTTGGTGCAGTCGCCAGCTCGATGCGGTTGACCCCGGTCATGACCGAGGTCGCGCCGGTGAGTTCAGCCCACGTTCCAGTGTCACCAACGGTCGGTCCCGCTGGGGACTTGTGCACCGTACCCACTCCGAGGGAGAGAAGCCCTGAAGCAACATAGATCGACCCGTCTGCACCCACTTCAAGATCGGTACAGCAAGCGGCGGGATTGTAGACTGTGGTCCACGACAGTCCACCATCCTGGGACCGGTAGACGCCGTTCCCCCTCAATGTGGCGTACAGGTCGCCCGTACTGGGGTGCACCAGCAAGTCCATGACGTATTGAAAGGCTGTGCCGGTTGTGCTGCCCAGCTGAGCCCAGGTTGCTCCGCCGTCGATCGATCGCCAAATACCAGCTCCGCGCACGGCGTCAAAGTTCAGCCAGCCTTCGCCGGTGCCGGCATACATGGTGTCGGGTCGCGTCGGGTCATACACGAGCGAATTGATCGCAAGGTTGTCCCAGAAGTCGTCCACCTTGGTCCAGATCGCTGCTGCAGAGGTGATGTCGGCCGTCGTCCACAATCCACCTGAGACACCACCCGCCCAGAACTTGTTGGCTGTGTTCGGGTCCCACATCAATCCGCGCACTCGGCCACCGACGTTGGTCGGTCCACGCTCAGTCCAGATATCTGTGACCGCTGCTCTCGCCGACGACTTGCCCACGCGCTGGAGCGCTGTGTTTCGCTGCGCCGTCGCCAATTCGGTAGCCTGCCACAGTCTTTCCAACGGTACCGTACCCGTCCCTGGATCGCGGGTCATTTCGAAATCGCGTTCCGCGTCCAGGTCGGGCTCATCTGTCGGAGCGTACGACCCGCTCTCGATTGCCAGTTTGCGTTTGATGCGGGCCTCTTGGCGCGCATCCGGAACGTCGTTGTTGCGTGTGTTCTCCAAGTCCAGGACTTCGGAGTAAATGAACGCGGGTTCAGAATCCGGAGTCGAGACGTGCAGGATTGTGAGAAGTACAGCAGCAAATAGAACAAACACTGCGAGGGGTGTGTAGCGAGTCTTCATGGCGTTATTGGCTGCGTGACTGGTCTCTGGCCGCTTGGTTCGGTTGGGGTATTCGTATCGTCTCGACTCCTTCTAGTTGTTCTGCATCCGGCGCAGGGACAAGCGCTTCCAGTATCGAGCTGAGGTTCTGCTCGAAGCGAAGGAAGGCGGGGCCGTCGAACAACTCGCTTTGATCGGTTGAGGCAATGACGGTGTGCTGTGTCGCGGCACCGCCCGACGCATCTTCATCGCCTTTGGATAGTCCCGATATCGAAATTGTGACGGTTCTGCCCCCCGCGACACCTGCACCGCGTGGAAGTCGGGACGGAAGAGTCGAGAAGTCCACTTGTTCAAAAAGGCTGACGATTCGCTCGGCCGACTGCTCATCGAGTCTCGATTCGTCCGTCGGCACCAACTGGCCACGGTCATCGAGGCGCTCTACGCGCCCATCGGCGCCAACCCGAAACTCGTAACCGCAGTTTTGGACCTGGAAACAGTCGCGTCCGAGATCGACGCGGTACACGAATGAGAACGGCAGCAGCGCGTCTGCGCCGTCAGAGGACGGGCATCCGGGAGGAGTCAAGACGAGGGCAAGGCCCAGGACCCAACGGGTCATCTGGCCGAGTTTCTGGTGGCGGTAGTGAAGGGCAGCCCACAGGCCACCGCCCTGGCGCGGAGTGGGGTCTGCATCTGCGGCGTCGTTGTCGTCAAATTAACGGCAAATCCATCGGGCAGGCAAGCTCATCGCGGCAGGCGGAACCCGCCTGAATCCTGCCTCCCCGGCGTCCATGCACGGGTGCCGGGTGTATGATTGTATACATTCGGTATTATTGCGGACAGCCTTAAGTATGTCGTAAAAAGCGCTTCGGCGCCAAGCAGGAATGGATTCCAGGTCGCTCGGTCGGGAAGGGGAGGACGCCGCCGGACGGTACCTGGAGGAGCGCGGCTACGTCGTGCTTGATCGACGGTACCGGTTCGAACGCGCGGAAATCGACCTGGTGTGTTTCCAGGCGAGGCGTGACGGCAAGCCGGGCGGAGAAATTGTCTTTGTCGAGGTGAAGACCAGGTCAGGTCTCTCGTTTGGTCGCCCCGAGAGCGGCCTGTCGTCAGACCAGCGCAGAAGCATCGCAAAAGCCGCCCGGGCCTACCTGTACGAGCGCAAGCTGGAAGGGTCGCTCTGCCGCTTCGATGTCGTTACCGTGATGCTAGATCGCGAATCTGGAGCGACGCGAATCGAACACTTCGAGCACGCCTTCACCGCCTAGCGGCGGCCAGGGCGGTACTCTCGCGGTACGATGTCGGCGATCCTCTCGAACGCGAGGTATCCGAAAAAAGTCACTCCGTAGGGGTCGAGTACGTCACCCTTGTAGTCAACGATGGTCGGACCCTTTTCAAGTCGGATCCAAGATGTTTGGTAGCGGTCCTTGCTTCGACCGGGTGACATTCTCCACTCCTGATACGACGGGTCTTCGAGCTCACCCTGAAAGATGATCTCGATGGCGCCGTCGAAGTCCAGGACGTGCTGGTCGGGAGCATCTCCGGGCTTGATGATTGAGTAAGCGTCAACAGGGAATCGCGAGCCGAACTCCGTTGAGCTCGCTCCCAACGGTGACATCGGGCCGTCGCTGACCGATCGGCCAAACGTGACGAACCGCTGCTCCTTCACGCGCTCGCCGATCAGCGCCAGAAGGAAATGTCGAAAGGATCCGATGAACGCCTTTTGCCTGTTTTCTTCCCATACCCTTGCCTGTTCGGGTGTTGCCGGGTCCATCTCTTCGAACAGCGGCTCGCCGTCATAACGAACACGGGAGCGGTCAGATTCAAAGTCCTTGAGGAAGTACTTGATGCGGTAGCCGAGTGCGAGGTTTTCGATCTCAAGCGGTTCTGCCGCATGTGCGCTGAAGACGCCGCGTTTTTCGGTGAAGTCCAGCACGTACTTATTCATTATCTGGCTCTGAAGCGCGTTCGGTGTCTCACCGATAAACTGTGACACAAATCGCTCGTATCGTCGCTCCCACCTTCGATCACGCTCTCCCTCGACCGTAACCTGCTCCAGCTCGATGACCGTGGGCGTGAGTGCGAAGTCGAATGTCCGGGGGGTATCTGATCGAAGCAGAATGTCTTTGAACGCCGGCTCGTAACCCAGTACAGAAACGTATAGTCGCAGCGCACCAACGGGAACACCGGGCAGTTCATATCGACCCTCACCGTCGGTCGTCGTGCCCAACATTGAGGTGGCAATGAACACATTTGCGCCCGGAAGCGTCTCTCCAGATTCTGCATCTGTGACCGTTCCAGCTAGCGTGAGCGTTCCCGCGTTCTGGGCCTGTACGGATAGACTGTGGGTCAGGACGACTGCAAGTATCAGCAGCGGTCGTGACTTCAGGAAAGGGATCATGCTCATTTGTACGGCTTTGCGCCTTGGGGTATCAGTTGCGGGCATGCGTTGGCTCGCAACTACTAGGCCAGCTACCGGCGGGGCCCGGACGGGTTCCGTTGTGGGTGCCAGGGCCGGCACACTGTTGCAGATCCTGGTCAGCCGGCCCGATTCTCTGGTCACTCAATACGCAGAGCGTATGTCGTCGAGCGACGATTCACGCTCAAGGGCCGTGACGTTGCCCAGGTCTTCTCGCAGGTGCACGGCTCTGATGAGACGGCGCATGATCTTCGCGTTTCTAGTCTTTGGCAGCGAGGCGGTGAAGAACACCTCTCGCGGGCGCAGCGGCTTGCCCAGCGCATCTGCGACCCGATCGGAGACTGTGGATCGAATATGCTCGGCGTCTTCCGGCGTCGCCTGCGGCACGCAATACACAACGAGAGCCTCGCCCTTCATCTCATCTGGGACTCCGATCGCTGCACTCTCGGCGACACCTTCGACTGCGTTCGCGACCGCTTCTACCTCAGCGGGCCCTAACCGCTTTCCGGCGACCTTAATCGTGTCGTCGCTTCGGCCCAAAACGTACCAGAGGGTATCGTCGTCGACAAGGGCGAAGTCCCCGTGCAACCAGACCCCCGGCAACTTTCGCCAGTACGAATCGAGGTACCTCTGTTCGTCGTTCCAGAATCCGCGAGTCATGCCGATCCACGGCTGCCGAATGATCAGTTCGCCTACTAACCCGCGAACTGAAGCACCCGACTCATCGACCACGTCGACATCCATTCCGGGCACGGGCCCCGAAAAGGAGCAGGGCTTCAGTGGGCGGAAGAAATTCCCGCACAGTATTCCTCCAGATATCTCTGTCCCGCCGGAGTAGTTCAGAATCGGCTTGCTCCTACCCAGGACGTTCTCGAAAAGCCAGAGCCAAGACTCAGGATCCCAGGGGCTTCCCGTCGAGCAAACGGCCCGAAGTGACGACAGGTCCGCGCCGTGGACGGGCTCGGGTCCGTGCTGCTTCAGGGCGCGTACCAGCACAGGTGAAAGTCCGAGGTGGGTGACACCGTGTTTTTCACACGACTCCCAGGTCCGCCCAGCGCTCGGATAGTCTGGGGCACCATCGTACACGACCATGGTGGCGCCGATCGCGAGCGTGCCAAAGACTAGCCACGGACCCATCATCCAGCCCATGTCGCTCATCCAATACATCACATCGCCGGGCCGCACGTCCATGGCGTGGAACATGTCCTGCGCCGCCTTGACCGGAAACCCGCAATGCGTATGCACAGCACCTTTCGGTCTGCCCGTCGTGCCGCTGGTGTAGATGATCATCAACACGTCGTCGGCGGCCGTGTCGACTGTCGCGGCTTCCGCGGATGCGCGTGGCACGACATCCTCCCAACGGACATCCCTACCCGTCTTAAGGGGCACGTCGAGCTCAATATGTGACACCACGACGACGGTTCGGACGTTGGTGCCGTCAAGTGCGACGTCGGCGACCTGCTTCATGTTGACAGGTTTTCCCCGTCGGAGAAAACCGTTTGCGGCGAAGAGAATCTTCGCGTCGGCGTCGGCGAGTCGGGTTGCAACCGCCTCCGGCCCGTACCCGCTGAAGAGTGGCAGCACGACGCACCCGAGCTTGACCGTTGCAAGGAAGGCGACAACGATCTCGATCGACATCGGCATGTAGAGTCCGATCGCCTCACCCCGTTGTGCACCGAGAGCACGAAGCGCATTTGCGCACTTGCTGACCTCCTCGTTCAGTTCGCGATACGTTAGCGAACGGGTCTGGCCAGCCTCACCCTCCCAGATTATTGCGGTGGTATCGGACGACCGCTCGTCCTCGACCCAGCGGTCGAGCAGGCTGTCGACAATGTTCATGCGCCCGCCGACGCACCACTCTGCGAAGGCGGGATTGTCACCAACCTCCACAACTGACGAATAGGGTTTCCTGAAGCGGATCCCGAGGTCCTTCAACACCGCGTCCCAGAACCACTCAATGTCTGCGACGGACTTTCGCTGCAGGTCGTCCAGCGAAGCTATCCCATGTTTCCGCATGAACCGTGACAGGTTCAGTTGTGCAATCGATTCAGGGTCGGGGTGCCAGGCGACCGGTAGTTCCTGTGGCGGAGTGTCCGGCATATTATCTCTCGGCAACTGTTTCGCTAACGCAGAAGTGGTTGCCGAAAAGATACCTGAAGTCGTCCTAGAAGCCGAATCCGATCCCGGCTGAAGCGACGCGTTCGTTGCCCACCGCGTAGTCGAAATTCGTGACGAGCGGCCCGAGGTTCAGCGTCACGCCGAGAACCGCTCTCCCGCGGCTGCTGGCGTCGTGTGAGAATGAGACGCCCACGGGTTCGTCCATGGGGTTCAGGTCTCCGGAGTACTCGTATGCGTAGTCCACAACGGTCTGCTCTCGTTGCAGGCCACCGTACACGGTTACGAGCGGCAGCGACTTGCTGACAATAATGCCGTACGCTACGGTCTCAATGTCGATCGAGAAGTCACCGGCCGCTAGAGCTTCGGTATTCAACTGCTGCCACGAGGCCGTGACCGCGATATCGACCGGCAGACTGCGTACGTATCGCGACACGTTGTGCCTGATGCCGCCGCCCTTGAGACTAATGCTGCCGTAACTCGCGTGTTCGATGGTTGGTAACCATCGTACGGAAAAATCAGTGCCAAGTATGCTGCCGAAACTGGCGTGCGGGATGACGAGGGGCGCGATGCGTGTGCGCACAATTCCTCCGATCAGCTCCTGCGTGAGCGTCGTATCGATCGAGATCGGAACGACGTTGCCCTGATGAAAGATTGTAGTGTCGAGGCGGACGCGGGCGGTCGCAACGGCTGCCTCTCTGTCTCCAAAGATCGTTGGCGCCTCAGAAACAGAGAACTCGGCCGGTACCCTCAGATCGTACTGCGAGCCGCCGAACGAGACGGAATAGTCTACCTCGGTCGGAAACTGCATGCTGAACTGCTGCTGCGTGGGGTCGACGATCATTCCCGCCACCTTGATGCCGACGTAGACGTTTACGCCGAAGAGTCCCTTCCCGGAGCGCGCTGTGTGAAATAATCCGGCGTTCAGGTCAGCGCCAATAGAATTCGAAAGGGGCAACACGTATTGCGAACCGTAGTCAGCACCAACGTTTGCCAGAGTCTCGTGCAGGTCTTGCGCTGCAACATTCGACGTGAGGACGACCGCTGCAAAGAGCGGGATTATCTTCCGGAGAGATCGCTTCATGGGGCCAGAGGTTGAGCGGGGTGGCAGGCCTCGCTATACTCGGCTAAGAAGTTGTTTTTCATAAGGATGAAAGAGGGGCCAGGGCCGGCAGGTCGTCGAAATCCGAAGATTTTGGCGGGTTCAGCCCTATTTTCACAGATGCTTAGCCGAACGTTCGCACAAACTGATACAGGACCGGGGGGAAGATTTGCCAATTGAGTCGCTGAACGACGTCATGGAGTTGTACGAGCGGAAGTTCGACGCAGAGAAGGCTGGAGGCATTGATGCCGTTGTCCAATTTGACATTACGGGTGACGGAGGCGGCCAGAGGTACCTGATAATCAGGGAAGGAACGTTGACAATCGCCGAGGGGCTCCACGAGGATCCCGCTATCACGGTGAGAAGTAGCCTTGAGAACTTCCTGAAGCTGAACCTGGGTGACGCCAATCCGATGAAGCTGATGATGACCGGGAAGGTCAAGGTCAGCGGCTCAGTCCCTCTTGCCATGAAGTTTGTCTCACTGTTTTTTGGGTCGTGATGCAGGATCTCGCACTTCTACCTTCTGATCTCTTCGCTGGCAAGACGGTCTTCGTCACCGGTGGAGGCAGCGGCATCAATCTGGGCATTGCGCGCGGCTTCGCGACTCTCGGCGCAAGCGTTGGGATCTGTGGCCGAACGCTGGACAAGCTCGAAAAAGCGAAGGCCGAGCTTGAGGAGATCGGCGCAGCCGTCTCTATATCCGTCGCCGACGTTCGGGACTACGACGCCCTCGAAGCTGCCCTTGCTCGAACCGAGGCGGAGTGTAGTTCGATCGACTGCCTCGTTTGTGGCGCCGCCGGCAATTTTCTGGCTCCGGCCGAGGCGCTGAGTCCGAACGGGTTCAAGGCTGTTGTCGACATTGATCTACTGGGTTCTTTCAACGCGGCCCGAGCTGGGTTCGAGCAGCTAAGGCAGACCCGGGGCAACATCATATTCATCTCAGCGGGTCAGGCGTTTGTACCATACTACGCCCAGGCTCATGTCGGCGCGGCCAAGGCGGGCATCGACAACCTCATGCAGAACCTGGCGCTTGAGTGGGGCAGGTACGGGATTCGATCAAACAGTATCGCCCCCGGGCCGATTGATGGGACGGAGGGCATGAAGCGGCTGGCACCCGGAAACGTGAAAGATCGGATAGCCGATGCGGTCCCGTTGCGGCGCTTGGGTAGCGTGGAGGACATTGCCGGTGCCGCGGTGTTCCTGGCGTCTCCACTTGCGTCATTTGTCACCGGAACGCGACTGGTCGTCGACGGCGGTCAGAATCTGCCCGGATCGGGTCTCTACGGCAAGATGATACAGGATGCCATGGGCGGTTCGCTGACAGCCGACAGGTCCTGATGAGTCAAGTGCAGCGTTTCGAGTCAATCCCGCTCCTCGTGCAGCAGTGGGGTCGGGACACGCCGGATACGACGGCGGTCGCTGAAAGAATCGGCGATTCGTGGAAGGAGACTACGTGGTCTTCGCATGCCGAGAACATCCGGCGAGCCGGCAGGGCACTCATCGCGCTCGGAGTCTCGGTCGGGGACCGCGTACTCATCGTTGGCGCCAACCGTCCAAGGTGGGTCGTCGCCGACCTCGCGACTATGTCGGTCGGCGCGGTGTCGGTAGGCGTCTATTCGGCATGTTCTGCAGACCAGATGCGGCGAATCGCAAGTCATGCGGGCGCCAAGGTCGCGATCGTCGACAGTGATGTTCTACGTGCGAAGCTCGTCGATGAGCCGCACAACGAGAACCGGTTTCAGGGCCGCGTCGTCCTGGACTGGGATGCGTTTATGCATGGTGGCGAGGGAACGCCGCCTGATGAGTTCGATGCGCGGCTAGATGCGATTACCGCCGACGCGAACGCGATGTTCGTGTACACGTCCGGTACAACTGGTGAAGCTCGCGCAGTTGTACTCACTCACGGCTCATTGATGGCGTGCTCCACGATGGGTATCCAGATGGTTCCGCACCGACCGCACGGAATGCGCTGTCTTTCCTATCTGCCGCTCGCGCACGTCGCCGAAAGGGGACTGTCAGTACTAGGGCCAGCACGATTGGGCTATTCAGTCTTCTTTAGCGAAGCAGCCGAAAAGGTCCCAGCCTACCTGACAGAGGTGCGACCCCACTTCTTCCTCGGGGTTCCGCGGCTGTACCAGAAGGTGCGCGCGAAGCTGGAACCGCGTCTCGAGAACGCGGGCGGAATCGGTGGAATCCTGATACGGTGGGCTCGTCGGACATCGACCGAGTATCTGAATGTTCGAATGAGCGGCCAGAAACCGTCCGCAAGACTCGAGCGTCGGTACGCCAGAGCCAAACGGTTTGTGCTGTCTCGAATTCACAAGGCCATCGGCTGGGACCGATCGGCGACTTTCCTGACGGGGTCAGCACCGATCAACGTCGATCTGCTTTCTTTCTTCGCAACCATCGGAGTGCAGATTCAGGAAGTTTATGGCTTGAGCGAAACGGCGGGTCCGGGTTCGTTCAATCGCCAGGACGCTACGGTGTTTGGAACGGTGGGTAGGCCGTTTGATGGAATCGACGTTCGCATCGCTCCGGATGGTGAGATCCTGTTGAAGGGCGAAAACCTGTTCTCGGGCTACTACGACGACGCCGAGGCGACCGACGAAGTCCTCCGGAATGGATGGCTCTATACGGGCGACCTTGGTGAGCTTGATGCCAGCGGCTTCCTCCGCGTCACTGGAAGAAAGAAGAACATCATCGTTACCGCGGGTGGGAAGAACATTGTGCCCGCGCCGATCGAAAGGCAGCTCGAACTGCATCCACTCATTTCATCAGCATTGGTTATTGGAGATGGGCGAAAATTCGTTTCGGCGCTCGTTGTCCCCGTCGAAGATGCGGAAGATGATGTCGAGTCGCAGATTGCTCAACATATTGAGTCAGTGAACGGGAAATTGTCCAGGCCGGAGACCGTGAAGAAGTTCGCGCTCTTGTCCCGACAGCTGGACGAGTCAAAGGGTGAGTTGACGCCGACCATGAAGATCATCCGGACGGCGGTCCTGAACAATTTCGCTGACGAAATCGAATCGCTTTACGCATAGCCATGGATTCTCAGCCGTCGATCTGGTTTCGTGAGCCGGATCTTGACCAAGTCAGCGAGACGAATGCCGAGACCATGGTGGACCACCTCGGGATTCAGTTTGTTGAGTTCGGACCAGACTTCACTCGGGCGACTATGCCAGTGGACCGGCGCACGGTACAACCGTTCGGAATTCTTCACGGCGGGGCGTCGGCAGCGCTCGCTGAGACCGTCGCAAGCTACGCTGGCCTACTCTGCATCGACCAGACCAAGTACGTCGTTGCTGGCATTGAACTGAACATCAACCATGTGCGCAGCGAGCGCTCTGGTGTTGTGACAGCCAGGTGCCACGCAGTTCATCTGGGCCGCTCCACGCACATCTGGTCTGTGAGGATCACAAACAGCGCTGACCAGCTGGTCGCGATATCCCGCGTGACGCTTGCAGTCCTGGAGAAACGCTAGCGCGGACCCATCCTGATCGCGCCATCAAGCCGGATAGTCTCGCCGTTCAGGTAACTGTTCTCAACGATTTGTTGGGCGAGAGACGCGAACTCCCCCGGCCTGCCCAGCCGCGAAGGAAACGGCACCTGCTTTTCCAACGAACCGCGAACCTCCTCTGTCATGCCGGCCATCATAGGCGTCTCAAAGATCCCAGGAGCGATTGAGACCACGCGTACGCCGATCTTGGACAGATCGCGGGCAATGGGAAGCGTCATCCCGGAGACGCCTCCCTTGGAAGCGGCGTACGCAGCCTGACCAATCTGACCGTCAAATGCGGCAACCGAGGAGGTGTTGATGATCACGCCGCGCTCTCCGTCTTCTCCGGGAGCATTCTCAGACATTGCGTGGGCCGCGAGCCGAATGACGTTGAACGTGCCAATGAGGTTGATTTCAATAACCCGGGAAAAGAGGTCCAGGGCGTGCGGACCGCTGCGGCCTACGGTGCGCGCGCCAGCGACGATTCCGGCGCAGTTCACGGCGCCGTGAATCCCGCCAAACCGTTGTTGCGCGCTCTTGACGGCCCTTTCTACATCCGATTCTTTCCTGACGTCCACAATTTCGAAGTGGGCCGCTTCGCCCAATTCCTCGGCGATAGACGCACCGGCGTCATTGATGTCGCAGAGCAAGACGGAGGCTCCCTCCGAGACAAATCGTTTTGCCGTGGCCTGCCCGAGGCCCGAGGCCCCTCCTGTGATCAGAAAGACACTGTTGCTAAGACGCATTGTGGATCCGTTCGGATTGGGTAGTGGTTATCTTTCAAGTGTTGATGGGGAAAGATAGACAGTCAGGTGCAAAGCAAAGCCAAATCATACGCGGTCAAGGAACTGTACTACACGCTTCAGGGCGAGGGTGTGCACACCGGCAGGCCGGCCGTGTTTCTCAGGTTTGCCGGATGCAATCTGTGGAACGGTTTGGAGGCTGACCGCCAGAATGCCATTTGTAGCTTTTGCGATACTGACTTCGTCGGCATCGATGGGCCCGGTGGCGGCCGATTCTCGGACGCTCAGACGCTCGCCCAGCGGGCGCGGCTCGTCTGGGACATGTGCCTGGTCGGCGGCGACGGCGTTGATGCGGCCGAGCCGCTACTGGTCTGTACTGGAGGCGAGCCAGCCCTGCAGCTTGACGAAATACTCGTCTCTGAATTGCAGCGATTCGGATTTGCAGTCGCAATAGAAACCAACGGGACGCTTCCGTTGCCGGCTGGACTCGACTGGATTTGCGTCAGCCCGAAGGCCGGGACTGAGCTCGTCGTCCAGGCCGGTGACGAGCTGAAACTGGTTTTCCCACAAGCGGGCGCAATGCCAGAATCGTATACCCAGCTGAATTTTCGCCACTTCTCGCTACAGCCCATGGATGACGAAAGGCGTGCGGAGAACGCACAGCTAGCCGCAGCATATTGCCTAAAGAATCCGCGGTGGCGCCTCAGCCTGCAGACCCACAAAGTGCTCGGACTGCCATAACTGTTCGCCGCGACAGACGGTCGTGGACGTGACATGCGCGGAAGGGATCGCATGATTGGATGGCCTGAAACATCAGCCAGGCACTCTTCAACGGCACCATCCAACATGACCCCTGCCAGGTCGATCGAAACTGCCAACCGACGCAAGGCGAACCCCGTTTTCCAACCTGCGAGGCCTGGGCTGGCCGGTCGGGAAACTGCAACGGGATGTGCCAATGAATAATCAATCGTCGTGCCAACCACCGATCTCGTCCTGTGGGAGGGATCTTCGAGAAATCGTGTTCGATTGTGCGTCGAGTAGTTTAATTTTCGCACGCTCGACAGTTTGTAACGAATAACCGGCCAGGTGTGAAGCCCCTCCCTGTCTTTCTGCTGCTTGCCGTTGCGCTTCACGCCGTCCTCAACGCCGGGCTGCAGTGCGCGGATGCTGTCCCTGACGCGCCTGCAAACACACTTCGGTTTGCTACATACAACATCGAGGATATCCGCACAGACGAGCTGTTGGGCGGAGAGAGCAAGCGGCTTGTCGAGGCGGCCCAGGTAATCCAGCGGTTGCGGCCCGACGTGCTTCTGATCAATGAGCTCGCGGTCGACGAGTCGGGAGAGGCGGGTTTGCAGGGTCGGCTCGAAACGAACGCCCAGCGGTTCGCAGATCTGTTTCTCGCGAGGTCACACGGCGGATCCGAGCCGATCAAATACTCGGTCTTCCAACCGTCCACGAATACGGGCGTGCACTCCGGGTTTGACCTCGATAACAACGGAACGATAGGCACAATCGATCAGCCGCGCGAATACGGAAATGACTCCTGGGGCTTCGGAACGTTCCCCGGCCAGTATGGGATGGCGCTCTTTGTGCGAGCCGGTCTTGAGATTGACTACGAGAATATTCGGACATACCAGCACTTCCGCTGGGGCAGTCTTCCAAACGCTCTGGTGCCGCGTTCGACTGATGGTGCCCCGTGGTACTCAGAAGCCGAGTGGGCCCAATTCCCGCTGACATCGAAGAATCACGCTATTGTGCCGGTGACTACAGAGGATCGCCGGCGGATACACGTCGTGATAAGTCACCCGACCCCGCCCGCGTTTGATGGCGCCGAGGCGCGCAACAAGAAGCGGAATCATGACGAGATCAGACTCATTCGGGAGATCATTGACAATAGTCAGGTGCTTGTGGATGATGCAGGAAGGCCAGGCGGGCTGGCGATTGACGTGCCATTCGTTCTCATGGGGGACCTGAACGCTGATCCAGACGAAGGCTCCGCCGTGAATAACCCTGTCTCGACGTTCCTGTTTTCCAGTCCGCGCGTCAACTCAACGTTTGTGCCGCGCGCCACGTCGTCCGGAAACGCCCTGCGCCGCGCTGCACAGCGGAATCCTGCAACCGGTAGAACACTCGACCGAGACGATACCGCAATGTTTGGTCTCAGGGTTGACTACGTGCTACCCTCAACTGACTTCGATGTTATCGACGGCGGTGTCGTTGCCGACAGCCTCACGCTGGTTGCAAGTGATCATTTCCCAGTCTGGGTCGACGCGGCGCTGCCGGACAAGTTTGGAGAGTAGATGTCACTGGAAGTCAAGCAGCAGAGTCTCCGCCTGGGTCGTTTCGAGCGTGGAGTTCACCTTGTCACCGGCAATGTCCTTCGGGGTCTGACGATTGCAAGCGGTTGCCGAGCCGGGTTGTTGCACGTTCAGCTGTTGCACACGTCCTGTTCGCTGGCGCTTAATGAGAACGCCAGTCCAGACGTGCGGATGGATCTTGAGGCGTTTCTCGATCAGCTCGTGCCCGATGACACCGGATATTTCTCGCATACGGCGGAGGGTCGAGATGACATGCCCGCGCACGTGAAGTCGGTTGTGACGGGTTCATCTTTGATTCTTCCGCTGTCGAACGGTCATCCGGTTCTGGGCACCTGGCAGGGGATCTACCTGTGCGAGCACCGCGATGCGGGCGGGGAACGCCGGCTGCACGCTACGGTGATCGGAGACTTCTCCTGACCTAGTTGTCTGCTGCGTCGTCGTCGTCGTCGCTCGCCGCAAGGTCGTGTTTCTTCATCAGGCGATATATAGTCGACCGCGTTACACCCAACCGTTCAGCCGTCTTGTTTATGTTGCCATCACACACACGATAGGCGTGCGCGACGGCGAGCGCCTTCAACTCTTCCATCGAAACGATGTCGGTCTCGTCTATCGCACTAGCAACGAGCCGGGCCGGGTTGGCGTCGCTTGATGGTCCTCGCTCCTTCGCGGCGTCAGGTCTTACAAGGCGCATCGCGTCACCAAGCATCAGATCAGTCTCCGCAATCGTTTCGCCATCGCTTATGAGAAGGGCGCGCTCCACGGCGTTTTTCAGTTCGCGCACGTTACCGGGCCACGAATACGAGAGCATCCGTCGTCGCGCATCGGGCGAAAACGACCGGTCCTCAATTTCGGGGTGACGCTCCAGGTATTGCGTCCGGAAATGCTCCGCGAGCAACAACACGTCCTGTCCGCGCTGCGACAGGTGGGGGAGTAGGACAGGGAACTGGAAGAGTCGGTAGTAGAGATCCTCGCGGAAAGATCCGTCGACGATCATTTCGGAGACGTCGCGATTGGTCGCGCAGAGGACCCGCACGTCGACCTGGATCGTTTCGTTACCACCAACGCGTTGCAGCTGTTGATTCTGGAGTACGCGGAGCAACTTGGCCTGCAATCCAAGATCCAACTCGCCGATTTCGTCGAGGAATATGGTTCCTCCGTGCGCCTGTTCGAACAGTCCAATCTTGCGTGCGTGAGCGCCGGTAAACGAACCCTTCTCATGGCCGAAGAATTCGCTCTCCATCAACTCCCGCGGGATAGCGGCACAGTTCACAACGACAAACGGGCCGCCGGCACGCGAGGAGTTCCGGTGAATGGCTTCGGCAACGAGCTCCTTTCCCGTTCCGCTCGCACCGACGATCGCGACTGTCAAGTCGCCACGTAGCGTCTTGCGGATTGTATCGAAGAGCGTAATCATCGGCTCGCTCTCGCCCACAATTCCGTCAAACCCCGCCAGCGGGATTCGCCGGCGTAGCGACTCGACCTCTCGCGAGAGTTCGATTTGCTCGGCAATGCGCTGCGCGATCGAAATAACCTTCACAGAGTCATCATGCCCTTTGGTCACGTAGTCAAATGCGCCAAGCTTGATGGCTTCAAGCGCAACCGAGACGACCGACTGGGCTGACACCATCACGACCGGAATATCGGGGCGCTTGGACTTGATTCGTCGCAGCGCCTCCAGTCCGCCCTGGCCGGGCATGACCACATCAAGGAAGATTAGATCTGGATCCAGGTCCAGTGCCGCGACCGCATCTTCTCCTGATCGAAATTGGGTGATCCGCGTCCCGTCAATCTTCTTCAGCTGATACGCTAGCAGATCAGCATAGTCGGGGTCGTCGTCAACAACAAACAGACTAAGGTTCATGGATCGGGTGGCAGATCGGGCCAGCGGGTGTTCAGGGTGACTGTGAAGGTGTTAGCCTAACCAGTAGGCTTTGGCAGTTCCAGCGTAAACGCTGCGCCTCCGCTCTGGGCGGGCGAGTAGCTTACACTGCCGCCCCAATCGGCGGCGGTTATCCGACAGAAGTACAGACCTAGTCCGACCACACCGGCCTTGCCCGCGCCCTGGTGAAATCTCTCGAACAGCGAGTCGACCTCATCTTCCGGCACGCCTGGGCCGCTATCGATGACGGTGCAAGTGACGGTTTGATCTTGATCTTTGACAGCCAGCTCTACACTTGTGCCTGCAGGAGCGTAACGCAGTGCGTTGTCGACGAGGTTGAAAAGCACCCGTTCGAGCCGGGCCGCGTCGGCGGCGACGCGTGCCGTATCACGCGGCGCCGAGTCCTCGGTGACGCTTATGTGGACGTTCTGCTGCGCGCCGAGAGGCCTCAGGGTTGACGCGACCGACTCACTGGCGATCCGCAAGCAGGGCGCCTCGTCCAGGCTCACGATGGAGGGCACCATCTGGGAGACCTCCGCCCTGAACGAGGTAAGGATGTCGGCGATCAGCTGTTGCATCTTCGCTGCCTGGTTCTGACTGATCTGCAGCAGTCTCGTCCCCGAAGCGGCGACGAGTTTGTCGTCTTCGAGAACATTCAAGCTCCCTCTAATGCCGGCGAGTGGTGACGACAGGTCGTGAATGATGCAGTGAAGTAGGATCTCGCGCTTGTTGATCTCCCTGACTAGGTCGGCGTACGCCATGTCTCGCTCCCGACTCTTCTGCAGAATGTCCTGGACCGTGCGATAGTCGGCGGTCGGGTGCTTGAGCATGAGTGCTTGATGTCCGTTCTGCGCGATCGCGATTGCCTCAAGTGTCAGCTCCGACCCGTCGGCAGCGACCTCCGTCCACGGACCTGACGAAATCCAATCACGAGTGCTGCCACCACTCCAGACGCCAAGTGCGTCTTCAAGAAACGATTCAAGGAAGACGAAACGCTCGTGGGGCCTGACCGCGCTGTTCGCTGCGCAGTCGTCCCAGGCATCCGCTAGCCAGTCGGGTAGATCACCCGAGAGTTCGAAATCACCACCACCGAGGTGCTTGAATACAGCGACATCCAGGCTCGTGAGAATGGAGGCTGGAAGATCGCCGTTATGACTGCCGCTCATTCGTCAGTACCTCCGGAGTCAAGCGCGAGGACCGCTAGCTCTTCGAACGCCTTTTCGACGCCCTCGCCGGTCTTGGCGCTGGTCTCGATGACGTGCGGACTGCGCGTTGACAGCTGCGCGATGTCGTTCTCATCCAGGGACCAGCCGGGCCGGAGGTCTTTTTTGTTCACCAGCGTGATGAATGGGATTTGCGGGTGGTCGGCCGCCGTTCGAGTTTGAAGCTCTGCCGCCGTCGCGATCGTCTCCGGTCGAGTGCCGTCGATTACAACAAGATACCCGGCCATTCCACGCAGGTACGCGGGTGACAGACGCTGGAAGCGATCCTCGCCATTCAGGTCCCAGAGGATCAACTCGAGGCCCCCGCGAACATCGGAGAGCGTTTTTCGCGAAATCCTGACGCCCACGGTTGTGAGGTATCGCTGGGAGAAGCGCCCACGCACAAACTGCTCAACAAGGCTCGTTTTGCCGACTCCTGAAGCCCCAAGCATGCAGATTTTCTTCCGTCTCACGGTATCTAGCGCCGTCTCTGGGGGTTAGTTGTCGCAAAATAGCACTCTTTAGGTGTTAATTTTTGTCAGGTAGCGGTACCATAAGTACTCACACACTCCCCGCCGACATATGTCACCCAACAAGAACGCGGTCGCCGATGAGGCGGCGCAGGCTGCGAGTTCGCTAAATGGCGAACACACCGGAGCTCCGGCCCCAAACGACCTGGAGCGCGTCAGAAAGATCCTCTTCGGTCAGACCGAGAGTGCAATCGACGGACGGCTACAGCAACTTGAGGAGGCGCTTGCCGCGCACGCAGAGGAGATGCGGGAAAAGCTGAACGCAGAGGCAGACCGACTTGCCTCGCTCGTGGCGGAGCGATCTGCCGAACTGCAACAACAACTCGAACGAGAAGAGGCCGCCCGCTTTGAGATGCATGCTTCGCTGCGCGACGCGGTATCAACGGTTCGAGAGGATCTGGAGACGGGACAGGCTGCGGCGAGCGATTCGTTTTCGAAAGAACTCGCTGCCCTTCGGGAGGAGCTGGAGGCGGCGAGCCGCGAACTTGGCGCAACTAAGACCGGACGAACTGAGCTGGCCGCTCTACTTGATCAGTTCGCGAAAGGCCTTCGTGACGACTAGGCCACTACCAGTACGGGTACGGGATGAAGCGTAAGTCCTCCGACTCTCCCTCGACGCAGAGGTCGACAGACGAGAATGGTCGGAACGCGGATATGGAGGAACTACGAGCCCTGCTGGTCTCACCCGAGCAGGCCGAGCTTGAGCGCGTTGACGCCCGGCTGTCTGCCATTGAGAACCGAGACGCCCCGCTTGAGCCTGATGAACTCGCAGAGCTACTTCCGGCGGCAATCGTTGCGCGAAGTCAGCGCGACAAGAAACTTGCCGCGGCGCTCGAGCCGACTGTAGAAGAGACGCTGCGCGGTTCCGTTCGGCGCAACCCGACCCCGATCGTTGAGGCAATCTTTCCGGTCATCGGACCTGCTATCAGAAGGGCGATCTCGGAAGCGCTCGCCTCAACGATGGAGTCCGTAAACCGCACCGTCGAGCACCAGTTTTCGCCTCAGGGCGTAAAATGGCGGCTCGAGGCATGGCGAACCGGGCGATCATTTTCGCAAGTCGTGCTGGCTCACACGCTGCTGTATGCGGTCGAAGAGATCTTCGTGGTTCACAACGAGACCGGCTTGCCACTTGTGCACGTTGAGCAGGGCGGCACCGATCCTCTGGAGGATAACGACACCGCCCTCGTGACAAGCATGCTCACGGTCGTACAGGAGTTTGTTCGCGACTCGCTTGGCGGAGAGGCGGGTGACACACTGGAGACCGTCGAGTACGGCGATCTGTTGATCTGGCTTGAGTCTGGACCGCGTGCATCGCTTGCCGCCGTAATCCGTGGGACGCCTCCAAGGACGCTGCGCGAGAGATTCCAGCAGCTCATCGAGCATTTTCACGGCGACTATGCGACGGCGCTCGGCGCTTTTGATGGTGACGCTTCTGCCTTTGAGCTTGCCGAGCCCGAATTCGTCGAAGCGCTGGGGTCTCAGTACGAGGCCCGGGAGCGAAGCAGGTGGAAGGTCTGGGTGTTTGGATTGCTGGTGCTTGCGCTGGTCGCTTTCGTCGCGTTTCGGTTTGCTCAGACGCGGGCGAACTGGAGCGACCTGGTCCGCGAACTCGACGCTCAGCCCGGGATTGTGGTCACCGAGGCAGGTCGGGCGGGCGGCCAGTGGTATGTCAACGGATTGCGCGATCCAATGGCCGTGCCGGTCGATAGTATAGTTGCGAGATCTGCCCTACGCGGTGCGGCTATCCGGCGCCACTTCGAGCCCTATCAGACGTCAGCGTCTGAGATCGTTGCGCAGCGCGCAAGTCGTGTACTCGACGCGCCTGAGTCCGTTGATTTCGAGATGTTTGATGAAGTGCTCACCGCGAGCGGTGCTGCATCCAATGACTGGATACTTGAGGCGCGTCGAAGGGCCGAGCTGCTATTCGCCGTAGCGGGATACGACGACGCTGCAGTTGAGAATCTTGACCTCACGAGGGCGCTGTCGCAGGTTGATCAAATTGAGGGTGCTCCCGTCAGCTTTCCCATCGGTCAAACACGCCCGAGCGATCCAGCCGCGATTCAGTCAATGGTTGTCGAGGTTGCCCAGGTCGTAGCCGAACTGCAGCGTCTGGGCAAGACGGTAGTGATTCACGTTGTGGGAAGTGCGACGCCAACTGGAACGGACGAGACGAACGAATATCTGTCGCGGACGCGGGCGGTGACTCTTGCCGAAGCAATCCGTGCCGGCGGCGTACCGAGCGAAACTGTGGCAGTCTCCGGTGTGCTTGAAGAGCAGCCCAGCGCCAGGCTGCGGTTCATTATTCGGTAGTTAGCACAACTGCGGCGAGTGGGGGCAGCTTCAGTGAAGCCTCCCAGAGGTGGCCCTGATCTGTTGGTTCGTCCCTTCGATGCGGATCAACCTTGCCGATGTCGTGCAAGCCGCTTCCTCCAAACCGACTGTCGTCAGAGTTCAACACACACGTCCACGGGCCGCCGGACGGTAGCGGAAGTGCGTAGTCGCTTCGGACAACCGGAGTGAAGTTGAAAACAAAGACAGTGCGGGCGACCCCTTCGCCAGAGTCGCCGCCGCTGGGTGACCGCTGGTAGGCGATTACGCTGGCGGAGCGATCCGAGTAGTCGAGCCATTCGAAGTGCTCAGGCCGATCGCTCCAAAGGGACGGCCCATCACGATACAAGTGCATCAATTCTTTCACCCACAGCTGAACGCCGCCGTGTAACCGATTCGACAGCAGGCTCCAATCGAGTTCGGTGTCCGCGTTCCATTCCCCAAGCTGCCCGAACTCGCCACCCATGAACAACAGTTTCTTGCCCGGATGGCCGATTTGGTGTGCAAGCAGAAGTCGGAGGTTTGCTGCTTTTTGCCATTCGTCTCCTGGCATCTTGTTCCAGAGTGAGCCCTTCAGGTGCACTACCTCATCGTGGCTCAGCGGTAGGATGTACTGCTCGGAGAACGCATAGATAAGAGGGAACGTCAGCGTGTCGTGGTGATGAGACCGGTACAGCGGATCTTCCTCCATGTACTTGAGCGTGTCGTGCATCCAGCCCATGTTCCACTTATACAGAAATCCGAGACCATTGGCGTGCGTCGGAGACGTGACACCGGGCCAGGCCGTGGACTCCTCGGCAATCATCTGCACCTCGGGATGACGCGCATAGACCGAAGCATTGAGTTCCTGCATGAACGAAATCGCCTCCAGGTTCTCGCGTCCGCCGTACTGGTTTGGGGTCCAGTTTGATCGCGAGTAGTCGCGATACAGCATCGATGCAACGGCATCCGTTCGCAGGCCGTCTACGTGGTACCTGTCGAACCAGAAGTTCGCGTTTGAGATAAGGAAGTTGCGTACGCCCGGTTTGCCGTAGTCGAAGACGTATGTACCCCAGTCGGGGTGGTGTCGCATTACCGGGTCTTCGTATTCGTAGAGCGGTTGACCGTCGAAGAAAACGAGCCCCTGCGGGTCGGTTGCAAAGTGTGCAGGGACCCAGTCAACGATGACGCCGACTCCGCGTTGATGAAGCGTATCGATCAGAAACATCAGGTCCTGAGGCGATCCGTATCGATGCGTGGGCGCAAAGAACCCGGTGACCTGATATCCCCAGGATCCGTAGTACGGGTGTTCCATAACTGGCAGGAACTCCACGTGTGTGAACCCAAGCCCGCTGACGTAGTCGGCAAGTGGTTCGGCAATCTCGCGATACGAGAGAGAAGCACCCGGAGCGGAGTGACGCCAGGAACCAAGGTGGATCTCGTATATCGAAATGGGCTGGTCGAGCGTTCCGGGACCGAGCCGGTTAGCCATCCAGTCTGAATCCGACCACTGGTAGTCGAGACCATTCACTATGGACGACAGACCATGGACGTCGTGTCCTCCTTCAGCCGGGCCCTCCATCGCGTACCCCCAGGGGTCGGCTTTGTCTGACACGAACCGCCCTCGCGTGACGTGGTACTTGTACGCGGCGCCATCCTTAGCTCCCCGCGCGTATGTTTCCCAAATCCCGGTTCGATCGTCACGGGCGAGAGGTGTTGCCCCTGGCGCCCAATTATTGAACGAACCAATGACCGACACCGACTCGGCGTGAGGAGCCCAAACGGCAAACCGCGTGCCTCTCGAGTTTGGATGGGCGCCAAGCTTCTTGTAGGCCTCGTAGAACGTGCCGTTGTTCCATTTGTCGACTTGTCCCTTCGTGAGCCATGCCATAGAAGCTTCGGATATTGGAGTAGCGCACAGTTCGTTCTCGGGGGAGTATACGGAAGCAAGAAACGCGCAGCAGCCTGCGACGTAGATTGGCCAATTCAGTAATACGTTCAAGAGGACATCGGGAGTGCGCGCAAGACCGGGAAGACCGTACCCACTTGGGGCTGGATGGGACGGACTTGGGGTGAACTTTGCCGTCTATTCAGCTCACGCAGAACAAATCGAGGTCGTCCTGTTCGACCATGCCGATGCGCGGGAGCCGTCGACGTCGATCATCCTGAGTCACCGCACAGGACCAATCTGGCATGGCTACGTCGAGAAGCTGATGCCCGGCCAGTTATACGGATTCCGCGTGTACGGGCCGTACGAGCCCGATCGCGGACACCGGTTTAATCCATACAAGGTCCTGCTCGACCCGTACGCAAGGGCCCTCGGAAGAAACCTGCGCTGGAACGACGCGCTGTATGGTTACCTGCTGGGGCACCAGGACATCGACGCATCCTATTCCACGATTGACTCGGCGCCATTCGCCCCGCTTGGTGAAGTAGTCGACAGTAGCTTCACCTGGGCTGGCGACAAACAACTGGGTGTCCCGTGGGATGAGACTGTGATCTACGAGACCCACGTGAAAGGGATCTCGAAGCTGCATCCGGATGTGCCTGAAGAACTGCGGGGAACGTACCTCGGACTCATCTCGGACCCGATCACTGACCACCTGAAGCGGCTCGGGGTCACGACCGTCCAGCTCTTGCCAGTACACGCCAAAGTAAATGACCACCGGCTGGCGAAGGAAGGCCTGACGAATTACTGGGGCTACAATACGCTATCCTACTTCGCACCTGAACCTACGTACGCGAGCACGGCTGGGGGTGGGGTCGTACGGGAGTTCAAGTCAATGGTCAGAGGCCTCCATGCCGCGGGCCTGGAGGTAATAATTGACGTCGTCTACAACCACACGGGTGAAGGCAATTCATTTGGCCCGACGTTGTCGATGCGCGGCCTCGACAATTTTGCATACTACAAGGAGGATCCTGATGAGCCGCGGCGGCTCATTGATTACACAGGAACGGGCAACACCCTCGATGTCGGCAACCCGCACGTGTTGCAGTTGATCATGGATAGCCTTCGCTATTGGGCGTCCGAAATGCACGTTGATGGCTTCCGGTTTGACCTTGCCTCTGCGCTCGCACGCGACTTGTACGATGTCAACATGTTGTCTGCCTTCTTTCAGGTCATCCAACAGGATCCCATCCTCAGTCAGGTGAAGCTGATTGCAGAACCATGGGACGTTGGTCCGGGAGGGTATCAGGTCGGCGCGTTTCCGTGGCTTTGGACAGAATGGAACGGGAAGTATCGAGACGCAGTGCGACGGTACTGGCGGACCGACGGGCACGTGCACGGTGAGTTCGCCTCACGAATAGCCGGCTCGAGTGACTTGTACCAACACTCAGAGCGATCGCCATCTGCATCTATCAACTTCGTCACGGCACATGACGGCTACACCCTGCGTGATCTTGTCTCGTATGAACAAAAACACAATCACGCGAACCTGGAAGAGAACCGTGACGGTCACGAGCCCAACTACAGCCGAAACTTCGGTGTAGAGGGACCAACTGAAGACGCGGAAATACTGGCCAAACGAGATGCCGCCAGACGCTCGCTAATGATGTCGCTCCTCCTTTCCCAGGGCGTACCCATGCTGCTGGGGGGCGACGAGATTGGGCGGACGCAGCATGGCAACAACAATGCTTACTGTCACGACTCAGAGCTCACGTGGTACAACTGGAGCCTGGACGAGCGCGACGACGCCTTCCTTGGCTTTGTTCGATGGGCAATTGCATTCAGGAAGGCGCATCCAAATTTTCGGCGCCGTCGGTTTCTCACGGGAATCGACGAGGGTGGCGGCGTCAAAGATATTGCGTGGTGGCATCCGGACGGTCGTGAGCTGACGCACGATGATTGGCACGAGAGCGGCAGCCAGCCGATCGGGATGGTCCTGAGGGGAGATCGGATTGTCGACACGGATGCGATGGGCGTGTTGTGTTCAGACGAGACGTTCCTGGTCTTGTTTAACCCTGGTGACCAGTCGGCGCGATTCGTTGCGCCACTACCACCCGTCCCTGATGAGTCCTGGCGGCACGTACGATCTGAGGACGAGTCTGCTGAAGATGTCGCCGGCGGCAGCAATGTCTTCGTCCCAGCGCATTCAATCTCGGTGATGTCGGCGACACACGAGTGATCGCCTACGTGGCGTGAGCGCGGCCAAAGGTTTCGGCCAGGGCGCGCAGGCGCGGGGCGAACTCTTGGTAGCTGTCGTCCTTCAGCTTCCACACCCAGTTCTTGCCCACCGAACCGGGTTCGTTCATGCGGCCGTCTGCACCCAGGCCGAGAACATCCTGAAGTGGCGCGATGCTCACGTCTGCAATGGAAGCGTACAGTGCGTGCAGGAACGACCAGTGAAGATCGTCAACTTCGTCATCGCGGACCCTGAGGTAGGTTCTGCAGTACTCCCGCGCGCGCTCCACCTGATCTCTCGTCTGCGTCGTGTTCTTTTCGCCTGCGTACCAACCGTGCACGGTCTCATTGTCGTGCGTGCCGGTATAGGCCCATAGATTGCGCGAGTAGTTGTGGGGGAGAAAGGCGTTGGACGGATCGGAGTCAAAACCAAACTGAAGAATTGCCATTCCCGGGAAATTGTAGCGTGCCTTGAGCTCGCGAACGCCGTCAGTGATCAGGCCGAGGTCCTCGGCAATAATTGGCATCTGCCCAATAGCGCCGTGTAGCGCGTCGAAGAGTGCGGCACCCGGTCCGGGCACCCACCGTCCGTTGCGGGCAGTACGTTCGTTCGCCGGCACCTCCCAGTACGCTTCGAACCCCCGAAAGTGGTCGAGCCGGATGACATCGTACATCCCGAGGGCGGCCCGCATTCGCTGAATCCACCAATCGTAGCCGCTTTCGTGCATGACATCCCATCGGTACAACGGGTTGCCCCAGCGCTGGCCATCCTCTGAGAAGTAATCGGGCGGCACGCCGGAGACCACTGTCGGGGAGCCGTCGTCATTGAGTCGAAACAGACTCCGGTTTGACCAGACGTCCGCGCTATCGTGCGCGACGTAAATTGGAATGTCCCCGACAACGTTAACTCCCCTGGAGTTGCAGTACGCCTTCAATGCTTTCCATTGCTTGAAGAACAGGAACTGACCGAACTTCTGGTCCGCAATTTCGTCAGCCAGCAGCTGAATCGCCTGGCCGATCGCTTCAGGTCTTCGGTCTCGAAGAGCTACGGGCCACTCCGTCCATGCTCGCTCACCATGGGCATGTTTTATCGCCATGAAAAGCGCGTAGTCCTCCAACCAGGCAGAGTTGGCCCGGCAGAAGCGATCAAATTCATCCGCTGCCGTTCCGGGTTCCAGTTCAAATCGTTCTCGAGCCTGCGCGACAATAATCTTCTTGTTCCTTCCGGCCGTCTCAAATGAGACGCGGTCAGTCGCGTCCAACTCGAAGTCCTGGAGCGCCTCACGGCTCGATAGATTCCAATCGACCAGCACGTCGGGGCTAATCAGCGTGCTGTTTCCGGCGAAGGTGGACGGGCTCGCGTAGGGGGAATCCCCGTAACCTACCGGTACCAGAGGCAGCACTTGCCAGTAGGTCTGCCCCGCATTGTGGAGGAAATCGACGAACCGATGGGCGTGCGGGCCAAGGTCGCCAACGCCGAAGCGACTGGGCAACGAGGTAACGTGGAGTAGAATGCCTGCTGATCGAGGAAACATCGAAGTACTTTTTCGCGAGGCCGAATGTACGTAAATCGCCTGTAACAATGCCGAATCACGAGCGTACCTCTCCAAACCGCCTCACCGATCTATCGGGATCCCGGGATGAGCCGAACGACGCGTCTTTACGAGTACCTTGAGCCTGCTGACTACAGCTTCCTGGCTGAGGTCACCAGAAGCCCGTTTAACGTTAATCCAGATCGACGGCTTGCAGACCTCGCCGGCGAGTACGAGCAGTCAGGCGACCCCGCGATACGCGAACAGCTGCAGCTAGCGCTGGACTCTACGATCGGTTACCTCGGTAGCTCAGACATAGCATTCGCCGCGCGCAAAGTCCAGCGCGGAAGGGGAGGGTTGCCACTGAGGCTAGTTGTTGAGGACGTTGCCCGAAAACTCGGGTTGCGGGTCGATCGCGCGGCGCCGGTCGACGAGATGATGGCCGAACTCGCTGTTTCTTACGCCACTGTAGCCTTTGCGCGCATGGAGAGGGACGAGCAGCAACGCTTGCTTGTAGAGTTGGGCGTCGACGCCGACCAGGCCGCCCGCTTCGTTCAGCGGTCTGCGGGTGTCTTCGCTCTCCCTGTGGCTGTGCAGGCCTTTAGCGCGGTCATTGTTGAAGGCTTGATCAAACGCGTCGTCTTCTCAGCGATCGCGAGAATCATCGGCGAACAACTTGCTGCACGCCTCTTTGCTCTGCTGGCGGGTCGGCTCCCCTGGTGGGTCAATTGGGTTGGCCCGCTGGCGTGGGCAGGCTCGATTTCCTTCACGGCGCTAGACCTTCAAGGCCCGGCATATCGAAAGACCATCCCGGCCATACTGTACCTCGGTCTATGCGTCGTCCGCACGGAGGGCGTGGAGGCTGTCACTTCGTATGGGCGGTGAATCGGGAATACAGCGTTTCCAGTAGTTCCGCCGCGTCCTCGGTTCGCAGGTCGTGTATCGTCACATTCGAAACCGCTGAAGCGCCGGCCGTGTCGACGTGTACCGATCGCAGGTCCCGACGTCTCTGGAAGATCGATTGCATCGTGTAGAAGACCTGCATCTTGTTGTACGGCAGCATCCACATCTGCTTCTTGACCACGCCGCGACGTACGACGAGCCCAGACTCCGATAGGCCGAACATGTGTGCACGCCACTGCAACCAGGCAAGCAACAGGAGGGGCGGAACGAGGCATAGCGGCGTCCACCACAGATCCCATACGAAGTATAACGCGACAGTCACGGCGACTACCGCCGCCGTGTACCTGGTTGCCAGTCGACCGGCCCTACGCACAGAGACGCGTCTCAGCTCTGCAGGCACCGAAACGGACGTCAGGTGCCGACGGATTTCGTCAAACTCACTCCACCGCACGAACGGCGCAACGACCGCGTGCCCTTGCTGATTCACATCGTGCCCGATCATCTGCACGTTTGCGGAGAACCAGTCGAAGGCTGACATCACCGGGTTGGATTTGACGATCACAGCCTGGATCCGGCGCTTGGGGATAGAGCGTTCTGATACTGTCAGAAGGCCCGTCCTTTTTGCGACCTTGTCCTTTTCGTCCCAGAGCGTGAAGCCATAGAATTTGTTCAGGTTCACGACGATTCCGCTGAACCAGGAAAGGAGGGCGGCCGCGAGGACGGCGATGAACGCTGCGATCGCCGGGGCAGCGCGCACAGCGGCAACGAACGGATCATATCGTTCCTGCAGCAACCACTGCGTCATCACCTCGGGGTCGGGCTGGAAGAACTGCAGTAGGGAGAAGATAATGGCGATGTAGAGAAGCGAGAATCGGAATGCTCCTGAGAGCAACACGCGTCCAATGCCGAGTCTGAGAAGCAGTTGCCGCTCGTCCTCAACCGTGGCCTCCGGCTCGGGCGTCTCGACCGTTCCCGAAACAGCGCCTCCGACACGTTTGTAGGCCCGGACGATTTCGCGAATACGCCGCGCCTCGCCAAGAGACACAAATTCCAATACGCCCTCAGCCGTCGTGCTACCGGCCGTGACCACCTGGACGCTTGCGGTTGAGGTAAGCCGTGGAAGTAGTCGCTGAACCACGGATACGTTCTGGATCTTCTCCAGCGGAATATTTCGATGTTGACGCGTGAGCACGCCGCTCTGAATGACGAGCTCCTTTTCAGTAATCCGGTACCGAAACCGGGCATACCGGAGGTAGATGAGTGGAAGGGCGACCACTGCATAGAGGATCGTGGCAATAAGCGAGGCCCAGTTGGCCGAATCCGGCGACCGGTACGTAGCCAGCAGCACGGCTGCAAAACCCGGAAGACTCAGTATGAATCGCTGCAGAAGCGTTATCGGGTGAAGTCGGCTCCACTCCGCGTCTGCCTTTGGCGTAGGTGCGTCGAACTCGGTCACACTGCGTCTTCAATTATGTAGTCTTTCACCACGTCCCGAAGCCTGTTCGCTTCATCTATGTTCAGCCCGGGGAGGACGACGTCGCTGCTTCTTGTTCCAGCCGTGTGGACGATCAGTTTGCCCAGTGAGAACTCTCGTTCGATGATGTCCTGGGACACGTCGAGGTGCTGGATCCGTCGTAGCGGGACGACCGTCTTGACGCGGTTGAAGATTCCGCGTTCCAGAAACAGTTCTTCGTCCTGGAGGCTGTAGCGCCAGAACTTGTATCGGAGTCGCGGGACGCCTATCGCCATGGTGATGGCAAGTACCAGAATGACGAAGGACACAACACCTGCGGGGAGAACACCACCGTTGCCCGTGAGCGCAGTCGCGAGATCGTAGACGCCCGCCGCGAGTATGATGAGTAATGCCGCGATACCCGACTTGATCATCCAGACGTTGACGATCGCTGGCGAAAGGCGCTGTAGCGCGACGTCCAGGCGCTCGGAAGATCCCGCCGGCAGCGGAGGCGAAGAAGGTGCCGGGAAGTCAGGTTCCACTTCAGCGAGGTACGGATTGGTTGACGCGCATTTTCGATGCAAAGGTACGAAAAGGGTGCTTGATCGCGGACCCAAACCAGACCTTGCCCGTTGACAACGCTCCCGCCAAAATTGTCCCATCCGTAGAGAATTGATGCAGATCGCCGAGCCGTTCAGTACCCCGGTTCCGACGCTGACGGACCACCGCACGCGCGCTTCAGCCGAAGACGTTGCCGCCCGTTTTCACGCGATACGTACGCGTACGACTTGGATCACCGATCGGCTTGCAGCTGAAGACCAGGTGATCCAGTCGATGGAGGATACATCTCCCACTAAGTGGCACCTAGCGCATACAACCTGGTTCTTTGAGACTTTCGTGCTGAACGGGTTTGTGGATGGCTATCAGCCGTTCAATGAAGACTACCCCTATCTGTTTAATTCCTACTACGTCCAGGCCGGCGAGCGCTTCAGTCGACCACGTCGCGGAATCCTTTCGCGGCCGACCGTAGCCGAGATTCGCGCCTACCGGGATGAAGTCGACCGACGAGTCGTCGAGCTGCTCGGTCGCCTAGAAGGCGCTGAACTTGAGCGCGTAGCGACAACGATTGAACTGGGTCTGCACCATGAGATGCAGCATCAGGAGCTTGTCCTCACCGACATCAAACATGTGCTCTGGCAGAATCCCTTGAATCCCGTCTTTGCTAACCGCGACGGGCAGTCGTCCGACAGTCGCCCCATGGGCTGGCTGGATATCGATGAGGGGATTTACGAGATCGGTACGGATGAGATGGACTTTGCTTTCGACAACGAGGGTCCACGACACCGCGTGTTTATCGAACCGGTGCGTATCGCTGACAGACTTGTGACGAACAGTGAGTACCTGGAGTTCATCCGGGACGGCGGATATCGTCGATCTGAGCTGTGGTTGTCAGAGGGCTGGGCAATCGTCGAGGCGGATAAGTGGGACAGTCCGATCTACTGGGAGCGGTCTGACGCGGGTTGGTCGCAGTTCACGTTGTTCGGCCTCGAGCCGGTCAGGGGAGAAGAGCCTGTCTGTCATGTCAGCTACTTTGAGGCCGACGCGTTCGCCCGTTGGGCAGGTATGCGGTTGCCGACCGAGCATGAATGGGAAGTCGCTGCCGGTGAACTTGACAGGGCCGGCAACTACATCGAGTCGGGTGCGCTTCACCCCCGCGCCTCTGGAGACTCCAGGCAGTTCTACGGAGATGTCTGGGAGTGGACGCAGAGTGCATATGCACCTTATCCCGGGTATCGCGCCGCGGCGGGTGCGCTCGGGGAGTACAACGGCAAGTTCATGTGCAACCAATACGTGCTCCGCGGTGGTTCGTGTGCAACGAGCCTGTCGCAGATGCGTCGGACGTATAGAAACTTCTTTCATACGGCGGCGCGCTGGCAATTCAACGGAATCCGCCTGGCTGATGACGGCAGCGGTCGCGGCCGCGAGGCGAGGGGCTAATGCAGGTTGATCTAGAGGGTGGCGTCGCGGCCGACGTCGCAAAGGGACTGGGACAGCGCCCGCGTGTACTCCCCGCAAAGTATTTCTACGACAGGCGGGGATCCGAGTTGTTCGAGGAGATCTGCGCAACGCCAGAGTACTACGTCACTCGAACGGAAACGCGTCTGCTACGCGACGTTGCTCCGCAGTTGGCGAAGCATGTCGGTCCACGCGCCCGCCTGGTTGAGCTCGGTAGTGGCAGTAGCACAAAGACGCGGATTGTGCTCGACGCGCTGGTCAAGCCCGCGTCGTACGTCCCAGTCGATATCTCGGCTGACTTTCTGTCTGACGCTGCGGAGCGGCTTGCACTCGAGTATCCGGAGATACAGGTTGTGCCCCACGTCGCTGATTTCACGAGGCGGTTTTCGATACCGGATTCCGCCGCGGGCGATCGCACGGTGGTCTTCTTTCCGGGTTCTTCGATCGGCAACTTCACTCCGGTCGGCATCCCCTCGTTGCTGCGTCGTGTCCGGGACAAGATGGGGAGTAATGGGCAGTTCGTGGTAGGTATCGACCTTGTAAAGGACGCTGCCATCCTCAATGCCGCGTACAACGATGAAGCAGGTGTCACCGCCGCATTCAACGTGAACATGCTGGTTCATTTGAATCGATACGATGACGTCAAGTTTGTTGTTGACGATTTTGAACACCGTTCATTCTTCAACGTGGACGAAAGTCGTATCGAAATGCACCTCGTTGCTCGCAACGATACCGTCGTTCTTGCGGGTGGCGAGCAGTTCG
>JANQRN010000216.1 GCA_028284545.1 Rhodothermales bacterium | reverse complement strand
GAACCGCGTTCTTGGTACGTCCGACTTCGACCTGCGGCAGTCGATGAACGCATACCTCGCGCGGTACAACCTGTACCTGGGGAACTACTCAGCGGCGATCGCTGCGGCCGACGCTGCGCTGGCGGATCCGTCGTCAATCTCCGTGTTTGCGTACGACGCGGGCAACGGAAACGAGAATCCGCTTTACCTGCAGACGACAGAAGAGCCGGCAACGCTCCGTCCGGTTGACAACTTTGGCTTCGACCCCAATGAATTTGTCGTCGATGCGGCTGACGGACGGGTGGCGTTCTATATCGAGGCCCGCGACGAAATCGGCGAATCCTCCCGCATTCCCGTCGAAACGATGCGCGGTTTCTATGACGTGATCGACGAGCCCATCCCGGTGTACCTCCCCGGTGAGATGTATCTCATCAAGGCGGAGGCACTGGCGCGCACGCCTGACGTACCTGCGGCTATTACCGAACTGAACATGGTCCTGCAGAAGACGAACGATCCGTTTGGCGTCAACGCCGGGCTGCCCGCGTACTCAGGCGCACAGACCGACGAGGCTGTGCTTGAAGCCATCTACAGAAACAGGCGAATCGAACTCTTCTTGACAGGCGTTGGACTGGAAGACAGCCGCCGTTTCAATCGACCCGCGCCGCCGTCGCCGGCCAGCTTCGATTCGTTCGAACGCAATCGCAACTTCTACCCGTACCCGCAGACCGAGCGGGACAACAACCCGAACACGCCCGCTGACCCAGCGATCTAGCAGGCCTTACAGTTCCTGGTCACGACTCGTCGTCCTTGGGGCGACGAGCGTGTTCCTTTGTTCGTGCGCGACCGACCAAACCGCGCGCACGTCGTCGAGCGCCCGCTTTGCGGCCGTGGATTCGGTCCTTCAGGGAGCGGTAGCGGATGGCGTAGTCCCGGGAGCAGTTGCGTTGATCAGTGTCGGGGGCGAGGTAGAGTTCCTTGAAGCATACGGGTTCGCCGAGCTCCGCACGTTTGATGGTAACACGCTTGCGGAACCGGTACGGATGACGACCGCCGACGTCTTCGACCTTGCCTCGCTGACAAAGGTGTTCGCCACCACGTACGCGATGATGCTTCTCGTCGACCGGGGCGACGTTGATCTCGAGGCTGCGGTAAACACATACTTGCCCGACTTCCGCGGTCCGTCGAAAGACAGCATCACGGTTACGATGCTGCTGCGGCACACGTCCGGTCTAGCGCAATGGGAGCCGACATACTACCACGCAGCAAACGCGGACGATGCGTATGCGCACATCCGGGACCTGCCCTTGCTGTTTCCCGTCGGCAAGCAGCGGAAGTACAGCGACCTGGGGTTCCAGATACTTGGTCGCATCGTCGAGAAGGTCAGCGGTGAGTCGCTTGACGCTTTTGCTAAGTCGGAGATGTACGCGCCGCTAGGGCTGGATCACACCGGGTATAGGCCGACTGGCGCTCCGGCGGGAGCGCGGCGATTCGTAGCTACCTCGCACGGGAATCCGTTTGAGCGCCGGATGGTCGCTGACGACAACTTTGGATACGTTTGCGACGAAGACCCCGAGTCGTTTGTAGGCTGGCGGAATCGGGTGCTCGTCGGAGAGGTGAACGATGGCAACGCCTACCATGCATTTGGTGGCGCTGCCGGGCATGCCGGACTCTTCGCGCCGGCTGACGAGCTTCGGGTGCTCCTCGACGCTCTCGTCAATCGTCAGCCCGTCCGCGCCTCCCATGCGGTGCCGTCGCGTGATACCATTGAACGGTTCTTGACGCCGGATGCACACGGAGGAGGGCTCGGCTGGATAATGTCCGCCGACCTGCTTCCGGTCCCGGCTGGAGCGCTTCTTCCTTCCGGCTCGTTCGGCCACACGGGATTCACCGGGACGTTTGCTCTCGGTATACCCGCTCGTGGCGTGAGCGTGATCCTGCTTACGAACCGGCAGCATCTCGGTGTGAACGCCGATGGGCGTTACAACGATCTCAGCGAACTGCGCCGATCAGTGGTCGGGGCGGTCCTCGAGGCGACACACGAAGATCAATGAGGCCGGCACTCCCGACTCCGGATCACGGTGTTCCTGCAGATCCGTTATCGACAGACCAACCTTGCTGAGGAGTTGCTTCCAGCTTTCCAAAGATCGGTAGTACCACGGCGCTGGTTGGTCGAACCCGAGGTGCTCGAAGCCGACCCACGATCCTTGCCGCCATCCGTCTACGTCATTTCGGCGCCGCGCGCCACCAGCAGATGCGTTGCCCGGCAACGCGTTGGTACTTTCCGGGTGCAGCGTCTGAATCACGAGTTGTCCGTGGGCTTCGACCAGTTGCGTTGCGCCCGCGAGGGCGGCCTTGGCCGACAGTTCTCCGATCAGCGAAAAGTTGAAGACGACTGCGTCAAACTTCGTCAACGAAGGGGCACCGATCCGAGCCAGCTCCGTGCGAACTGCCTCGGGGTCGCAAAGCAATTCGTAGTCCATCACGGCATAATGTCCGCCGCCTCCCTCGCGTGCGGCTGCGATCAGGGCTGGCTCGCCGTCGATGCCGACGACGCTGATGCCGCTGCTGGAAAGCCTTCTGCCCAACCAGCCTTCGCCGCATCCCACGTCGAGTACAGACTTTGGGTCTGACTCAAGGATTGCCGCACCGACTGCGTCGTTCGTGACCCGCTCGCGGCTGCCGACGGCGCCGGCCCGGATGGCTCGGGCCCACGGCTCGGCATTCGCCCTCCACGATTGCTTGATCTGGTCTTCCCGAGGATCTGAAGTGCTCACGGCTACGTGCCCTTTTCCGTATGGTGCACCACGAATGCATTGAGCGTCTCGCCAGTGGGCAGGGTCGGATTGTGCTCAACTGCGGTGAGTCCCGCCTCGGTGAAGACGGCGTGCCATATTGACCGCGGAAAGAGTCCGCACAGATGCGAATCGTGAACGACCTGCTTTTTCCCCGAGGCATCCCTCATCAGGAAGGCGTAGTCCACCTCGCACGTAGTGTCTTTCGGATCAGGATCATGCACCCACTCGAGGTATCGCATGGCGCGTCCGTCTTCGCCGTCGCTCCCGCCGTGCGACGTATGAGGAGAAAAAGTCTCGGCGACATCGTCCGGGACAAACAGCGCGACACCCGAATCGACCAGGTGCGCCGCGGCGGTCCGGGCCACACGCTGCAGGTCGGATACAGTTGTCATATAGGCAATGGCGTCGTGAATAAAGACGCAATCGAACTGCGTGTTGAGCCTCACGTCGCGCATGTCACCAAGTACGTGTCGGCAATCTGGATTCAACTTCTCACTTACCGCGAGCATACCTGAAGACAGATCGACCAGCGTCGAGTCGAAGTGCCGCTTCATGTGCAGGGCGTTGTTGCCTCCACCACTACCAAGCTCCAGGAGGCTACGTCTTGGACCGGGGTTTGACTCTAGCAGAAGCTTGCTAAACACCGCGGCTTCAGCGGCGTATCCGTCGGGTGGAGACAGAAGCGGCCACCAATCCGCAAGGTCACTGTACAGTCTTGACATATCAGTTCACGGGTGCCTTGGTGGGTCGTCGCGATGAAAACACTTGGAGTGCGATACCGCCTCCGAGCAGTGATGCGGGCAAATACGAAACTACATCGACTATTGCGAAGAGCAGCGGGTGGGGGACCATGACGAGGTTCACGGCACCCGCGGCAAGCAACAGGACACCGAGCATAATTGGCCCGGCGCGCCACATATCGCGCGACATAGCTACGCACGTGAATCCTGCGACCGCCGCGCCCAGTGCGTGGGACAGCCACATCAGGACAAAGCCGTTGAACGGGAGCGAACCCAGATAGTCGCC
>JANQRN010000214.1 GCA_028284545.1 Rhodothermales bacterium | reverse complement strand
TTGTCACCCGCCTTAAGGTTGGTGTTCGTGTTCCACAAAGTACCCGAGCCTGTAACCACAGCCGGGTCCGCGGCGCTCACCGCGACCGTACCGGTCTCGTACCTGGGGGTGATAAAGGCGTTCGTGTCGGTGCCTTCGTCGTAGACGTAGAGATTGTCGAGGGTCCCGAAGATCAACTTCTCCGTGATGCCACGAATGAAGAACTGGTCGATCAGCACAACCGGCCCATCGAGCGTGAAATCGGCAGCCGAGAAGGTCTCCCAACCGAGGTTGAGGTTGTTCAGCTTACCCTCTTTGACGCGGAAGTTCAGGCCGTCCTTCAAGCCGCGCTTGGGCACGGTAAGGGAAGACGAGCCAAGATAGAGGCCCAGGTTCGGCTGAACGACTGTGTTCTTCTCAAGAGGCATACGACCTCCTAGGTGCGGATAATGAAGTTCATGCCGATGTTACGGCCACGGCTTTCCGTTCCGCCTGTGGTTGAGGTGTCAACCGTGATACCGGTTGTAGCACTTGCCAGGGGCTCGTCGTTCGCCGGAGGACCAGCCGAGGCATTGTACCTAATTTGGTTTGGAAGTGCACCACCAGTACCGGCGTTGGTCGTAAGGTCTTCCCAGTCGTTCGTCCAAGCATGACTATGGCCACCGTCTGTGACGCCGTGCGAATGGTTCTCGTACTCACTAGCCTGCTTTGTACCCACGCTGTCGCCTGTGGTGCCGTCGCCCCGGTCGGTACGGGTGCCTGCGTCAGGATCATTGCCTGCGGCGTTGTCGGTGCCGCGGACGAACTCGCCGCGGAAGTCAGGGAGGTTGAAGGTAGTCGAGCCGTCGCCTACGCCGTAGTCCGTGCTGATGATCGCGAACAGGGCCGCGTATGTGGTTCGAGAGACGGCCTGTCCGTTACACAGAAGCCACCCAGTCGGGGCAGTTCCAGTCGGCCACATAAGGATCGAGCCAGCGGGCGCACCGATGTCATCTTGAAGGTTCGTGACGCTCCCGGTGCCGTTGCGCGTCTTCCACACCTGTCCGTCGTTCCACAGACCCAGGTTGTTCGCCGTGATCGTCGGAGGGGTGCCCGAGACGTCTGCGAACTCTACATGCTTGTGGAAGCCATTCGTGTCGTGGTTGACCAATAGCCAACTCTCCACCACGTCGCGCATAGTTCGCGCGTTGGACGGATGTTGGGAAACAATATCGCTATCGCCCGGCTTTGTCTCGTCAATATCAAAAGGTGCTGTCGCCATCCTATGCCCCTATCTTAACAGCCCGCGCGCCCTTGTGTACGGCAAGGGTATCGGTCGTGCTCATCCGCAGCAACTTGTCAGCCTTGATCACTCGCGCCTTCTCAGATGCGGCCCGCTGCTCCCATACCGTCGCGCGCTCCTCGTCCCAGTCTTTCCAGAAGCCGTCAGCCGTGGCTTTGAACACCACATAGTCCACCGCGTTGACCGTGAACCAGTTGCTATCGTCATCCGCGCTCAGGTCCGCGAGGTACTTCCAATACGGCACCCGGACACGGTACTCGCCGTCTGAATAGTCCGACGCGCCGTCGCTGTACGGGAACACCTCGAAGTTGCGGGTTCCGTCGTCGTCGCTCGGCTCCGAGAGCAGGAGCAGACAGGGCTCTCCAATGTCGTTGGTATCGTCAACGGAGAAGGCCCTCTCTGCGGCTTCCCTGTCGGGGGCAATTGCCATGTCCACACGATCACCGTCGTCTTCAACGTAGTACGGGTCGCCGCGGAACTCTTTGAAGTCGGAAGGGGCCGCACTGAGCACCCGCGTAGCGGCTGCGGTCGTAGCCGCCGTGGTCAGGGCCTCCATGATGTAGAAGTTGTGATCCTCTTGGATTTTGCGGATCGCTTGGTTCACGATGTCAGGCACGGCGTTCGTCACCGTGGTCGGCAGGTCAATGATATTCGCCCGCACTTCGGTCTGTATTGCTGAATAAGTCGCCATGAGCAGATGATAGCATAATGGGGAAGCCCGTGAAAGACCTCCCCATTACCGGACGGGCAACTATTTACCGCCGCCTTTACCTCGACGCTTCGTTGACATTCTCAGTCTCCTTGGTTGCGGCCTTCTTGGCCGTAGACTTCTTCGCCGGAGCCTTCTTAGCAGGCGGAGGCGCTTCCTCTTGTGGGACCAACCGCTCCAGCAGAACAAAGGCTTGTTCCTCGGGGATCGGCGTAGCGGTCAACACATTGCCTTCGGGGTCCTCGACGATATGTCCGCCGAGCCCAACGCGGTAGACCTTGAAGCCGCCGTTCTCTTTGACGACTTCACGCTCCGCAGCAGCAATCTCAAGTTCTTTCTCGATCAAGGCCTGAGCCTCTGCGAGGCGCTCGTTCTTCAGCTTTTCCTTGCCCAGGTTCACGGTGTCGAAACCGGCCTCCTGAGCCATCTGTTCGGAGACAAGACCCTCGAAGGCGTTCCGGTACACACCCGGCTCGTCCAGATACATGTAGACGTCCACACCGGTAGGGTGCGGCTTGAACATCACGCCTCGGTCTTGGTTAATTCTTTCGGCCATTTGCCTTACCTCGCGCTTTCGGTGCAGGTTTCTCCTCTTGACGCTCTAGCTCGCGCTGCCACTCCAGGCAATCTTGGATCGCTCCGTTGATGGCGGCTAGGCGCATGGTGAATTGCTCACGCTGAGCTTTGAGATCAGCGATACGCACATCAATAGCTTGTTGTGTGATAGCAGGCATTGCGTTCTCCTCGGGGTGATAGGGGGGCCTAAGCCCCCCTGATCATTAGGTGGTGAAGGTCACAGCGCCAGACGCGGCGGCTGCCCCACTCACATACCAGTTAGTTCCGTCACAGAAGACGTCAATCTTATCGCCAGGGAGCGCGGTGCTCGCGATGACGTTGATGCTGCCTTCTGCCGAAGCCGGGACCGTAGCCCCGGCCACAAGGTACTCACCGTAGATGGTGTCGTCGTTCGCCGCGTTCGGGACAATCGTATGGTTGCCGCTCGAAGGAGCAGTCGCCCCTACAATGAACGTAAACCGCAGGCCCGCCGCAACCACAGGGAGCGTACTCGCGAACCCAGTCGCCGCGTTGAGAATGTAGGTAGTCCCACTCTCGGCGGCTGTGATTACGTTTGCGCCGGTGACGATCTCGGTGTTAGCCGAGCTATCCGCAGCCATGTTGAGTTCAGCCGCGGTTGCCGTCACACCATCAAGGATGTTCAGTTCCGCCGTCGTCGCCGTCAGGCCGTCGAGGACCTGAAGCTCCGCCAGCGTAAAACCGGACGTACCGAAGATGTTGTCGATAACAAGCTGACGCCGAGCGGCGGGGGAGAGGACACCCTCCTGGGTGTCCAATGGGTCCGCCAACTCAGACATGTGCTTGGTTTTATCGAAGGCTCCGTAGAGGCTCATATTAGACCTCCTTACGTTACAGCGGTCTCAGTCATGGTCGTCGTGTACCGCGTGCCCTGTGCGGGCTTAACGAGATACTCGATAAACACATAACCGGTGCCAGCCGTATCAGCTGCATCGTCAACGTCGAACACCAACTGCTCGCCGGGGTCCACCTCATAAGGCGAGGTGCCTCCGGTGTTGACGGTCGAACCATCCACCGCCGTAGTCGCGGCAGCCTCATCCGTCAGGCGTCGGGACACACCGGCTCCAGCCGCGATGTCCGTAGTCTGCGAGAAGCTGTCGATTTCGACACGGCCAGTGTCAGAACCAGCAGTCACACGATGATCAAGGCTCACCGTCATGCCCGCACCGACGTCGATCAGGGCATCAGCAACGATACCCCACCGAAGGACGTCAATCGGAACACCCGGCGTAAGAACAATCGTGTCGCCAGTGCTGGTGAGATCGACCTGCGCCGTGTGAACGACGTCTCGTACTCCAAGACTAGTGGTCATGTTTCTCTCCTTACGTACTGGTTACGTGAACGACACGAGCCAGGGAGGCGCTTTCCCAAGTGAGGAACGCTTCCAGGGTGCCGACCCAACCGACTTCGCGGAAGGTGCCAAGCTCCTCGGGGATGCCTGCCCGGATTTCCGGGTCCTGCACTCGGACAAGCCCGCCAGCGTCCGCTCCGAAGAAGACGGCTTCGCCCGTAGTCGTGGACGCACCGACTAGATCGGCCAGCGAGTTCGTGTGGTTGCTTTCAAACAGTGCGAAGCCTTCCACGTCCTTCAGGCGACCGTTCATCATCGGCTCACTCGAAGTGGGCGCGATCCAGTCTTTGTACTCGGGATCGTTCTTCAAGCCACGCGCTGCGCGGGTCGAGAGGATACCGATATACTTGCCGTTACGGAACGGGGGTGCTTTTCGCGTACCACGAAGGTCGTCGTAGATGCGCCGCAGGTCTTGGATACCCAAGTTACGGTCTGACGTGGCACCAGCGGTGCCGTTCGTGGTGGTGGTGGAACCGGTCGAGGTCGGGACATACTTAATGGGGGTGAGCTTGAGAGCATCAGCCGCCATCTTGTCCATCGTCAACGCGATCTGATCACGCAGCGATGCCTGGAACGGGTCCATAATATTGAAGTGAGCGAGGTTCTTCTCGAACTCAGTCACCGGGATTTTGAAACCCCACTGGCTGACAGAAACCTGCTTGGTCTCAATCGCCGGGCGACCACTCGGGAGACGATCCTGCTCGTTGACACGCGTAGCAAGTGGCAACTGCAAGATGCGGGTGATCGTTACGCTCTCACCCTTGTTCTTACCGTAGCCGGGTTCAGCACGCATAAAGCGCATGAACTGAACATCTTCGAGAGCTTCCCGACGAATGTTCGTGCTAAGCGCGTGGTTTTTGAATGTGCCGCTAGGGGCATCAAATACCCAAGCCATTACTTAGCTCCTTAGTCGTTTCCTGGTACATGTACTTTCGACATACTAGGAGGGTACTCTAACCCCCCAAAACTGTCAACACTCCTACCAGAAGCCACTCTTCTTCTGAAGGGCGTGTAGGTCTTCGATCATGTCGCCAGGTTTCTCGTCCGCCCCACCAGTAGGACGTCCGCCAGTTTCGACCCCACCGAAGATGCCTCCGGTACGGTTCTCGTCTTCCTCCTCACCACCCTTGGGGGCGGGTTCCTCTGACTTGCCATCGGCCTTGATCGCACCGAAGGTCTCGTCATACGTCTTCACGATGTCATCGAAGAATTGGTCGCCTGCGCCAAACATATAACGGTTCACGTCCACGCCACGGCGAGATGCCTTCTTCGTGATCTTGTCCACGACGAACTCCATCCGATCCGTCTCCTTGGCGTAGTCGGGGTGGGCCTCGGAGAAGTCCTCCCACAGACCGGCGAGCTTTTCGTCCATCCCATCGTCCGGTTCGGGGGCCGTGGCAGCGAGTTGGGCCGTCACTTGGCTCTCGACCGACTTCGACAGGCGATCTTGGAGCGCTTTCGCGTATGCTTCGGGGTCCGTGACCGGATCGGGCAGGTTTGAGAGGTCTACGGGCTCCGGTTGGGGCGCTGGTGCAGGTGTTTGAACTTGAACGGGAGCAGGTTGGGCCATCAGAGACAGATTTGTCTGCTCCAAGGCGGTATTTCGCTTCTCAAGAGCCTCCAGACGGGCAGAAAGGGCGTTCACATCCACTTCCGGCTTCTTTTCGGGCTCCTCAACGGGCTTCGCACCGGCATTTAGCTGGTCGAGCCACTGTTGGGACGACAAAATCTTGTCTCCCTCGTCAGCTTTGGGGGTCGTATTCACTTTCTTAGCCATTTTCAGTCCTCTTTTCCTCTGTCACGGCTACCGGAACGGTATCACACCACTATTCGCGGTGTCCACTCTCCAATTTGAGCGCATATTGCTCGCCCAGGGCCTCTCCGGTGGAGACCTTTTGTCGCACTCTCCGCCCCAAGCGGCGGATCGCTGCGATTTCGAGCCACGCGGCAAGTGCCGCTTGCTCCGTGAGGTCCATGCGGTCCAGGTCTTGCAGAACCCGGCGCTCGACGGCCTTTACCATGCCTTCCAACATCGTGTCCAGGTCGGGTGCAAGGGCTGCCAGACGGCTATGTGCGGCGACTGCGGATAGCTCAAGGGCGTCCGCAGCGGGGACTTCTTCAGACATGTTAGCTCCTCTTGATTTTGCGGCGCGTAGCGCGGGACACCTTCACGGGTTTGGACTTCTGCGAGCCCAAGACCTTCCGCACGATACCCATCGGGTTGTCGATGGACTTCCGCAGCTTCAGCCGCGCCACGAGTTTGTCCATCTTCTCCTGTTGCGCCATTACTTCTTCTTCCGCTTCTTACGTTTTACGCTGTACTTTGCCACGCTTCTTCTTTCTCTTCGGGTTTCGCTTCGGGAGGCCGACTGCCTTCGAGAAGGGATTGTTCTGATCGACTGCACCAGACCCTTTTGTACTCGCCGCCAAACCGGAGAGAAGCCGTCCGATGTCATCGCTTGACCTGATCTTTCTAGGCACCTGCGCCTCCTAATGCGCCTGCGATCTCCGCAAGCTGTTGAGCTTCGTTTTGAAGGTTCGGCCCGGCTTGGCCTGCGGCCTGTTGCGCTCGCTGTTGCGCGGGCTCGACGATGGAGCGGACAGCCGCTTCGCGGTCAGAGGCCCGAAGCCGTCGCACGTCGATGTCGGAAAGCTCCAAGAGCAGAAGGACGAGCTTCTGCATGTCAGCCACCTGGAGGAACTCCTTCAACAGCAGTTCGTTCGAGCCGACAATCTGGAGGATGTTCATCACCGACCGCAAGAGCCGCGACTTCTGGATCAGCGAACTGATGCCGCGAGCCTGGAACGTCACCGCCCGGCTGGCCAGTTCACGCCGGTTGCCGATCAGCGCGTCGAACAACTCAGGCCCGGCTGCGCGCCGGAGGGCTTCGTCGTCCTTCTTGACGTGTCGTACGCCAGTCTTCCAGACCATGTCGAGCGTGGGGTCGAGCCACCGGGTCTCGACGGTCTGAGCAATTGACCGGATCAGAGCAGAGCTACTCTCCTGCGCCGACGCAATTTCTGTCGCACTTGTGCGGCTGTTGGGTGCTAACTGGCCCAATCCGATTTCGTTGATCCCTGCGGCCTCGCGAAGCTCGTTCTTCATCGCGGTCCACACGCTGACGCTCTCGGGCGGAAGGTTGCCTAGGTCGATGGCCTTCCAGAAGTCGTCAGGGCGGACGCCGTCTTCGAGGATGAATATCTTGTTCGGGTGTATTCCTTCGGCTGCCTGTTGCGGGTTAGCGAGCAACGAGGGGGCAATGGCAAAAGCCTTGAGGCTCGACGTCTGTACGGCGTCGATGATCAGGTTGGTGAGTTCGTTGAAGGTCTTCGCGACTGAGCCAAAGTCCTCCATGTAGGTGCGGCCATAGACGGAGAGCGGAGCCGTCACGAGCGGCGTGTATACCATCCAGTCCTTGCCGTGCCAGAAGGGATTGGCCTCGGGGCCGCGGATCAGGAACTTCTCGTTCGCGACCACGCACACGGCGTCTTTGGCGATGACGGTTCCGTCGGGGGCGACGACGGTTGCGATGTACTCGTCAAGCACCACGGGGTTCCGCTTGGCGATTGTCTTCTGGCCGTGGCCGGAGAGCTTTTCTTTCTCGGCCTCTTGTTCTTGCGCGACGTGGGTGATCAGGCCGTTGATCTGTTCGAGGTTGAACAGCGGCTTGCCCTTGTTGTCCGTCATCTTAATAAGGTCGTGCAACTCATGCCGGTCGATCTCGATCCGGCGCACGCGGTAGAGGTTCCGGAAGGTGGGGTCGAGCCACACCTTGCGCGGGTCCACGCTCTCGATGGACACCCGACCTTTGGGGGTGTCGTGCCGCCACGTGACGGTCGAGCACATAGCCATGAGCGAGCCGAGCTTGACCTGCTCTTCGAACACCGGCGCGAAGCTCAGAACGTGCCCCTGTTGGTTGCGGCCACACTGCGTGAGCCACGTGTCGGTCATCCGCTTGATGGCCGGGGCGAGATCATCGTCCTTGTCGGTCGGGTCGTCGATGTCGTAGAAGCCGTCCGGGTTTGCGATTAGCGCCTCTTTGAGCGCAGCGGCAAAGCGGTCCACGAAGGTTGGCACTTCCGGCATGACCTCTTTGGCCTGCCAGGAGGCCTTCTCCGAGAAGTCGAACCGGTTCCAGTAGAGGTCGAGGTTCTGGTCCCACTTCTCGTCGCGGGGGTTGTCGCCTTGCTTACGGTTCTCGGTCGCCTCGAAGCGATAGCCCTCCAGAACCGCCACGACCTCATCGGGGTCGTTCGGCGACTTCTTCTGCTCCGGCGTTTTGAAGGCTTCAGCCGGATTGATGGTCGGGATTGTGTCCGCCATTAGGCACTCATGCGGCCAATGACCGTAACGGTCAGGGTTGCGGCGTGCGCGCTCATGTTAGGTCGGAGGACCTGACTGGGCGTAGTGATCGCTTTGACGGTTTCATCTGTGAGTGTAACGCCACCGTCCAACGCCCCATAGTTGGAGCCGCCGTCGTTCGAACCTTCCATCGTGACCGTACCAGACGCGAAGGTGCCTGCGGCCTGAACGGAGAGGCCTTCAAAACGTGCGACGTTTACAGGAGTGCCCGTGTCAGCATTACCAATACCGGTCCATGTAATAATGACGGTCTTGTCATCCTGCGGCACTACTGTCGCATCAATAACTGCCATCGTAGTCTCCTATGCTTTCTGTCCGTGCTTCGGCATTGTAACACCGGGCCTCTCAAATCCCAAGGGGCCGCTGTTCTGCTTCCGACCAAAGAAACTAGCCGTCTGCACTTTGCTGGTCAAATCTTTATGCGCGCCGATTAGCCGCCCCATCGGGAACAGCACGGCAGCGCCGTAGCCCATTGCATCGCCGGGATGCGAGTGGACGTTCTTCACCGGCACCCCGCTCACCAACCCGTTCCGGCTGATGTGATAGTGCCAGCCTCCGCGGAGCGCGTGCCACACGGCTGCGGCTCGATGCCGATCCACCTGGATCAGTCCCTTTCCACCGACGAGGCGAGTGAGGACACTCTGGAGCGGGTCGATCCTCTCAACCGGCTTGACCGGCCCGGCCCGCCACGAGCCCCCAAGTTCTTTCTGGAGGTAGCGCACAGCGCTGCGGTGGATCGAGGTTTGCTCCCGCTCTTTACCAGCGGGGTCGCCTATGTGTTTCAGTTCGTGTGGGCGCTTGCCCTTGCCGAAGCCGTAGCGGTCCACGAGTAGCGGCTTGAGGGCGTCCTGCACAAGCTCCTCCACGCCGATCTCGTCGCCCACGAGGCAGTCGAGCACGAGCCAGGAGCCCATCGGGGTCTTCTGCGTGATGATAGCCGTGGGGTTGTGGCCGAAGTCCCACAGGATGTGGAGCGGAACCCGAGGCACGGGGTTGAGCCCGACCGTCAGGTGCATCTTGTCGTTCCACTGGGGTGTGACTGGGCGACCGATCTGCTGGAAGCCGAACTCACCCTCGACGAAGCGGCGCACCAAGTCGGGCCGGTGCTGCCAGATGCGCCGAAGCTCAGCGTAATACTCGGGCGGGAGGTTCGCGACGTTCTCAGGGCTGCTCGGCTGCCACACGACGAAGCCGTCGGTGCCGGGCTGCACGAAGCGTCGGTAGGTCCAGTGGGCCTCGTCCGGGTTGTTCTCGGCGAGCTTCGCGCTGTACCAGTTCATGCCGGGTTGGCGCAAGCGCGAGAGCCCGATGTCGAAGATCATCTCGTCGATACCGGCAGAGCCCACAGCCGGGGCCGGTTCGTCGAACGCGATGCCCGCGAGTTCACGTGACATCAGCTTCGAGGCATCCTGCGGGTCGTC
>JANQRN010000212.1 GCA_028284545.1 Rhodothermales bacterium | reverse complement strand
CTATGCTTGCCATGTGCTCCGGCCTCCCGAGACGCCGCGTTCGCTGTCGCTACCGTGGTTACAAGAACCGTGCCAGAACAAACGGCGCCGGGCCGCCCTGCTGCAGGTTCTGGAAGAGCCACTCAGCCACAAACGGCGCGAACGGTGCCATGAGTCTCGCAACGCTGACCAGGCACGTGAAGACGGTCTGATACGCTGCCACCTTGTCCTGGTCGCTACCTGCCTCTTTCCAGAAGCGACGCCGCGAGCGGCGAACGTACCAATTCGACATCTCGTCCACAAAGCGTTCAACGGCCCGGGCCGCGCGCGTCGGGTGATAGTCCGCAAGCGAGGCGTCGACCTCCTTGATGGTAGTATTGAGACGACTGATGATCCACCGGTCGATCTCGGGGCGATCTGCCACCGGAATAACCTCGGCGGTCATCACAAACGCATCGACGTTTGCGTAGGTAGCGAAGAAACCGTAGAGGTTGAACAGTGTCGAGAAGAACTTTCTGTAGGTCTCGACGAGGCCCTGCTCCGCGAAGCGAATATTCTCCCACGGCGGCGCGTTGGACATCATGTACCAGCGCACGTTGTCGGCCCCGTGTCGCGCTATTGTCTCAAAGGGATCCACCGCGTTGCCCTTTGACTTCGACATCTTCTCCCCCTTCGCGTCAAGGACGAGTCCGTTCACGACCACATTCCGGTACGCGACGTCATCCATCACCAACGCCGCAATGGCGTGCAGCGTGTAGAACCAGCCTCTCGTCTGATCAACACCCTCAGCAATGAAATCCGCCGGGAAGCTCTCCTCAAAGGCCTTCTTGTTTTCAAAGGGGTAGTGCCATTGGGCGAAGGGCATCGCGCCGGAATCGAACCAGACGTCGATCAGGTCCTCGACTCGACGCATGGTGCCGCCGTCAGGTGCGGGCCACGTCAGCTCATCGACGAACGGCCGGTGCAGATCGAGGGTGTCGTCATCGAACTGGTCACCGCACTTGCTGCGGAGCTCTTCGATGGAGCCGATGATCTCACGATATTCCGAACCCGGCTTGTCAGACTCCCAGATCGGTAGCGGTGTGCCCCAGTACCGCCTGCGGCTGAGCGCCCAGTCGACATTGTTGCGAAGCCACTCGCCGAACCTGCCCGTGCCCATTCCCTTGGGCTGCCAGTTGATCTGCTCGTTCAACTCGACAAGTCGATCCTTGATTGCAGTTGTGCGAATGAACCAGCTATCCACCGGGTAGCTCATGAGAGGCGTACCCTTGCGCCAATCGTGGGGATAGTTGTGCAGGTAGGTCTCGTGGCGAAACATGAGGCCGCGGTCCCGGAGATCGCGCGCGATCACCTTGTCGGCGTCCTTGAACCAGGTACCCGCGACGAGGGTGGCCTTTTCGGTGAACTTCCCTTCACGATCAACGGGGTTGAAGACCGGCAGACCCTCAGAGACTGCCGTCGCGTGGTCGTCTGCACCAAACGCGGGAGCGGTATGCACCACTCCTGTGCCGTCACTCGTCGTGACATAGTTTGCGGGGACAACCCGCCACGCCTGGTCAGCGCCCTCGTCGGCTGAGAAGTAGTCGAATGGGGGCACGTACCGCCATCCGACCAGTTGGTCACCCGTATACGTTTCTTCGATCGCAAACTCACACTTGAGGACCGCCAGTCTCTCTTTTGCCAGGACGAGCCGTTCTCCGGCGTCGGTGGTGACGCGCACGTATTCGATCTTCGGTCCAACTGCGAGCGCCGTATTGGAGATGAGGGTCCACGGGGTAGTGGTCCACGCGAGGAAGGCCACATCGTCCTGGTCGACGATCGGGAACCGGACATACACGCTCGGATCCTGCACCTCCTTGTATCCGAGACTTACCTCGTGCGACGACAAGACGGTCCCGGAGCCCGGACTGTACCACTGGATCTTGTAACCCTGATACAGGAGCCCCTTATCGTAGATCGTCTTCAGCAGCCACCAGACTGACTCGATGTACTCGTTGCGGAAGGTGACGTACGGATTGTGGAGGTCCACCCAGTAGCCCATTCGGGTTGTCAGATCATCCCACAGATCTTTGTAGCGGAGTACGCTTTCGCGGCATGCGGCGTTGTAGCGATCTATGCCGTATTCGACGACCTGGTGTCGTCCTTCCAGTCCGAGTTCTTTTTCGACTTCGATTTCAACGGGAAGCCCGTGCGTGTCCCATCCGGCCTTGCGCTCGACGCGAAAGCCCTTCATGGTCTTGAAGCGGCAGAACGCGTCCTTGATCGTTCGCGCCATAACGTGATGGATCCCCGGCCGCCCGTTCGCTGTGGGCGGACCCTCATAGAACGTGTACGGCGGCGCCCCCTCGCGCTGCGAGACGCTTTCTTGAAATACGTCGTTCTCGTCCCAGAAGCGGAGGATCTCCCGCTCGAGTTCGGGTAGGGAGGCGACCTTTTTCTCGTCGAAGGAACCCATTCTGGCTATCTGAAAGAGTCGAGCCGCACGTGGTACGGCTCGCGGTGGCTATAGCCTTTCAAGATACAGAAACCCGATCAGGCCTGCCGATCTGCTGCAGTAATCGGGGTGAGGAGATTGATCGTCGGCTGGACCTGGGGCTGCGCTGCCGCTTCAGCGCTGGACGGTGTGGTGGCAGCACAACCTGTCGACGATCCGCAGGAGCCGCAGGCCGTTTCGCGGCCTACCAGTCGGCGTACACCCTTCACGCCGAGGTACACGGCGGCACCCAGGACCAAAAGGGCGACTATGACAATTTCGGCTGCTGCGGTCATTGGTCTGGTTCTAGAACAACGAGCCCACTTGGTATACGACGACGGCGCCGACCCAGGCGAGGAAGGTCATATAGAAGAATGTGAACGCGGCCCAGCGCCAATTTGATTCTTTGGCGATCGCCGCGAGCGTCGCCATACACTGGGAGCACAGTGCGAAGAAGACCATCAGGGCCACTGCTACGAGGGGCGAGAACACGCGCGACCCGTCAGACAGCGTCGCCCGCTGCATCGCCGCAACGAGGTTCGAGTCTTCCTCGGTGACATCGGCGCCGAGGTTGTACAGGATGCCGAGCGTTGAGATGATAACCTCTCGCGCCGGGAAGCTGGCGATAACGCCGACTGTGATTCGCCAGTCAAATCCTGCCGGCGCAAAGATGGGTTGGATCGTGTGGCCCAGTCGACCGAGGTAGCTGTTCTCGAGGTAGGCGGCTTCGGTGCGCGCCCGGAGCTGCGCCTGGTGGCTGTCGCTGCTGGCGATCAACTCACCCGCTGCCTGGCGCTCGATTTGGGCCTCCGCGGCGGTTTCGGTCACAAACGATTGGCGAACGTCATCAGCCACCTCCTGATTACGCGGGAAGTACGAGAGTGCCCATATGACAATCGACATCGCGAAGATGACCGTACCCGCGCGCACGACGAACTCGCGGCCCCTGCTCCAAACGCGATACGCCATGTCTCTCGGCTGCGGGACGCGGTAAGGCGGCATCTCGAGTACGAAGGGCGTGCGGCGTCCTTTGAGGACGAGTCGGTTGAAGACAAAGGCAACCGGCACGGAGATCGCGAGCCCGACAAAATGCATGGCAAACAGGACCAGACCAGCGACCAGCGCCCCGTACACCGGTTCGATAAACGCGCCAATAAGGAGGACGTAGACGGGCAGCCGCGCCGAGCAGCTCATGAGCGGGCAGACGAGAATTGTCGTCAGACGCGCCTTCGGATCCTGAATCGTTCGAGCCGCCATCACGCCGGGCACGGCGCAGGCATAGCTCGAGAGCATGGGGACGAAGCTCTTCCCGGAGAGTCCGCACCAGCCGAGCAGGCGGTCCATGAGAAACGCGGCTCGCGGCATATAGCCAGAGTCTTCGAGCAGCGTAATGAAGAGGAACAGGATGATGATCTGCGGGAGGAATACCATCACGCTCCCGACGCCGGCGATGACGCCGTTGACGACGAGGCTCTGCAGCATCGGGGCGGATGCCAGGAGCGGTGCCACGGTCCCGCCGAGCCACGAGAAGACTGCTTCGATCCAGTCCATGAACGGTGTCGCGACCGTGTATATGGACTGGAAGACGACGTACATGATCGCGGCGAAGATCAGCACACCGAGGACGCGGTGGGTGAGCAAGTCGTCAACCGACTCGCCGAGCGATCGTCTGACGCGATCGCTGCCCGAGTGATGTATGCCCGCGAGCAGGGTGTCCAGCCAGCCGTACCGGACGAGTGACTCGACCTGGGTCGGATTCCATCCGCCATCCGAAATGTGTTTGCGGGCCTTTTCAATTCGGTCCCTGGCTTCGTCGGATTTCACGATGGAGTCGGCGAAGACGGAACCGTCGACATCGAACAGGAGCCTTCGCAGCTCAGCGTCTGAGAGTTCTCGTGCGTCGATCTCGGCGATGCCACGACGGAGGCACGCCACGGCGTCCTGGACCGGCGGTGGCCAGACAACGCGCGCAATTTCTTCTCGCAGCGCTTCGCCATCGCCGCCGATGCCGGAGAGCGCATCGTCAATCGTGCGGCGCAGCTCCTTTATCCCCTTGCCCTTGGAGGCCACCGTTCTGACGACGGGCACGCGCAGCCGGGCGCTGAGGGTCTGGTGATCAATGGCCGTGCGGTTCGCCTCGGCGGCGTCCCACATATTTAGTACGACGACAACGGGTACGCCGACCTCGGCGACCTGGGTCACGAGGAACAGGTTTCGCGTGAGGTTGCTTGCGTCGACGACGCAGACGACTAGATCGGGGCGCTCCTCCCCCGGTGCGTTCCCTGACAGCACGTCGAGGACGATCTGCTCGTCGGGTGAGAGCGCAGCGAGGCTGTAGAGCCCGGGCAGGTCGATGATCTCGACCTCGCGGTCGGGCAGGCGCATCCTCCCGCTCTTGCGCTCGATGGTGAGGCCGGGGAAGTTGCCTACGCGTTGGCGCGAGCCGGTCAGCCGATTAAACAGCGCGCTCTTACCGGTATTGGGGTTGCCGACCAGGGCGATACGCGCGGTCCGCGATCGCGAGGTGGTTCTACTGGTCAGCAGTTCCGGCACTGTGAGGGACAGACGGGTTGATTACGGGTTGGGCGCCCGCTCGGCAGAGCTTCGGATTGCCAGGGAGGCGGCTTCTCTTCGGCGCACGCAGACCTGATACCCGCAGATTTCGAGCATGATCGGATCTCCCAGCGGCGCCACCCTGACGACTTTCACAAAAGCGTCAGGTATGAGGCCCATCGACATCAGTCGCTGCACAGTGGCGTCGGCTGCGCCGACGAAGGAGAGGTATCCTTCGTCGCCGGGTCGAACCCGATCAAGAGCTAGAT
>JANQRN010000203.1 GCA_028284545.1 Rhodothermales bacterium | reverse complement strand
TGAGGGCCACCTCATCGCCCGGGCGCACCTCTGCGGACGAATCAGCGTACTCCTGGTTCACGGCACAGCGCCACGTTGAGGCAAAAGGTCCGATTGTCGGAAACGTGTTCACGACAAGCCGCTCCACGTCAGCAACGGTCTTGGCGCCCTCGACAGGAAGGCGATACAGGCCGATCCCGGTACGTTCCTTGAGAACCGAGAAAAACCGGACAGTGATGTCACTACTCATGGCTACGTTCGACGCCTCATGAAAGTCTGTTTGCCTATCGAAATCGTATCACCCGCACGGGCTCTACGCGGCCGCCAACGCGGGCAGGAATATACGCCGCGACCAGGCAGAGCACGACGGCGACGACGCAAACAACGACGAAGTCGGTGACGTCCAGCCGCACAGGCGCCGTAGACATGTAGTATGACTCGGCCGGCAAAGGAATGATGCCAAATCGCTGTTGTAGCAACGCAAGGACCAGTGCGAGAGTGGCCCCGATTGCCGACCCAACCATGCCAATTGCCATGCCCATAGCCATGAACAGTCGCCTGATTTGTCGCCTCGACGCCCCCATGCTAGCCAACACTCCGATTTCCCCTGTCTTCTCAAGCACAATCATCAGCAGTACACCGACGATGTTGAATGCGGCGACGAGAATGATTATCGCGATCACAAACGGGATTATGCTCTGCTGCAGGTTCACCCACGCGAACAGGCTTCCGAACAACTCGTAGATCGACCGAGCAAGCACCGGAAACCCCAACTCGTCCTCGAGGGCCGACGCCACATCGGGCGCCTGCCTTACATCGTGCAACTCAACGTCAAACCGGGACACCTCATCATCGCCGTATTCCAGAAGCTCGCGCGCTTCATTAATGTCGACATACACGTACGTTTCATCATATTGACCGAGAAAGGTCTCGTACACGCCAGCGACGGCGAACTGCTGTATTCTCGGTCGCGACCTCCCCAACACGCCGTCCTGCGAGCGGATGGAGAAAACGGTCACGCGCTCTCCGACTGTTACGCCGAGGCGGGTCTGTAGAGCGGAGCCCATGACCAGCGGGGGCAAACCGTCACCGTCTCTTGAGCTGCCAAGAGCGCTGCCCTCGACGATGCTGGCAGCCAAGAATGGTGGTAGCTCCTTTACGCCGGTAATCGCCACGCCGTCAATCTCTCTACTCGATCGCCGAAGCAGCGCGAACTCCTGTATGACTGGAGTCACTGCACGAGCCTGTGGGTGTCGACCGATGACGGACTCGACGTTAGCCGCGTCTGAGAGCGGCGCGTCCCGGAGACTCTCGACCTGAACGTGCGAGCCAACGCCGGTGATCTTGCTCTCTATCTCCAGGCTGAAGCCACGGACGATTGACAGTGCAAGCAGAAGTGCCGCTACGCCTATCGCAACTCCCCCGACGGCGACGTAGAGGATGAAGCGGAGGAATCCGCCTCCCTCCTTCTTTCCTTCTGCGCGACGCAGGTATCGTCGGGTGACAAATCGTTCGAGCGTGAACAAACAGATTGCGCGAGTCGTGAGGGTAACGCGGTGTTACTTCACGCCGAGCTCTTTTGCTCCCACTCTGATCAGACTGCGCTAGGCGTTGCCTGCTGGGCCCGAATCCTGTCCCGGGGATCCGGCTCCGACGAAGTGGTACGGTGGCCATGGCCCGGACAGCTCAAATCGGAAACCAAGTTCCTCATATTCGCTGGCCAGCCGATCCACCTCATCTCGAATCCGACTGTGTGAGTCAGTGTCAACCAGATAGGCTGCGCTCAATATGATGTCGCCACCGGTCTCGTCTGCGATTACGGGCTTGAGAAGTCCGTCTCGCGCACATTCGATCAGGGCTGCGTGCGACCGTCGGACGCAATGATCCGTAATTAGCTCTACCGCTTCGCCGCCCATCTTGTCGATGCGCTTCATTTCCTCCTTTACGAAGTTGACAACGCCCTGCGAGATGACGCCGAGAGAGTCCTCAACCTTGCGGTCGCTGTCCCGAACCTTGTCTTCGAGGCGCTCGAGATCCCGGTATACGCGTACCGACCATTCCTCAGCGCCACGAACGCGATCAATCACGTTGCGATAGTGCTCGAACTCGCTTGCGAGCATCTCTTCCACGGCTGCATCTGAGTTCAAGACCGTGCAGAACCGCATCGGCACGAACGTGTCGCCCAGTTTGAGTGACTCAAGAATTACAGCGTGGCGCCGCGCACGATCTTTCAGCCAGTCGACGCGCTTCATGTTCTCTTCGCCGCCCGCGCCTGTGTATTCGTTTGAGAGCACGTTTGACACGATAGCGTGCAGCCCTTCATAACCAATCGTCCTGACCGGATATCCGTCGTCCATGCCTTCGTCTGGCCATGCGTGCCCCGCCGCAGAACCGTTGGCCACGCCGTAAACATAGACCGCCGTCTCAGTTGCTGTCTGTGTTTCAGTCTCTACAGCAGACGTACCGTCGTCATCGCGAAAGGCCGTGAAGACGTCCTCCGTGTCCTCGAATGTGACTTCCTCGACAACGAAGCTCGATCTCTCGGCAGAGACACTGCCACCAAGATCCGTCGGCGACGACGCATCAGCCTTGAAGACATAGTCAGCCGACGCCTGCGGCGTGGCGCCACCGCCGGGACCATCCGTCTCCGTCGAGCCAAAAGAGGAGTCGT
>JANQRN010000186.1 GCA_028284545.1 Rhodothermales bacterium | reverse complement strand
GCGTTTCACGTTGATCAGATGGAGCGGCGAGATGTTGTCGCTCGTGATGGACCCGCCGAGCGTGCCGGGCCCGAGTGTCATTGCGGGAAACAGAGCAGTTGTCAACCCCACAGCGCCGAGCGCGGCGACCGTATTGACCACGATCCGCATGGCCGGCTTTTCCAGCGCGAATGCCTCAATGATTCGGTCATCTGTGCAGTGTAGCGCCAACGTGTGACCGATACCGCCATGATTGAGTATCTCGATGCAGCGTTCGCACCCCCTCTCCCATCCCTCTTCCGTGTATACCGAAAGTATCGGCGAGAGCGTTTCCATTGAGAGCGGCGACTCGACACCAACCGCGTCCAGTTCGACAACGAGGGCGCGCGTGGCTTCCGGAACGCGAATACCGGCCTGGGAAGCGATCCATGCAGGCGGCTTGCCAACCTGATCGACATTCAGCTTTCCGCCCGGTGCTACGTACTGCGAGAGCCTCTCACTGTCAGCCGCGCACAGCAAGGCAGCCCCGGCCCGCTCCAGAAGTCGCAGGAAGGCATCTCTGACCGGGCGATCAACCACGGCACTGCGCTCCGTTGAGCACAACGTACCCCAGTCGAAGGACACGCCCTGGACGATATCTGACGCCGCCTTGGCAAGATCAGCGGAGCGATCGACGTAGGCCGGGACGTTACCCGACCCGACTCCGTAGGCAGGCTTTCCCTTTGAGTACGCCGCCCGCACCATTGCGCTTCCACCGGTGGCGAGTATCACGTCGGTGCCACCATTCTCGAGTAACGCGTTTGTCCCGGCGATCGTCGGATCAGCTATGCAGCCGAAGAGACCCTCCGGGGCACCCGCCTGGTAGGCGGCATTCGCAACTACCTCGAGCGCTTCGAGCGTCGAGGTTCGCGCGCGGGGATGCGGACTCATAACGACGCCACAGCGCGCCTTTGCGGAAATGATCGCCTTGTACATCGCCGTCGACGTGGGATTCGTCGACGGAATCAGCGCAGCAACCACTCCCATAGGTGTGGCGATTTCCCAGATCTTCCCTTCCGACCCCTTCTCGACGATGCCGCAGGTCTTCATCCCACGCATGCGCTCATGAAGTGTCCGCGTCGCGAACAGATTCTTCTCAGTCTTCGAGTCGACGCGCCCGAATCCAGTCTCCGCGTGCGCCATCTCGGCCAGGCGCCTGGACTCCCTGACACCAGCCTCCACCATCGCGGCAACAACTCGGTCAACGTCCCCCTGCCCCGCTTGCGCATACCGCCGCTGCGCCTCGCATGCCCTGCCGACGAGGTCTCGCGCCTGTTGAATTGATCTTAGGTCCTTGTCCATCCACGTAGCCGACAATCGACCGCAATATACTCGTCGCAGAATCCCGATTTCTTGCGCATTCTGTCTACCCTACTCGTATGTTTTTCCTCGTTATAGTGTGATTGACCCAAAGACCCCAAGGTGAAGTATGCAGCCCCGGCACGATCCGGAAATCGCTGATTGTCCCCCGCGCGACGTCCCGTCGACCGGAAGCATGGCCAGTTGCGAGGAGGTGACCTCCTGGCTAGCCGCTTTCTTGGACAACCGACTCGACGAGGTCAGCCGGACTCGGTTCATCAGGTTCCTTGCCGAGACGCCGGCGGCGCGAGAGCTTTTCCTGATGGCTTTTGAGATCTACAGAGAAAATTCTGAGCCGGGACGGCAACGAAAACTGGCCGCGCGACGTTCGGAGAATGGCGACTCACCCAGCGTTCACAAAAACCGGGACCTCTGACACTCCCGCGACGACGACGACAAGATGGCCCGTTCTGTTGATGACTTTGCGCCGAAGATTCCCTCCGGAGTTGACGCGGTAGACCGTGAGTGGGGTGGTCTGTACGACGGCGGCTCGTATCTCGCGTACGGTCGGATGTCGAATGGCCGCGGCCTTCTGTCACTGCGGTTTGCGCAGATCGGTGCCGCACTCGAGGAAAAGACGCTGTACGTTTCGAGCGAACGCTCCAAGGACCTGATAATTCAGGCGGCGTCGATCGGGTTTGACATCCGCCGCGCACATCGACTTGGCGTATTCAAGCTTGTGCGAGTGCCTCAACTCCTGAAGCCACACCCCGATCGCGTCGGCGAACGCTTTTCCCCTTTCGAACGCCTTGTTAGCCAAGTTCGCTCGTACCGACCAAAAAGACTCGTGGTCGCCGACGCGATGACGTTCGCCGGTAAGCTCGACCCGCTGTCCGGCGAGTTTCGCGCTGCCTACGCAACCTTCCTGGAGCAGATCGAACCGCTCGGCACGACGTTGATGGTCACCTTACCTGAGCCGACCAATGAGGTGGCGAGACGCTTCACTGAGTTCGTGATGAGTCGGTCAACCGCCGCAATATTCGTTGGCCGGAGCGATGCCGCCGAAACGGCGCAGCAATATCAGCTGACGCTAATTCCGCAGATCGGACATATCACGCGCAAGCACGTTGTCTCGTGGGACCTTCGGTCGCTAGTCGAAAAGGCCGAGCAGGTTCAAGCCAGCTATCTCGCGCTCAAGGGTCGAATCGAAGCGTCGGCGGGCGCATTCCTGTTGCCTGAAGCCGAACACACGCGCCCGCGGCTCGAAATCACGGAGGTGGTTGAACCTGCACCTGAGCCCGTACCTGAAGTTGTTGTTGCGACTCCACCGGCGGAGGAGGAACACGTCGTTTCGCATCAGACACTGGATGACCTTGCGCGTGACCCATTCGTAGCCGAGCAAGAACCGTCGGTGGTGAAGCGCGTGCTGGAAGATGTCTTGCGCAAGCCAATGAAGGCCTTCGAGCCTCGCTCCGCAGCGGCTTCACCGCGTCCAGCTAAAGTTGAAGCACCTGAGCCGGCTGAAAACGGGCGCGTGGCAGTTCACGACGATAGTGGGATGAATCAAGCGCCCGCGCCCGGTCGTGTCGACGAAAGGGAAGGGTTCTCGAACTCGCTTCAAGAGTATTTCAACGCCGCGAGTGCGAACGAGGGCGAGTTCCTGGCGGTTGCGATGCGGGTTGATCAGCGTGACGTTAGCAACCACGAATTTGTCCTGCTCTGCGACGGTGTCTCCGAAGCCCTGAGATCTCGACATCTCTTGTACACCGACCATCGCCGACGGCGACTCGTTCTCATCATGCCGGAGTCGACGGCTGATCAGGCGCAAGAGCTATTCTCCGACGTGAAGACCATACTTCGAGGCAACGGCTTACCAGGTGCGGAGTCCTTGCTTCGAAAAGTGTCCGCTATCGTAGTGCCGAACGGCAACCCGTTCTCGAGTGCACAAGAATTTCTGGCGTACGTACTCGACGGCGACTAGTAGTTACCTGAAGGGCTGATCGCGCGAGAGCGTGCCTGCAAGGTCGGATATACCCACCGGTCCGCCGACGTAGAGTAACGGTTCGCCGAACTCCGCCCCAACCTGGTAGCCATACGCGCGCGCGCGCGCAGACACCCATTCGAGGAAAGCCGGATTGGACACGTACGTCTCTGGCTCACCCGAATGCTCTTTGTATTCGGGGACGTGGAACTGCGACCTGTAGGCAAGAAGGGCTTTCATTCGCTGCTCCCAAACACTGGACACGTCGACCACAAACGTCGGTTCGAAGGGGACCGCCTGCATGTAGTGGAGAATATGCTGAGGCCGAAAAGGCTCTTGCTCGTCGCCGCCCCAAAACGTCTGGATCTTTCGCAGTCCCGAGTAGAAACTGGCATCGCGACCGAGAGCAGCCGCAGCACAATGGTCGGGATGACGGCACACCGGCGAGTTCAGCAGTACGATCCGCGGTCGAAACCGCCTGATCGCGCGAATGTATGGCAGGCGTGACTCTGCAGTGTTGATTATTCCCCCATCCGGAAGACCAAGGTTCTGCCGAACGGACACCCCAAGAATCTCGGCCGCAGCGGCTGCCTCCACGTCGCGGTCCTGCACAGTCCCGCGCGTACCCAGTTCACCACGCGTGAGATCCAGAATACCAACGCGGTAGCCGTCAGCAACGAGCCGACACACTGTGCCTCCAGCGCACAGTTCAACGTCGTCGGGGTGAGCACCAACGGCAAGAACATCCACCAGGTCTGATGAGGCAGTCATGCTACAACGATGTTGACGATTCTACCCGGAACGTAGATCTCCCGGCGCACGGACTTCCCTTCGACGTGGCGAGCCACATTCTCCTCTTCGCGTGCCAGTGCGATGACCTCCTCCCCCGAAGCGCCGACATCCACGGTAATCGTCGACCGAACTTTTCCGTTGACCTGCACGGCGATCTTGATCTGTTCGTCCTTGATCAATGAGGCGTCGACATCAGGCCACTCCTTGAACGCAAGCGCACCGTCACCGCCAATGAGCGCCCATAGCTCCTCGGCGATGTGCGGAGCCAGCGGCGCGAGAAGCTTCAGGAAGGTCTCCGCGACGACGCGAGGAATCCGCTGTTCACTAACGAGCGCACTGTTCATCTCGATCAGCGCGGCAATCGCCGTGTTGAAGCTCAGCCTGTTGATGTCGTTCGTGACTCGGTCAATTGTCTTGTGTGACAGCCTGAGGAGTGATTCGGACGATTCGTCATCCGAAACAAGGATCTCACCAGATTCGTCTACGAAATTGCGCCAGACGCGGCGCAGGAACCGGTGCACGCCGATGATGTCGCGGGTATTCCAGGGCTTGGACTGTTCAATCGGGCCGAGGTACATCTCGTACAGGCGCAGCGTGTCGCAACCGTATTCTTCGCAGATGTCGTCGGGACTAACGGCGTTCTTCAGACTCTTTCCCATCTTGCCATATTCCTGGGAGACTCGCTCGCCGTCAAACGAGTACCGCCGATCCGGCTGATCTTGCACCTCCGTTGCTGGCTGACCATCCTGATCCACAACCTGGCCCGAATCAACCACGATTCCGCGCTCGTTCCGGTAGGCATACGCCTGAATCATTCCCTGATTGACAAGACGCCGAAACGGTTCCGGATGCGTGACGTGTCCCAGGTCAAACAGTGCCTTGTGCCAGAAGCGCGCATACAAGAGATGCAGCACCGCGTGTTCCGCGCCACCGACGTACAGGTCGATGCCTCCGTCCATCCAGTACGCCTCTAGTTCGGGATCAACAAGCTGCGCTTCGTTCCCCGGATCAATGAAGCGCAGATAGTACCAACAGGATCCGGCCCAGTTAGGCATTGTGTTCAGCTCCCGCTGATACACGCGGCCGTCGATTTCGACTTGCTTCCAGTCATCGGATGCCCGACCAAGCGGCGGCTGCGGCGGCGCGTCTGGATCGTCGCTGGCGGTCGGGCTGAAGTCGTCCATCTCCGGCAGCGGCACAGGAAGCGCGGACTCGTCCAGCGCGCGGATCTCGCCATCTTCGCCGTGCAGAATTGGAAACGGCTCACCCCAATATCGTTGGCGACTGAATAGCCAGTCTCGCAACTTGTACTGCGTTTCCCCGCGCCCAAGCGAGTGCGACTCCAGCCATTCAATAACGGCCTTCTTGGCATCAACCGTCTGGAGTCCGTCCAGCACCACGTTTCCGGCCGAGTTCCTGGCAGTCCCCTCGCCGGTGAATACTTCGTCTGACTTCACGTCGTCGTGAGGCGCGACGACTTCGCGAATCGGCAAACCAAACTGCGTCGCAAAGTCGAAGTCTCGAGTATCGTGTGCCGGAACCGCCATGATCGCGCCCGTTCCATAGCCCATCAACACGTAATCAGCAATCCAGACCGGGATCTCTTCACCATTAACCGGATTCCGGGCGAACGCGCCCGTGGGTACACCGGTCTTTACCTTTTCGTCAACCATCCGATCGCGTTCACTTCGTCCCGACACCTCAGATCGATACTGATACACCTGATCACGTTGTTCCGGCGTTACGAGTTGATCGACGAGCGGGTGTTCTGGCGCCAGAACCATGTACGTGGCGCCAAAGAGCGTGTCTGGGCGAGTGGTGTAGACTTCGATGACATCCGAAAAGCCGACGAGCTCAAACTGAACCCGCGCGCCACGACTACGGCCGATCCAGTTGCGCTGCATCGCCTTGATCGCCTCAGGCCATTCGACGTCAGCGAGGTCGCGTTCGAGTCGGTCGGCGTATGCCGTTATTCGCAGCATCCACTGCTTCAGCGGCCGTCGGTAGACGGGAAAATTGCCGCGCTCGCTTCTGCCCTCATTGGTAACCTCTTCGTTGGCGAGGACGGTTCCAAGGCCAGGGCACCAGTTGACGTCGACTTCGGCCAGGTAAGCCAATCGGACATTTGACAAGGCCGCGTTCCTCGTGGCAGTGTCGGCCCCGTCCCAGTCCACCGCACCTTCAAAAGACGCTCGTGACAGCTCGCCACCACTTGAAATGTACCGCGCACCAGATTCGAGTTCAGCAATCAGGTCGGCGATCGGAGTTGCCTTGTCCGTCGCGGGATCAAGAAAGCTGTTGTAGAGCTGCAAGAAGATCCACTGCGTCCAGCGAACGTATCCGGGATCAGTAGTAGCCAGCGCGCGATCCCAATCGTACGACAGACCGAGCCGCTTCAGCTGAGCGAGCATATTGGCGATGTTGCGCTCAGTGGTAATCCGCGGGTGAACGCCGTGCTCGACCGCAAACTGCTCAGCCGGCAATCCGAAGGCGTCGAAGCCCATCGGGTGCAGGACATTGCATCCGGTCATGCGCTTAAAGCGCGCGATGATGTCGGTCGCAATGTAGCCGAGCGGGTGACCGACGTGAAGTCCAATTCCGGACGGGTAAGGAAACATGTCGAGGACGTAGAACTTCTCCCGCGAAGTATCCACCTGCCGGGGGGTTGCAAAGGTGCGCTCTGCCTCCCAGTGGCGCTGCCACTTTGTCTCTATGTTGTGGAAATCGTACTTCACGCTTGGTGCTGCCCTGCTTGCTCGTTCTGCCCTCAACAACGCTGGAGTGCGTGGCATGGGTCGGATCAAACTGCTAAAATACGTCGCTCATGACGCATGCGCGAACCCGAACGCTCTACTTTGCCACCAGCTGCTGATACTCCTCCCGATCTGCCGGGCCTCCTTCACGCGGCCAAGACGATCGCGATTGTTGGATGCTCCGACCGCCCGGGGCGGACAAGCCACCGCATCGCGCGATACCTCAGGGATGCGGGGTTTGACGTCTACCCGGTAAATCCATTCCACGAAGAGGTACTCGGGCTCACGTGCTACCCGTCAGTGGACGCGGTTCCAGACGACGTCGTCATCGACGTGATCGACATCTTCCGTCGCCCGAAGTTCACCGCTGATGTAGTACGAGATGTTCTGAAACGCGCATCGCGTCTTGGACGCAAGCCAGTCGTCTGGACGCAGATCGGGGTATCCTCTTCCGAAGCCAAGCAACTCGCAATCGACAACGGATTGGTCTACGTTGCCAACAGGTGCACCATGGTTGAGCACGCCCGTCGCACAACCTAGATCTCGTTCAGCCGGACGACCTGGTGGCTGCGTGTGTCGAGACTCAACACCTCAAGCAGCCTTGTGTACAGTCCGGTCCCATATCTGGCCAGAAAATAGAGCGGACTCACGGATCTCTCCTGCGGAATTCCGGCTGGGAATGTGATAGTCTCGACATGCATCAGCCTTCGTCTTAGCTCGTCACGGTGCCGACGCTCAGCACGCTCGGTCTTCTCGAGCAGCCGATCAATCTCCCTCAACATACGGGCACGCGTTGCCTCTGAACTCCGCGCCAGTGTCGACTCGACTTCGGTCGCAACTGCCTTTATTCGGTCGACGATCTCCTCAACGTCCCTTCGAGCAGCGCTGAAATCTTCATGGACTCGTGGTGACATGTCCCTTCTAACCGTGTCAGAAAAGTATTCACCGCTGACGCCGCGCAGATCGGCGAGCGTCAATCCGCGCTTATCCATCAACCTCTCTGTTGATCCATCCAACAGCGTAGCTGACGCGCGCGGGTAGATCATTGGCATCGCAACGCCCTGCCTTGCGTAAGCCGGTGCCAGCTGTGCGAAGTACGCGAGTTCACCCGGCCCTGCAACATATGCCGCGGTCGGGAGAAGCGTGTCCTGCATCACGGGTCGCAAAACCACATTCGGACTGAACCGCTCGGGATGAGCTTCGATTTCCGCAGATAGCGATTCCGCGGTCCACGAGTTCAGCCCGTCCGAAAAAACGGAGTCGGACCGGTTGATCGCAAGACGATCACCAGTACCCAAGTAGAACAGGTTGGTATCCCTCGGCTTCACCTGGGCGTGGAACGCTTCGGCCAGTTTGTCTGTGCGCGCGACGAGTGCCTCGTGCAGTGTTGTGTCAACAACTTCTTTCTGGAAGACCGAAGCAACGGCGCGTTTCATGCGCGCGTCGTCTGATGAAACGAGAACGAGGCCAGAACCTGGAAGCAGACGCAACAGGAGCGAAGCGAACGCGTCGCGGTGGGAAACACCAGGTTGATAGGTATCATGGACAACGGACAGCACACGTTCCCTGAAAGACACCGCTGGCAGCGCATCAGCCAGCGCTTCTTCGACCATTGAGACCCGGTCGTCCAGTACGCGACGCCCAACGGGAATCCGGTGATTGTCGCTCGGGAAGCCTACCCTTGCCAGAACATCTCCGGTGGGGATGTTGGTAGTGGCAACTTCAGGGAAATCGTGATCCTCGTCTGCAAGCCAGAAGACCGGCACCGCGTCGTACCCATCCTTGACCCATTTTGCTGCGAGTTGGATCGCTGTGATTGCCTTGAAGACGGTGTACAATGGCGACACGAACAACCCGAGCTGCTGGCCGGTGACGGCGCAGACGCTCCCCGGCTTTCCGAGGCTGCGGATATTCTGGAGCGTCGCCTCGTCACAGCCCCACGACCGGTTTTGATCGAGCAGCGCCGACTCGAGCAACCCACGATCAGCTGAGCTAGCCGTTGCGTTTCGAAGGGCGTTGCGCTCCGCGTCAGCAAAACCGGTTCCGGCAGGGAAGTACTCCCAGACCGCCGGGTCTTCCTCGCAGTAGCCGCGGAACAGCTTCGAGAATTGCAACTCCGAGAATGCGACGCGAGAAACCGCGTTGTGGAGATCGGGCTGAGCCGCGGTGGTCAACGCGACCTCAGTTCAGTTCGCTCTTGAAGCGCTGAATCTCGTCCCGGAGCCTGGCCGCTTTCTCGTAGTCCTCGTCCCGAATAGCGTTATCCAGCTGTTGCTGCATGCGGTCCAGTTCAGAGGCGGCAGTCGGCGGTTCCTCCGAGACGGCCGCGGTTGCCTCCTCATCGGCCGGGGCCCCCTCTTCTTCCGACGGGATACCGGCCTCCTCGAGTACTGCCGGGGAGACATAAATCGGAGCGTCAACACGTACGGCAAGCGCAACCGCGTCGCTCGGCCGAGAATCGAGCTGTGATTCTTCGCCGTCGTGAATGAACCTGATCTTCGCGAAGAACGTGCCTTCCCGGAGCTCATCTATTACGACATCGAGTACCTCTGCGCCGATCCCGTCGAACAGATCCCGCAACAGGTCGTGCGTCATCGGTCGCGGTGGCTGGATCTTCTCGAGTTCCAGTGCGATAGCCTGGGCCTCAAACGCCCCGATAATTATGGGAAGTCTGCGATTGCCGTCGATCTCTCCGAGGACCAGGGCGTATGCGCCCCCACTGGACGGGTTTGTCGACAATCCGATTATGTCTACCTGTACGAAGTCCATCCGGGCTCGATTGATTTCTGGCGGGCAGTCATTCAAATAAACGCCGCTTTCAACGCATCGACAAATCGCTGGTTCTCCGCTGCGGTGCCGGCGTTCACCCGAAGATACCCGTCCAGTTCGCGATATCCGCGCATACTCCGAACGATTACACCCGCCCGCTCCAGACTGGCCTGCAGATCCCCGACGAAGCCCTCTGCTCTGAAGAGCAGGAAGTTCGTATCCGACGGCACCACGGTGACACCATCGATCGCTTCGAGTGCAGCCGAGAGTTCAGCCTTCGCCTTGAGGATCTGCGGGATGCGAGTCAGGAGCCCTTCCCGCTCGCGCAATACCAACAAGCCTACTCGCTGTGCAAACGGATCCACCATAAAGGGTAGCCGCGCCTTCATGAGTTCGGCGACCACCGCCGGCTGGGCAACCGCGTAACCAATGCGCATGGCCGCCAGTCCGAACGCCTTGGAAAGCGTGCGCATTACAACGAGGTTCGGATACGAGTCAACGAGCGACACCGCGCTTTCGCGGGACGTGAACTCCCAGTAAGCCTCATCGATGACTACCAAACCAGTCGCGGCCGAGACGATGCGTTCGATCTCCAGGATCCCGAGGTCTTTGCCTGTCGGGTTGCACGGACACGCGACAACAGTCAGCGACACGCCCTCCGTCACCGCAGCAACTATCGCATCGACGTCATACGAGAAATCCCGTCGACACGGGACCGAAACAACCTCGCCGCCGAACAACGCTACCGAGTCTCGAAACAGCGCAAACATCGGAGTCGGAAGGACTGCTCGACGGCCTCGCTCGATAGTCGCCAGGCACAGCGTATGTACAAATTCGTTTGACCCGTGACTGACCAGCACGTGGTCTGTCGGGACATCAAGGTAGTCGGCAATTGCGGCCACCAATTCCGCTGGCTGCTCTGAGGGGTAGCGGTTCAGTGCGACATCCGCAAACTGTTCCGCGAGTTCCGCCTTCAGCGATGCAGGAAGATCGAACGGGCTTTCGTTCTGATTGAGCTTGGCACTGGGACGCGCAACGCCGCCGACGACGTATGGTCGCGCTGCCGCGAGCGCGTGGCGAAAGATTGGAACAGCAGCCTCATTCATGAGAAACCCGACACTCCGATGAAGTACGGCCGGGTACTCACCGACTAAAAATCCGTTCCGCCCGACCCGGCCTCCACGCCGTCGACCTGGACACCCGACAGTCCATCAAAGTCGTACTCCGGGAGGCATTCGCTCTTGACGTGACGCACGACATCGTTCATCGCGTCGACAAACTTGGTGAAGTCCTCCTTGTACAGAAAGATCTTGTGTTTCTCGTAGCGATTGTCGTCAACACGCTTGCTCTCAGTTATCGTGATGAAGTAGTCTTCACCTGAGCGCGTTGTCTTGACGTCGAAGAAGTAGGTGCGTTTGCCAGCCGGCACTCGCTTCGAGTACACTTCATCACGGTACCGGTCCTGGCCACCCGAGTCAGCCTTCCCAGTCACGCCATACTCTTCCGGATTATGCATCGCGGGATGCCCTCACTAACGGAACAGAATTGAACCCGGCTAGGCGAAGCACCGAACCGGGCGCGTTATGTTAACGACGCACTGCAAGAATACCAAGGACGAGTCGAGCACTCACGTATCGAGATCGGCAACAATTGCTCGCACCAGCCTCACCAAACGGCCGCGCACGCTCTTACCCACCTCGATGACTTCGTCGTGAGACAGTGGTTCTGCGGAGAGGCCCGCGGCCGGGTTCGTGATCGTAGACACCCCCAACACCTTCATGCCTCGGTGCACTGCCTGAATCACCTCGGGAACGGTACTCATCCCAACCGCGTCGGCACCCAGGCGCGCAAACGCCCGAATCTCAGCCCGCGTCTCGTAACTCGGGCCCGATGTCCATAAATAGACGCCGCGCACGAGGCGAATGCCTTCTGCCAGGGCGAGCGCCTCTACGCGACGCATCCACGACTCGTCGTAGGGCTCTGACATGTCTGGGAACCGCGGCCCAAGGCCGTCATTCGGGCCAACCAATGGGTTAGCAAAAGCGAGGTTGATGTGATCGTTGATCAGCATGAGCGTTCCGGGCACGAAGTCAGGATTGATGCCACCCGCTGCGTTAGTCACGATCAGATGACGCACGCCCATCGCATCCAACAGGCGGATCGGGAACGTGACGACGCCGACATCGTGACCTTCGTACATGTGAATGCGTCCCCGGATGACTGCAACCTGCCGTCCCGCGAGACGACCCACGACCAGTTCGCCCTTGTGGCCAGAAACGGTCGACGCCGGATACCCGGGAATGGTCCGCGTTTCGATCGTTGTCGCCTCCTCCAGGGAGTCGGCGATCTCGCCCAGACCAGAGCCCAGTATCATGCCGATCGGCACTTGCTCGGGAACGAGTTCCTTGACATGGCCAAGGGCGTCGGATAGCTGGTCGGAGCTGTCAGTTCGATCAATCATGACTCGGACGCAGCGCGGCCCGTGTACCGTAGAACGAGCATGGTCATGTCATCGTGGCGCTTGGCTCCCGCGACAAAGTTATCAACAACCTCACAGACATCATCAAGAAGCATTGAGGCCGTGTCCGAGTCTGCTCCCTCCACACTTTCCTTCAGCCGCGCGTCGCCAAACTCGCGATTGCTATCGTCCCGAGCCTCCGAGAAGCCATCAGTGTAGAAGATCAGGATATCGTTGTTGTCCAGTTTGATGGCGGCCTCCTCGATATGACGATCAAAGCCGTTGCCGAGGTCCAGACCTATTCCCATACCGGCCGGCCTGCAAACCTGGGCTTCGCCGGTGGCACGCAGGACGAGCACCGGGTTGTGCCCCGCTCTTGCAAACCGGAAAGTCCCGTCGCTGACATCTACGATTCCGTATACCATACTAATGAACACTCCACGGGGGGCGCATTCCATGAATAGGCGATTCATCTGCGCAAGCACCGCAGCAGGAGAGGTACGCTCTCGACTAAGTGTCCTCAGAAAACCCTTGGCCAGGGTCATGAAGAATGAGGCCTGAATGCCCTTACCCGAAACGTCACCAACGGCGACTGCGAGTTCGTGTTCGCTAATCTTGATAAGGTCGTAGTAATCGCCGCCGACCTCCTCGGCCGGTATACATGTTGCAGCAATATCCAGGTGCTGAACGTCTGGCGTCTCTCGGGGCAGGAAAGACTCCTGCACCTCGTGGGCGATTGCCAGTTCGCTCTGAAGCCTTTCCTGCTGGCGAAGCTCGCGTATGTACGAGGGCACGTACTCACCCCCTCCCGGGACACTCTGTCCTTTTCTCAGCCCGACGACGCAAACGCCTACGATGAGGCCCAGGAAGATCGATGCGGCCAGTAGGTCGGCCCAGACGGGTGAGCCGCTGATCAACCAGCCTTCCTGCAGGTACCACACCAGGGACGAACTGGAGAAAGCCGAGAACAACGTGAGCAGATCGTATCGCAAAAAGGTAAGCGTCGCAACGATCGCAACAGCCGCTGAAGACGCCCAGTTCAACCAGGCACTCTCGAACGATACCGGCGAAACGAGCGCCAGCGTCAGTGCGAGTGTGGCCGCCACAAGCGTAGGCCACACGAGCTTCTTGGGCCTGTGCAGCAGCGCGGCAACAGTGAGAACGACAACCACCGCCTTGAGATAGGCGGTGAGTCCGGAAAGCCCCAGCGCCCCAAGAGCAGGGCGAAATGACTGACCGCCAAACGTCGACGAGTTCAGAGAGACCGGGGCTGAGCGGAAGATCCACATCATTAGCGTCGTAACGGCGAGGATTACGAGTCCGATCGCCAGTCCACGAAGGACGGATGACGCAACGAAGCTGTTAATCAGCGCGCCCTGCCGCACCAGGCTGGTGGTGAACAGTTTCTTCGACCACGACCTGCGCGCCAGCGAATCGGCAGCACCGGATACGATGAACGCACCCAGAGAAACGACCGTGCCTCCGACCACAATCGTGGCGGCGACCGCCAGAAGGCGTATCCACATCACACCTCCATCCCGGATTATGCCGTTGGCAGTGAGGATGAAAGCGACAAACATCAGACTGAACACCAGCGCGTCGATCAGCGCTGCCTTGACATCAATTGCCCGCGCAATCAGCCTTCGAAAGAAAAACACGAGCAGCACAACCGCGAGCAGGACAAAAACAGCGCCCGCCACAATTACACTTACGGTAGTGAGTTTTACAGCCTCGCCCGCCTGCGCGGGCTCCTCGACAAGCGTGTGCTGAACGATGAGACCATGCAGGAGCCCATCCGGGGCTACCGTGACGCGCACGGTCGTAGCGTGGCCGAGCGAATCCGCGTTGCCGTCCGGGTTGCGGAACAACACGTGGGCGACTCGTTCACCCGGCTGAACGTAGGAACTGTCGACTTCAGACGGCCAACCCGGAATGCGATACTTGGCGAGATGCGTTTTCGCGATATACTCCGCGCCAACGAGGCTCATCGCGAACGGCGGACGACGCGCGCGGGCTGGTTCTCCATCCCGGAGTTCGCTCGGGGGGCGACCTGAAGGCTCGAACCGCAGGCGCGCAGCCAACACCGAGTCAGGCAAAGAGCGGGTTGCTGTGTCAGAGAGGCCCAACACAGCGCCATCCTCGATAAGCGCATCGTCAACAAGATCGCGGTCAACAGTCCTTCGCGCGACGGTAGCGCTGGACGTAAAGGACCACGGTTGACCCTCGTTGGTAAGCCGAACGCCGTACAGCGTCTCATCCGGCGCGTCTTGATCGGCGAAGGTTACCAGGGCGAAGTGTAGCGGCTCCGGAAAAGCCTGTTGGCTGTCGCCCGACGTCATCAAGCCGTCGCGACCCCGGGTGGCCTGCATCACCTCCAGCAGCTCGACGTTCCTACGCCATTCTGGATGGGCATCCAGCCCGGCGGCGTCTATTTGATTTGCTGCAAGAAAACTGCGCGCCGCTTCGACCGCCTCATCCGCCGTGAGCCTATAGTCTACCAACGCGTCAGGATTTACGCGAGGCTGCAACGCCACGTAAAGTACTGCGGCAACAAGCGCAATCATGCCCAGGATAAGATCCGAGCGCGGCACGCTGCTAATTTTGGGCGAGGTAGTGTTCGTCACGATAATCGGGGCGCGGTATCGGGCGCAGCTTCGATTGCAGCGCTTACGCTGCGGCGTACCTACCGAAGTTCAGCGTCGGCCTCCTCTCTAACCACATCGAAAGCTGAGCGGGCGACATCTCCGGCAAATCCGCGGCGAACAAGATACTGAACGAACTTCCATCTGCGTTTTCGCGGGTCTGGTTCGCGCACCACCCGCCGCCAGTACTTCCGTCCAGCACGAATGGCAGCTTCTGACACGTCCTCCTCGTTGCCGACTTCATTCAACGTGGCGTCAATCAGGGCGCTATTCAAGCCGAGTTTGCGCAGATCCATTGCGATCCTCCGCGGACCGAATGACTTTCGATTAAGACGGGAGCGAACATACTGGGCTGCAAATGCATGGTCGTCGAGGTAGCCCAGCTCGCGAAGCCTGGAGACTGCAGCATCGGTCGGTACTTCACCAAATCCGAGGCCCGAGAGTTTTCTCCGGACTTCAGCGACTGTCCGGCCCCGATACGAAAGAAAGTGGAGCGCGCGCTCCAGTGCAGCCCGTCTCTGATCCTCATCCCACAGCGCTTGCGCCGCCTCGAGCGTCATCCTGTCACCCTTCCTGATGGCGCGTTCAGCGGCAAAAGTAGAATCCAATTCAAAGCAATGGGCACCGTCTACAAAGACTGCCACTCGGCCGCGAGACTTTCCCACCCTGTCGATCGACGTGACGGTGCCGTTGGCAACAAATTCGCTGGGTGGCTTTGATGGCCTCATACCGGCGCGCGAGCTGAAACAAGGGCAACCAGGCCGAACAGCATTGAGAGTTTCAGCAGTCCGCTTGCCTGTGATACGTAATTCGCATTCGCGCTGCGATCTGGTGCTGATGAAATCGACGCCACCAGGCGCCAGCCGGCCAGACCGAGAGCTGCTGCCGCCAACAGTCCAACGATCAAATAGAGCCCCGAGAAGTCCAGAAACAAGTATGGCGCCGGCACGAGCGCAATCGACACAAACACGATCGCTGCCGCAACCATGATCGACCGTCTAGTACCGATCAGCGCCGGCAGCGTCTGACTACCAACTAGGCGATCGCCAGCAACATCTTCGACATCTTTTGCCAATTCCCTGGCGAGCGTGGTCAAGAACGCGAACCCCGCTCCCGCCAGAACCGGTTCGCTGATCCCAAACGCGAGTGCGCCAAAACAAAGGGTTGCTGAAACGCTTACCGCTACTACGGTATTTCCTACAAGCGCAATGCGCTGCAGCTTCATGCTGTATACGGCCAACAAGAATACCATCGACACAGCCAGCAGGAGGTGCTGCGGGCCGGTGTACCAGGCCAACAGGACCCCACCCAGGGAGCACGCCACCCAGACCACCATTGCAAGTCTGCGGGAGACGCGGCCACTTGGCAGGGGCCGCTCTGGCCGGTTCAAGCGATCAGCGTCAACGTCGACGTAATCGTTGAAAGCGTTAGCACCAGCGGCAACGAGGGCGGCCGCGAGGGCGGCAGATACCACCGCCCCCCAGGACGCAGAGAACCCGACCCCACCGACGGCCAGCGCAGCGCCGGCGCATACACCTACTGCAACGACCAACAGGTTTAGTGGTCGCACCAGCGCTAGTCGATTCGGTGCGCCTCCCGCCATTGTTTCGGTAGCCATCATAAGCCCCGACTAAAGCGCCTCAAACCTGTTCTCCTCGCGGTTCTTTCGCACAGCGTCAACACCAAAGACCCGCCCGTTCATCGCAACGTAAACTCCAGGCGGCAACGTCTGAACCGCCGCAAACGCAAAACCGATATTGAACTCCGCGTCGCTTCCACGGAAGCGCGCCGGACTCAGTGAACCTACAAGGACGATCGTCTTGCCCGCAACACCGATCAATCCGAGTCCGGTGTCGATCATCGTATCGGTTCCGTGCGTAATCACGACCTGAGACGCAGTCGATGCTTCAACGGCTCGTCTGATAACATCTCGATCGGCGTCAGTCATATCTAGACTGTCTTTTGCGAATAGCTGATCGATCTTGTGGGGAACGGTCACGTTCACCAGAGACAGTATGTCATCGATTTGCGGCGGCCCAACCTTGAAATCGCTCTTGGCGTCGAAATAGACCTTGTCTATTGTTCCGCCCGTCGTCAACACGTGAATCATTCTGATGCCGCTACCGGGTCGCCCGGCTTTCGTTGTGAAAGACCCTTGATGAGATGCCAGATCGTCATGGCCGCAAGTCTAACCGTTCGGGAGCCAACGTCAAACCGCGGATTCACTTCGACAATGTCTGCTGAACAAATCCACCCACACCGCCCCGCTGTCTCTGCAATGTCCAGCCACTGACTCGCCGAAAAACCCGATACCGATGGCGCGCTGACGCCAGGCGCTTCGCTACCATCGACGGCGTCGACGTCCAGCGACAACATCGTGGGTCCACCGATGGAATCGAACACCCGCGCAATGGAATCTCGGTTGATCAGGTCCTGCCGAAACCAGGCCCTACCACGATCCTTCACGAGTCCGAGATGCGTTTCGGATACCGACCACGGTTGCAACCCAGCCACCAGGTATTGCGCGGCATCCAGGTCTAGTATCTGTCGAAACGGACTACCCGAGTGGCCTTGTTCGCGTACCAGCGGACGAACATCGGCATGGGCGTCCCAGTTGAGCACTGTAGCGTCCGGGTATTGATCTCGAAAGCCGAGATAGTGCCCAAATGCGGTCTCATGTCCGCCGCCAATTACAACCGGAAAGCCGCCTGCCCGCAAAACCGTTGCAACGATGCGGCCGAGCCTTTCCTGCAGGGTTGCCAGGGCGTCTTCACCCAGGTTACCCGATGTACAAACATCACCCAGGTCAACGCTTCGGTCAAGGAGTGATCTAAATGCACCGCCCGCTTCGGGTGGCGGCGTTAGACGTGCGAGCGCTTGACGAATTAACGACGGAGCCGAGGCAGCTCCCGGCCGGCCTCCATTTCGCGCAACGCCTATGTCACACGGAAAACCGATCAGCGCGACGCCGCCCTCACCGAGATCCTGATTGACGGCGAACCATCCCCCGAGCCTTTCGTCCTCTGGATGACGCGAAAGGCGCGCGGGCGGGGGTGCATTCAACAGCGAAGGGAGTAGCTCGGAGCGATGCGTCACGATAGACTCCAGACCATCTTTCCACCGATGTACGTGGACACCATCTGATTGGATCTGAAGTGATATAGCCAGTGATCCAGGGAGCGTGAATCAAGTACACAGAAGTCCGCCCGCTTGCCGGGCTCAAGGGACCCCAGGTCATCGGAAAGGCCGACAGCCCGCGCCGCAACACGCGTCGCGCCAAGCACCGATTCAGATGGCGTCAGCCCGTTCATCGTACAGGCAAGCATCATTGCCAACGGCAGATGATACGACGGCGCACTCCCCGGATTGAAGTCCGTCGCAACGGCTACTTCACAGCCGGCCGCAATCCACTGCCGCGCGTTCATCGGCGGCTGACGCAGGTATAGCGACGCCAAGGGAAGCGCAACCGGCACAACACCTGCTTCCGTCATGCGACGGATCCCCTCATCGTTCGTGTACTCCAGGTGATCTGCGGACACTGCCTCCATTTCTGCCGCAAGTGAAGCCCCACCACCATCACCCAACTGGTCAACGTGAAGCTTGGCGCCCAACCCCAGTTCCTTTGCCTTGCGCAGTATTCGTCGGGCCTCGTCAGCCGAAAAGGCGCCGTCCTCAACAAAAACATCGCAGTACGTAGCCAGGTCCTCTTCCGCAACCGCCGGGAGCATCACGTCGCAAACCAGATCGACGTATCCCGACCTGTCGCCCGAGAATTCCGGCGGAACTGTATGCGCGCCCAGGAAGGTCGACACGATATTGACGTCATGCTCCTTCTGCAAGCGCGAATAGACGCGCAAGATCTTGAGTTCATCAGCCACGGAAAGTCCATAGCCGCTCTTGCACTCAACAGTTGTCACGCCAAGCTGCACCATCTGGTCGAGGTGACCGCGAGCAAACTCGAAAAGTGTTTCCGGATCAGCCGCCCTCGTCTGCTCTACCGTACGCAGAATTCCTCCGCCACCGGCGGCAATCTGCTGGTAACTGACGCCCCGACACCTCTTCTCAAATTCGTCAGCTCGCCATCCGCCAAAGCAAATGTGCGTGTGTGCGTCAACGAGGCCCGGCAAGACCAGTCTACCGTTAGCACTGATCGTCTGCTCGCTTGCAAGTGATGCGGGGAGGTCCCCTGCCGGTCCGGCCCAGACCACCCTCTCACCCTCCCACGCCAGGGCCGCGTCAGTGATCCTCCCAACATCCCCGGTGGCAAGCCCTGCGCGACACGTGATTAGCTCCCGGATATCTACAAGTACGGGCAACTCAATGCACCTCCACGCCACCGGCTTCAAGCCGTTTTTCAAGACTGCCCGATTGCACCAGCGCCAGCGCCGGGATGAGGTCCTCCTGAAAGAAGTAGTCGCTCTCTCGGTGAGGTATAACCGAGCGCACTATCTCGTGCGCCATCGCCACACCGCGACCCGGCTCGAGCGGTTTCCGGTAGTCGAGCGCCTGCGCCGCCGTAATCAATTCAATGGCGAGTACCGACTGGACGTTGGTGAAAACCTGATCCAACTTTAACGCGCTCACGGAGCCCATGCTCACATGATCCTCCTGGCCTTGACTGGTCGGAATGCTGTCGACACTTGCCGGGTGGCAGAGCACCTTGTTCTCCGAGACCAGCGCCGCGGCGGTGTATTGCGGAATCATGAATCCAGAGTTCAGGCCTGTCTCCCGCATGAGAAGTGAAGGCAACCCGTCGTGGCCGGCAAGCAGAAGGTAGACGCGACGCTCGGCGATCGCCGCCAGCTCGGCAAGGGCGATCGCCGCAAAGTCTAGCGCGAGCGCAAGCGGTTGTCCGTGAAAGTTGCCACCGCTGATTACCGACCCATCATCGAAGACAAGCGGATTATCCGTAACCGCGTTCATCTCGATATCGACGACGCCTTCGGCAAATCCGAGAGCGTCGCGTGACGCGCCGTGCACCTGCGGGACACATCGCAGCGAATACGGATCCTGCACTTTACCACAGTCCCGGTGCGACTCCAGGATCTCACTCTCTCTGAGTAGCGACCGCACATTTGCAGCAACGGCCAACTGGCCTGGGTGCGGACGAGCGGCGTGAATGCGCTCATCGAACGGACGGATACTGCCCTGGAGTGCTTCCAGGCTCATGGCCGCAACTATGTCTACCAGGCGCAGAAAGCCGACTGCCCGCGAGAGAACGGAGGCGCCGTACGCACACATCATCTGCGTTCCGTTGATCAGCGAAAGCCCGTCTTTGGGCTGAAGCGTAATCGGCTTCAGTCCGCGCTGCTCCAGGATCGCGGACGCCGGCACGGGTGCCGTACCCTCCACGTTCCAGAACGACCCGATGCCGAGCAAGGGCAGTGACATGTGGGCGAGTGGCGCAAGATCACCAGATGCGCCGACGCTCCCGCGCGAAGGGATGACCGGAACGAGGTCCTCGTGGGCATAGAGCAGTAACCGATCAAAGGTGCCGCGCGAGACACCTGAGTTACCCAGGCTCAGGGCGTGCACCTTGAGCTGCAGCATGATCCGGGCGATGGACTTCGGGATCGGATCTCCGACGCCAACCGCGTGGCTCAATAGCAGGTTTTTCTGGAGCGTGGAGAGGTCCGCTGCCTCCACGCGCTTGCCGGCAAGGACCCCGAACCCGGTATTAACACCGTAGTAGACGCCGCCGTCCTGCAGGGCGCGATCGACGATTTCCCGCGAGCGATCAACGGCGGGGGCTCCTTTCGTGAGCGACCTCATCGCGGCCGCGAGATCAGAAGTGAGGGACCTTACGCGAACAGGCTGCATCGCTATATAGACGGCAGGTCGATGCCTCGTTCTCTGGCCGTCCGCACGGCGTCCTCGTACCCGGCGTCGGCATGACGCATCACGCCGGTGCCGGGATCGGCTGTCAACACGCGCCGCAGTCGTTGCCCGGCAGCATCCGTGCCGTCGGCCACCACGACCATCCCGGAGTGAATGCTGTAGCCTATCCCAACACCACCCCCGTGATGCAACGACACCCAGGTGGCCCCGCAGGCAGTGTTCAACATGGCATTCAGCAACGGCCAGTCTGCAATGGCGTCGGAGCCATCGCGCATTCCCTCAGTCTCGCGGTTGGGTGATGCAACAGAACCGGAATCGAGATGGTCGCGGCCAATTACGAGCGGCGCGCTGACTTTGCCCTTGGCCACAAGCCAGTTGAACCGCTCTCCCATCTCGGCCCGCTCGCCGTACTCCAACCAACAAATACGGGCCGGCAGGCCCTGAAAGTGCACCTGTTGCTGGGCTTTCCGGATCCAACGGGCAAGGTGCTCCTTCTCCGGAAAGGTCTCGAGTAGCGCCGAGTCGGTCGCAAGGATGTCGGCCGGGTCGCCAGACAGGGCTGCCCAACGGAATGGACCCGAGCCGCGACAAAAGAGTGGCCGTATGTACTCCGGTACGAAACCCGGAATGTCGAAGGCCTCGGCCATCCCCCGTCGGTCTGCAACCTGTCCGCGAAGATTGTTGCCATAGTCAAACACGACGGCGCCGGCAGACTGCAAATCCCGCATCGCCTGAACGTGGACAACCATTGCGTCCAGAACCGCGCCCTCGTATCCACCTG
>JANQRN010000185.1 GCA_028284545.1 Rhodothermales bacterium | reverse complement strand
CTGCACGACCGCGGCGAGCTGCGCCTCCATTTGCCGCTCAGCGATCGCTGCGACGGCCTCCGCCTCGAGCGCCTCGAACAGCACCCAGTATGCGACCCGGATCGCGTACGCCACGTCGGTGGCGGCCGCTTCTGCATCGGCCAACCTGGCGCGCGCATTGCGTTGGGCGGCGCGGCGCTGATTCACGAGACGAAAACCGGAGAACAGAGGTTGTTCGACACGAACCGTCAGATCGTAACGGTCGAGAATCGCAGGAACAGAGAAAGCGCTCTCAACACCCGGAATGACAAAATCGTCCGGCAGTGTGAGCTCGAAGTCCGGGATGTTCGAGCTCAATCGCGTGTAAGCACCCTCTCCTCGAACAACCGGAAACAGCGCACCGCGGGCCTCCCGCGCCACCGCAGACGCCTCGCGCGCACCAGCCCGTATCGCGCCCAGCTGGTGGTTATTCTCAAGGCCAAACGCGACACATTCCTCTACCGATAGCGTGCGCCCCTGCTGGGATAACACGGTGCGCGGAACGAGGACGAGAAGGAAAGCAACAATGAAAAACCTCATCTTCATCAGAAGGGCCTCCAGTTTGCGGTCGATCGCAAGCACGGTACGTCCGGCAGCAGCGCCAAAGTAAGCGTACGGACGCCACAGACGGCGCGGTGCGGGGTGAATTCGCTGCCCGAGGTAGGGGATTTGCGGATTTCCACTGCAACACAGGTATCTTTCCTCCCGTAGTCCCCGTCGCATCATCCCTCTGAAAACGCTGGATCACCTTAAGCTCCCCAATCCAACGACACTGCTTTCAGTCGCAGCAGTAGTCGTCGCACTCGTGGCCATCCGGCCCGAGCTCGCGCTCGGCCAGGCCGGTCAAAATCAGGAGGGCACCGTCGGCGTGTCCCCTCCAACTGCGAACGAAGTCACTGCCGTATTCGTCAACTCGGCCCCCAGGATCGACGGCGTCATCGACGAGGCGATCTGGCAGCAGATCCCGCCCATTACAGAGCTCACGCAGATCTGGCCCGAGGACGGCTCGCCACCGACCGAAGCGTCCGAAATTCGCATTGCGTACGACAGGGACAACCTGTACTTCGCTTTCGTTTTTCACGACCGCGAACCCCACCTGATCCGGGCAAAGAACCTCGAGCGTGGTGGCCGCAACGACCGGGACGACCACGCTTACATCTCACTCGATACGTACCAGGACAACCGAAACGCGTACCTGTTCGAGATGAACGCACTTGGTACGCAGGACGACGCGACGATCACGGATGAAGGCCTGACAATCGATTCGTTTTCATGGGACGCGGTATTCCGAAGCGAGACGCAGATCACTGACGACGGGTGGACCATGGAGGTCTCTATCCCCTTCCGGCAGCTGCGATTTCCGAAGGGCGACGAACTGGAATTCGGGCTAATGCTCTCCCGGATGATAAATCGTAAGAACGAGCGATCGATGTGGCCGGCAATCGGGCTCGAATTTGGTAACAGCTTCACCGCGCTCGCCGCTGTGTCGCAGTACGGGACTCTCAAGGGACTGAAGAACATCCGGCGCGGCAAGAACATCGAGATCAAGCCGTATATCATCGCCGGTGCGCAGAAGATTCGTGAGGATCTTCAGTTCGAAGAAACGGATACAGACTTCACGCGCGATATCGGCGTAGATGTCAAGTATGGCGTGACGTCAAATGTGACGCTCGATCTCTCCGTGAACACGGATTTTGCGCAAGTTGAGGCAGACAATGTGCAACTGAACCTCAGCCGGTTCTCCCTTTTCTTCCCCGAGAAGCGCGAGTTCTTCCTGGAGCGATCGGGACTCTTTGAGCACGGTAATCCGCGCTCCACGCAGACGTTCTTCTCTCGCCGCATCGGTCTTTCAGAGGACATCCTCGCCGGGGCGCGAATGACGGGCCAGTTCGACAAGCTCGCTGTCGGCGTCCTCAACATCGAGACCGGCGACCGAATTGGCGACATATTTGGCAGCCAGTCGGCCAACAACACCGTTGCGCGTGTCCGTGCCAGTGTGCTTCCGCGAGCAACGGCCGGCGCGATCTTCACCAACCTCAGCCGAAATGGCGACTACAATCGCGCTTTTGGCGTAGACGGGCAGATCAGATTCTGGAGCGCCAGCGAGGTCAGTGCCTGGGTCTCAACGGTCTCTGATACCGATCCCGACAACGAAGATGTTGCTGGTCACGCCGGGTTTCAGCTCCGCAACGACATTGGCGGCGTGCGCGGTTCATTCACCTCTGTTGGCAAGAACTATCGCCCAGCCCTTGGCTTCGTGCGACGGCGCGACATGCGGCGATACTTCCTCAATGGCGAATACACCCCCCTCGTAAGCCTCAGCGCGGTGCCCGTCATCAGGCGACTGAACTTCGAAGTTGAGGGCGACTACATCGAGGGGCACGACGGAGAAAAGCAGTCGACTGAGGTCGGGTTGCAGGCGGCAATTCTGTTCAATCGCCGCGACAACATCGGCTTCAACTTCTCGAGAGCGTTTGAAAGACTCGAGGGTTCGTTCTTCATCCGACCAGACGCCGAGATCGTCGCAGGCGAGTACACGTTTAATCAGTACAGCGTCCGCGGCGAGACCGACTCGAGTCGCCGGCTCTTCTTCCAAGGCGGCGCCTCGACCGGTGGATTCTTCGGCGGCAACAGAACCGACCTCAATGGCTCGGTTGGCTTCCGGCAGTCGCGCCACCTCAACGTCGAGGTCGGCGTCGACCATTCGATTATCGACCTCCCAATCGCCAACGGTGAATTCACGGCGACGACCATTTCGACGTCGCTTCTGGGCGGACTGAATCGAAAGCTCTTTGCCAAAGCGCTGATCCAGTACGACAACTTCTCGCGCGACATCCAGGCGAACATTCGCGTAGACTGGATCCACACCCCGGGCAGCGACCTCTTTCTCGTATTCAACACCTCGTACCATCTGAGCGGCGACAACGAGATCCTCTTCGACCCTAGACGCGACCTCCTGCTGAACGACAGGGTCGGCGTGCTCAAGCTGACGTATCTGGTACTGCTGTAGCGTCGCTCCGGTGGCAGATGGCGGTGCGGTGTGGCCGAATATCCGAGCGGAGGAAGCGCAACGAGATGGCCTCGACGCCATTGCGATGACGGATCATCTCGAATACCAGCCACACCGAGAAGAACACGTGTCTCCGCTGTTGGCGGCGTCGATCGTCGTCGAATCTGTCTCGTACATTGGCCACACTTCCGTGCTGTCGGTTGTCATCGAGAACACATCAGACGCCTCTTTCGTTGTAGAGAACGAAGGGCGGTACGCGCTGCATCGAAACAGCAAGCTCGTCACGCTCGCGCCGCATACGAAGACCACACTCGATGTAAAGACGTTACGACGGCTTGACTCCATTGAGTTGCCGCTGGACGTGCTTAACGTTGTCACAGCGCCGGGGGAACACGCAACGATTACGTTGCCCGTTGTGGTAGACCAAGATTGACAAAGACAAACCCATGACTGAATCAAGCCGCGTATACGCCATCGCTCTTGCCACAGTGGCAATGGCGTTTTTTGGAGTCGCGCCCGCACCTGTGTCCAGCCAGCACGTTCAGCTCCAGGAGTGGGACGTACCGTGGGAGCAGTCGCGCCCCCGAGACCCGTACGTAGCTCCCGACGGGCGGGTGTGGTTTGTCGGGCAACGCAGCCACTACGCGGCAGTCCTTGACCCCGAGACTGGTGACATGAGGCGCTATGAACTACCCGAGGGAGCCGGGCCACATAACCTGATCGTCGACGACGACGGCATCGTATGGTACGCCGGCAACCGCAGGGCCCACATTGGCCGACTCGATCCCGGGACCGGTGACATAGTGCAATTCCCTATGCCAGACCCGGCGGCGCGCGACCCGCATACGCTCATCTTCGATAGCAAAGGCGACATCTGGTTTACCGTTCAGAGCGGCAACTTCATCGGCAAGATGACAATGCCGGACGCGGGGAGCGTCGACGCACAAATCGAACTTGTGCCCGTTCCAGAACCTGGGACGCGCCCTTACGGCATCGTCATCGACGCTGACGACCGGCCGTGGGTAGCGCTTTTTGGAACGGACATGCTTGCGACCGTGGACCCGGAGTCGATGAAGCTCCGAACGATACCGCTGCCACGACCAGAGGCACGTCCGCGTCGAATTGGACTCACGCCGGATCAGCAGGTGTGGTATGTGGACTACGCCGGCGGGATGCTTGGCCGCTACAACCCCGCGTCGAAGAAATTCACCGAGTGGCCTCTACCCGGCGGAGAGAACTCGCGGCCGTACGGGATGGCGACCGACAATGCCGGCCGCGTGTGGTTCGTCGAGACGGGGATGCAGCCAAACCGCTTTGTCGGGTTTAATCCAGGCACCGAAGAGTTCTTCTCGATCAACGAGGTGGAGAGCGGCGGAGGTACGATAAGGCACATGTACTACGACGAAGAGAATCAGTCGATCTGGTTTGGGGCCGACACAAACACAGTCGGACGTGCGACGATCATTCCCCATACTGATTCGTAGCTCGTTGCGATCCTTCGCCATGCGGTGGTTACCGGCAGCAGTTTTCTGCTTCGCGCTGGTCTCTGTCGCCGCGGTACTCGCTCCGCGCGCGGGGCACTATCGCGACGGCCCGCCAACGGGGCACACTGGTGGCTTTGGTGAGCCGACCTGCGTGACCTGTCACTTCGGTTCTCCCCTCAACGATGACAGTGGTCATCTCGCGATCAACGGACTGCCCGCCACGTTCCAACGCGATTCAACCTACTCACTCGAGCTGCTTCTCTCAGGCCCCGAACTCGGCGCTGCCGGGTTTCAACTTGCTGTCAGGGACACCGCCGGGACACAACTTGGCACGCTCCGCTCGACGGATCCGTTAACTATTGTGACAGCGGCTCCTGACGGCGTACAGTTCATTCACCACTCGCAGCATGGTGCGACCCCGGTTACCCCGCACCAGGCCAAGTGGTCCTTTGCCTGGACGGCACCGTCTAGCGCAACCGGACCAGCCGTGCTGTCTTTTGTGGCAAATGCTGCGAACGGAGACAATTCAGAGCTCGGTGACCTTGTCTTTCAAGTCACCACAACGGTCCCCGCGTCTATCGCGCCTTGACAAGACCCGAGTGACTAAACACGACACCGCGCGCATCGGCGAGCGCGACGACGTAGAAACCCGCCGGCAAGCCGGCTAACGACATCCCGCTCGCGCCGACCGCAATCCGGGAGCCATTCGGATGACTGCGCAAGACCACCCGGCCCGCCAGGTCAAAGACCAGGAGCCGATAGGCGTTGGCTTGGGCGCCGTCGACGACTACCGTTACATAGTCATCAGCCGGATTGGGATAGACCTCCAGTCTGACCTCGCCGGCGCCACGACCCGAAGGCTCGGTCGCCGGAGTCACAGAACGAGAAAACTGCTGAAAGAAGCTCCACATCTCGCGCGAGGCATCAACGGCGCCCGACGGTGGGTCACCGATGATCGTCCCCTGCCCACCCGGCCACGAGTGTCCGCCATCCGCACTCAGGTACAGTTTCACCAAAGGCTCCGGCGTAGCACAGTTGGTCCACGTGGTGACGAGAAGCGAATCGGAGACTTGCGTGTCTACGGTCGAGGTACACGAATTGTACGATGCGAAGTTGGACAGGGTCGAGTCGAGTGGCAGCCAATCCACGACCGCCGGTCCGCTTCCCATGCCACCCATCATCGGCACGTTCTCATCCAGCTCCGAGTGAAAATGAACGACGGGCACGGTCAAATCCGGTGCACATGTCGCATCGCGAAAGGTCACGGCCACAGGTCCGAATGCCGCGAACCTGTGTGGTAGTTCGCAGGCAAGACGGTAAGTCATCGCTCCGCCGTTCGAAATGCCGGTGGCATAGACGCGCGTCAGATCCACCCGGTAATCCTGGGCGAGGCGTGCGATCAATTTGTCGACGAACCCGACATCGTCGATGTCCTCGCGCGCCGCGAAGCCACAACACTCGCCGCCATTCCACGTTGGAATGGTGCCGGTTCCCATGGGGTACACGGCGATGAACCCCTCCTCGTCCGCTACGTCGCTGAGTCCGGACTGATTCTCGATGTTCTCAGAATTCCCAAAGCCGCCGTGGAACGCCATAACCACGGGGGCGCCGAGCACTGTGTCTGCGGTCGCAGGAACGTAGACCGAGTAGGTGCGCAGCAATCCCCCGTGGCTGAGCGTATCAGACTGGGCAATCGCCGAAGTCCAACCCGCAACCCCGAAGACTGCCGAGGCCACTACGATTGCAGCAAGACGACCCATCTCCGCCCTCCCTCTTCTCTGCTACCCCTGGCTTCTATCCGTCGGGATTCTGAAACTTGAACACGATTGCGGCGAGGGCTCCGCCGGCGAACGTCGCCACGAGGTACACCCAGAGCCCAGACATCGTCGTGTTGTCGCCGAACACGGCATCAGCCAGAATTGGACCCAGCGCGACTGCGGGATTGAAGGCACCTCCGGTGATGCCGCCAACCGCCCAAGCACCGGCAAGGACCGTGAAGCCGATTGCCAGACCATAGTAGGAGTTGCCTTCGGTCGCTTTGGCAGTGGCGACGTTCAGGATCACGAGCGCCAGGGCAAACGTGAAGAGCAACTCCAACAGCAGAAATACGCCGGTCCCCGTCGCGTCAGCGGGTGCGACCTTGAGTGTTTCGCCCATGACCGCCGACACAATCCATGCCGCGGCGAAGGCTCCAACAACCTGCGCACCCATATACGGAAGGACCTCACGCGCTTCCATCTTGCCCCTCATCCAGATGGCCAGCGAAACGGCCGGGTTGTAATGCGCTCCCGAGATGTGCCCCCCCATGTACACCATAACCATAAGCGCGGAGCCGATCGCGAGTGGCGCAAGCGGGGTACCTCCGAGTACAGTTAGTCCAATGGTCAGAACAAGAAAGAAAGTGCCTATGAATTCGGTGACGAGTTTCGACATCATCAACTTCACCTGTCGGTATTGTGAATGGCTTGGTTCAGCGGGTGTTGGGCGAAGTTATCATTTCTAGTTGGATGCTCCCACGTTCACGCGAACGTTCGGGCGTTTTGTGCGGAATTCGTCAACTGCATCAGCCGTCACCTCCGTTTGCCACAAGTACAACGATTCCAGCGATTCAAGCGAAACAAGCGCACTGAGGCCGGTGTCTGTAATCGCCGTACTGTGCAGGTTCAGGTACTCGAGATAGCCCGATCCAGAAAGGGCATTCAGTGCCGCGTCGGTGATTGCCGTTCCCTCCAGGTGAAGCCGGGTCAGGTGCGGGAAGTTTGCAATAGCGGCGACGTCTGAATCGGTGACTTCGGATCGACCGAGGTCAAGCCATATCAGCTGATCAGATAGCTGAGCAAGAAGAGCAGACTGTGCCGCAGTCATGCACGGTTGACCCTGCCGGCATGCCGCCTCAACAAACGGCTGGGACTCCGCGATCGTGGCGACCCGCATTCCGGATGCACGGAGCGATGCGATTGCCGCTGTATCTGGTGACGCGACCGTCAACGCAAAAACTCCGGTCGGCATCTTGTCGAACCCCCACGCCGAGAAGATGAACTTCACTGACTCGTTTGGCTCTGCCTCAGCAATGGTCTCGTTAAATGATGCACCCTGGTCGATCCACCAGCGGATCAGCTCTGCCTCTGCAACGGTCACCTGCCGTTTGTCCCGTGGCGGCATATGCTCTCGATGGTCGACCGGCAGTCGGATCCGTTTCAGGAGATCACTGTCATTTCCACGACCAGGCTGAATCACGTCGCCCTCTTCTCCACCCTCGAGCAGCGCCTCTGCGGTATGAAGCGCAAGATCACCGCGACGTATCTCGGTGTTGTGACAGCCAACGCATTTGTCGTCGAGTATGGGCTGTATCAGCGCGTCGTACACCGTAGCGACCGCCGGATCACCGATGTCGACAACGTCGGCCTCCGATTTCGGCGGCAAACCCGCGACTTTCCGTACGACGTCTGGCGCATACCTCGTCAGGTACCCTTCACCGTGCGTGAGTGTACCACCGAGATGTCCCGTGTAGCCAACAAGCCCGATTAGAAGCAGCATCAATCCGCCAAACGCTCGTCGCGGTTCCGGGGTTGGGTTTTCCTCAGAAGCCGCACCCGACCGGGATCGCCAGACGAAAGCGAAAGAGGCCAAGACCGCGACAATAATACCGAGCCGCTGGTGCCACATGAACGTGTCCATGTCGTAGCCCGCGCCCTGCCCGAGGTACAAGCCGGCGACGGCCGCGACGATAGCACCCCACGCAGCCACAAACAACAGCATGGGCACTGCGCGTCGTGTTTCCTTGCCCTTTCCCAGGATTTCGATCACGCCGGCCAGTAACAACAGCGCAATCGGAAAATGAACAATGGTTGGATGGAATCGCCCGAAGAACAGTCCTGTCTGACTCGGGCGCCCGGCCGGGTCGACTACAAACACCAGCACGAGCAGAACCAGTACGCCACCAATTACGGATAGTCGCTGCATTGCTATGCCAAGACCTCGGTGACAACGCGCCCGGCTACATCGGTCAACCTGAAATCGCGTCCCTGGAATTTGTACGTCAGCCGCTCGTGATCGAACCCGAGTGCGTGAAGGATGGTCGCCTGGAGGTCATGGACGTGCACGCTCCCACTTACGCGTGCGTACCCAATCTCGTCAGTCTCGCCGTAGGAGAATCCACGCTTGACGCCGCCACCGGCCATCCACATGGTGAAGCAATCGCTGTGATGGTCTCGCCCAACGTATGGGTTATCGTCTCCGGTTCGGTTCTCCAGCATAGGTGTACGTCCAAACTCACCGCCCCACACTACGAGCGTTTCGTCAAGAAGTCCGCGCTGATCAAGATCCTTTATCAGGGCTGCGGTGGCCCTGTCGGTCTCTAGACACCGTTCTTTGAATCCGATATTCAGGGCCTCGCTTGCTCCCGCGCCGTGCGAGTCCCAGCCCCAGTGGAACAGCTGGACGAATCGCACGCCACGCTCCACCAAGCGGCGCGCGAGCAGGCAGTTGTTAGCGAAAGACGTTTGTCCCGGATTTGTGCCGTACATCTCGTGTATGTAGTCCGGTTCGCTTTCGATCTCCATCAGCTCCGGGACGGATGCCTGCATACGAAACGCCATTTCGTACTGCGATATCCGCGTGAGGACTTCCGGGTCACCGACCATCTCGTGCTGCTGCCGGTTGATTTCGTTGATCGCATCTATCGATCGGCGCCGAACGTCGCGCGTCATCCCGTCGGGATTGGAGAGATAGAGTACCGGGTCGCCGCTTGACCGACACTGTACGCCTTGGAATACCGTTGGCAGGAAACCACTTCCATAGACACTGGCGCCTGCATCGGGTTGCACACCACTGGACAGCAACACCACAAAACCTGGAAGGCTCTCGTTCTCCGACCCAAGTCCGTACGTGACCCACGACCCGATGCTTGGTCTGCCGAACCGCGGGCTGCCCGTGTACATCAACAGCTGTGCCGGCGCGTGATTGAACTCGTCTGTGTGCATGGCCTTCAGAAACGAGATCTCATCGACAACTTCCGCCAGGTGAGGAAGGCGATCAGAAAGCCACGCCCCCGACTGGCCGTGGCGGGCGAACGAGAATTGCGGGCCCAGCATCTTGGGGATGCCCTTGATGAACGCAAAGCGCTTGCCCTCAAGCAGCGACTCCGGACACTGTTGCAGGTGGAGCTTCTCGAGCTCGGGCTTGTAGTCAAAAAGCTCCAGCTGCGACGGAGCACCCGCCATGTGAAGGAAGATTACACGCTTCGCCGTTGGCGCAAAGTGCGGCAGCTTGTCGTTTAGTGCTGCAACAACAGGTGAAGTAGCACCGGCAGCGCGCGGAGTCCCGAAAGCGCCCAGCGTCCCCAGCGCCATCGCACCCATTCCCGTAGTGCACTGCTTGAGAAAGTGACGGCGCGTCTGAAGCCGGAGCGCCTCTATATGTGCTTCATGCTCAAGGTTCATCAGCTACTCCTTCGTGAGGAACTCATCGGTGTTCATGATGGCGTTGGACACCACGAACAGGGCCTCCCGCTCATCCATGCCGTGCCGGGTCACAACGTCCTCAAACAGATCTGTGAGCGTCGTCAATTTCTCCGGGGCGGGTACATAGCCCATGGCCAGCTCGTAGCCGCGGGCTACGCGATCCGTCACAGACGGCTCGGTGCCCGCAGCCATTCGACGCGCGAGTCCCTCAGCGCTCTCAACGAAAACCGGGTCGTTGAGCGTGACCAGCGCCTGCAGTGGCGTATTGGTTCTGATTCGCCGCGAAACGCAGAACTCGCGACTCGGTGTGTCAAACGTGATCATCGATGGATATGGCGCCGTACGCCGCCAGAACGTGTAGAGTGCGCGTCTGTACCGGTCTTCCCCAACCGATTCATCCCACGCGGCGCCGCTGTACGGGTTTTGCCAGATGCCATCGGGCTGGGGCGGCATCACGCTTGGTCCAAGCATCTTGTCGGACAGCAACCCGGCGACCGCCAGCGCCTGATCGCGAACCTGTTCGGCCGTCAGCCGAAATCGTGGTCCCCTCGCGAGTAATCGGTTGCGGGGATCGCGCTCGAGCAATTCGGGAGAGACGGCTGATGCCTGGCGGTACGTCGACGAGTGGACGATCGTCCGGAGCAGTTGCTTGACACTCCAGTCCATTTGCCCTGGGCTGTCTCCGCTAAACGTGATTGCGAGCCAGTCCAGCAATTCCGGATGTGACGGTGCAGCACCCTGTGTACCAAAGTCCTCCGTTGTTTCGACAATTCCCACGCCAAAGATCTGCTCCCAGAACCGGTTCACGGCGACGCGGGCGGTAAGCGGATTCTCGGGCGACACGATCCAGCGGGCGAGGTCGAGTCGCGTAGCCTCAGGACCCGCCGTACGCAGCGGCGGAAGAAATTCGGGGACGGACGGCTCCAGGCGCTGCGCAGGAAGCAGGAAGTTGCCGCGCTCCAGCAGATTCGTCTCCCGTCGCGCTTGCGAGGGGAGCTCCTTCAGCACAGGAGTCGTCACAGGCTTCAGGGCCCTGATGTCCGACCGAAGCGTGTTTCGTTCGACTCGGAGCGTTTCGAACTCGGGTCGCGCGTGCACAAACATGCGGCGCGCGTAAGCACGCTGAGCGTCTGTACGCGCCTCCTCGGGAATCTTGGCGATTCGCAGCAGCTCATTCTGCCATGTGTTCGGGATGATGCCGATCACCTTGGGATCATGTAGCTGCGATTCCCATTCAGCTCGGGCTGACGCCATTTCTGGAGTTCGCGCGAGGGCATCGATGCGGGCGAGCGTGGACTGCAAGCGCGAGATCAGCTGGAGCGCATCCGCCGAGTCACGCGAAGCGAACTCATACTCGACAGGCGATTCGTCGGGCTGATCCCAATCCGCCGTATTGTTGAAGAACGCGAATAGTTCGAAGTACTCTTCGTGTCGCATGGGGTCATACGGGTGCCCATGACACTGTGCACAGGCAGCGGACGTGCCCTGCCAGACCTCGAAGGTGGTATTGACGCGATCCACGACGGCAGAGATTCGGTGCTCCTCGTCATCGGTCCCCCCTTCTGTGTTGGTCATCGAATTACGCTGAAAGGCGGTCGCGATGCGGTCGTCAACTCGCGCATCCGGCAGGAGGTCACCCGCAATCTGAGCAACCGTGAATTCGTCGAATGGCATGTCAGCGTTGAACGCCTGGATTACCCAGTCACGATAACGCCAGATGGAGCGTGGGTCGTCTTTCTCGTAGCCCTGCGAATCTGCATAGCGCGCAAGATCCAGCCACATCGCCGCCCACCGCTCGCCGAACCGCGGCGAGGCAAGCAGCGTGTCCACGTATGCGCTGTACGCGGCGGCGCCAACCTGTCTGCCTGTCCCGCAGACCGATTGAACGTTTTGGGGGACAGCTGGCAACCCGATCAGGTCGAGAGTGACGCGACGAACGAGCACCGGGCAGTCCGCCTCGGCTGACGGTGCCAACCCGACCGCAGCCAACCGCCTCTCGACGAAAGTGTCTATGCCCTCTGCTTCCACCTCACCGCTTCGATCACGGCTCGGAGGAACGTACGCCCAGTGCGGTTCCCACTCAGCGCCGTCAGCGATCCAGCGTCTCAGTTTGTCGACCACTTCGTCGGGCAGCGCCGGCGCCTCCTTCGGCATCCGGTCGTCGGGATTGTGATCAACGACGCGCCG
>JANQRN010000169.1 GCA_028284545.1 Rhodothermales bacterium | reverse complement strand
GCCGAGCACCGTCCCTGCCATGAACGTCAGCGATAGTCGACTCATTTGAGTAACGAAGCGCTATGTGAGTTCGCTCCGTATTTCTTCGACATCCTCGGATGTCAGTTCTGGCGCAAAGTGCTGCAGGCGATCAACGATGTCGGTTGTACCGAAGTACTCCTTTGCGCATGCGAGGTGAATGTAGCCAGACGGGTTGAACTGCCCCTCTTCATAGTAAACGAGTTGGATACGCCACGTATCCCGGTCGATCGTTTCCCTGCAGTTGCGGCAGCGCGCTCGGGCGCTCGGTGCCCGTCCGGCGCCAGTAATACGCGGAAGGCGGCGGTGAAGGAGACCGTCCGCGACGAACTTGCGGAGCACCGTTTGTTCGTCACTGCCCAAGGAGTCGCTGTTGTCGGCTCCGTCAGCCGCACCACCCTCCATCGCGTGCTCCTCCAGCGTCTCTCCGAAAACCTCGGGTCGTTTCAAGGCTGCACAACGCGGGTGAAACCAGTGTGTCATTAGCTTCCCCTCTGAGAACGGGTTTGGCAGTCGTTCCCCAAATCGAAGCGCGCCCTTAGCGATCGCATTACCACAGCCGCGGCACTTTGCGCGACCACTTGTTGCGGGTTCTATCGTGTGCGGCATAGGGGAGTGGCAGGTGTGACAGTGGAAGGTAAGGAGGGTTGAGGGTAAGAGAGTACGGGGGTGGGTGGTTTATATTGGGGTGGCTTGGATGTCATTTGGGCGCCTTGCTACTCGAAAGTCCCGCATGCACTCACCGCGCTCATGTTCAGTCTGCGAAACGATAGCCTTGAGGTTCAAATTCTCGACCCCGTAGCAGACCGCGACCGCCTGGGCACCCGGTATTGCTCAGGCGGCTACATCTTCCAGATCGTTGACGCGTCTGTGGGTGAACTGTTGACCGGCCCGACGTTTCCGGACTCCTTCAACGTATTCGACGGCCAGGGCATTCCAGATTCGTTTGCCCGGGTGCCTTTGCGTGACCGGGTGGACCCACGCATCGCGATCATTCCTGGCACCGGCCGTTGCGACCTGCTGTCTGACTCGATTCTTGAACCGTGCACGTGGGATGTCACCCAACAGTCTGCCGCCGGCACCGAGTCGATCTCCTTTGTCACGCGCCAGCAGCTTGAGCCATACTCACTTTCGCTTGAGCGACGTGTGGTTCTCGTGGATCGAACGGTACGTACGACGGTGCATCTCGAGAACACGGGCTCCGTTTCGTTCCAGGTGTCGTGGTACCCGCATCCGTTTTTTCCACATCCAGCCGGTGATTCCCTTTGCCGTATCAACGCGACACTGAATCCGCCTGCTGATTCCGGGTACAGGCTTGCGCCTGACGGTTTTCTTGCGCGTCGGGACTGGTCGCCGGGGAGCAACCACTACCTCGCGCTGGATCACGAGATGCGCGAAAATGCGGTCGTAATTCAGCGCCATCCAAAGCTTGGGTTGATTAGTGGGCACTGCAGCTATGTTCCGCGCTTCTTTCCTGTCTGGGGCAACGAAAACACGTTTTCGTGGGAGCCGTACTTCGAAAACTCGGTGGCGGCCGGACAGTCATTGGATTGGGGTGTCGACTACACCTTCTAAATCACGTTGGGTGTCGCCTTGACCCAGAACCAGCGCGCCTGTACTCTCGCCATCACAATGGTGATCGCAGCGACGTCGACGGGCGTCTGCGCCCAGGACGCGCCGGCTCGCAGTGTGACTGCGCAGGAACAGGTTACGCCGACGGCCGGCCTTGTTGTTACGAGCGACATCACGTTTGCCCCGGGTACCTACTTCCTACCGGCTGACTCCACCGGTGCCGTCGTCGTTCGGGGTGACAATATTCGAGTCGTGATGGAGGGTGTGACGTTGCTTGGCACCCAAGAACCGACCAACCCTGAACGCTTCACTGGCACCGGGATACGTGTTGAGGAAAGCACCGGTGTCGAGATTCGTGGAGGTAGCGTGCGCGGGTACAAAGTTGGCGTACACGCGACGGATGTCGACTCACTGCGGGTTATCGGTGGTGACTTCAGCTACAACTACCGGCAGCGCTTGAAGAGTACAATCGAGCGCGAACACCTCGACGACTGGATGAGCTATCACCAGAACGAGGCTGACGAGTGGCTGCGGTACGGGGCTGCGGTGTACATCCGCGACTCAAAGGGGCCCATCGTGCAAGGTGTCACGGTGACCGGCGGGCAGAACGGCATCATGCTCACCAGTGTCAGCGGGGCTTTGATATCAGATAACGATATCACGTTCAATTCGGCCATTGGGATCGGGCTCTACCGAAGCAGCGGGAATCACATCCGGAATAATCGCCTGGACTGGAACGTGCGCGGATACAGCCACGGTTTCTACAATCGAGGCCAGGATTCTGCGGCGCTCCTCCTATACGAGCAGTCGTCCAGCAACACGATTTCACACAATTCGGCGACGCATTCTGGGGACGGGCTGTTCCTCTGGGCCGGGCAGACGACCATGGATACGGGAGTCGGCGGATGCAACGACAACCTGATTACCGGGAATGATTTTTCCTACGCGCCTACAAATGGCATCGAAGTGACTTTCAGCCGCAATACGATCGTTGGCAACCGCATCGCTGGCTGCTGGCACGGTATCTGGGGTGGGTACTCCTACGACACGGTGATCGCGTACAATCAGTTTGTCGACAACGACGAACACATTGCGATCGAGCACGGTCAAGACATCACCGTGCGCGCGAACACATTTTCCGGCGGTGGCCAGGGTGTTCGCGCGTGGGAGCGTGCGAGTCAACCCGATGACTGGGGCTATGCGCGCGAAAGAGACGTGCGCAGTCGAGACTATTCAATACGCGACAATGTGTTCACGTCTGTCGGTAAACCCTTCAATTTGACGAGCACGGAGAACGTAGTAACCGACAGAAACGAAATCGTGGCGGGTTGGTCGCATCGGGTTGACCCGACTGATCATGTTGATCCATCCTCTTCGTACTACGCACCGCCAGATCCGCGCGTGGACCGAAGCTACATTCTTGTAAATGAATGGGGCCCTGTGGACTTCAGGTCTCCGGTACTCTGGCCACGATCAGATCGTCGCGCTGCTGTCCAGAAGTTCGAAACGGTTGGGCCACCGGGTACCTGGGAGATCGTCCGCACAAAGGGCGTCGCTTCGGTGTCGCTCTCGCGCGGCCGGATCGGAGATCGCATTGAGGTGACGCTGGATTCAGCACCCGTCGTGGACGTCGAAATTGAGATGCAGTTCGTGGGCGAAGGCGTCACCGACCAATTTGGGCAGTACGTCGAAGCCGGCGTTCCGTTTGGATTTGGCTATCGGTATTCGTTCGTGCCCGTCAACTGGACCGTTGGTTTCTTTGAATACTCGGAGCAGCAAGAGCCCCGGTCAAACTATGACGCCTTCCGAAAGTTGATCGAAGGCCCTCCACTCGTTCGCGAGGAGGTCGAGCAGCTGGCATATCAGGCGTTCAGATCGCCCGCTCCAGGAGTCCGCGCCGACCACTTTGCGACCGTGGCCGAAGCCGATATCGACGTGCCGGCCGGACGATACGTACTCGACCTCACGAGCGACGATGGCGTGCGTGTGTGGGTCGACGGAGTTGTGGTCCACGATGACTGGACCTATCACGCACCTCGATTGGCGCAAGTCGAACTTGATCTGGCCGGGCAGCACAGCCTACGCATCGAACACTTCGAGATTAGCGGCTACGCGACGCTGGTGGCATCACTCTCGCTTTCAGATCGCGTCGAAGAGTAGGCGCTAGTCGCGTTTCCTGGGGAATTCTTCAGACCGCAACCGGTGGGCCATCTCCAGCGATCGGCGGATTCGCGTTTCTGACCGTTTCCCGCCGTTGATGTAGTAAGCGAGAGAACGCTGCATTCCGAGCGTCAGCGTTTCGTAGCTGGCCTTCGCCTCCGGATCCTGCGCCAGGACGGCAAGGAACTCTTCGCACAGGTCGATAGCAGTAGGGTTTGGGTCAGGCCAGACGACTACTTCCACCGGGTAGCCCAGCGCGGCCCCCGCTGCCGCCAACAGCTTCTGGCTGACGATCAGCTTCCACGACCCCGGCCCCTTGCCGTGCAGTGCCCGCCGAGATTCCACACCGTTTATGCGACACACAATCCGGCGCCGGTGGGCGGATTGCATCAGAGACTCGCCCACTTCGTCTGGCAACAGGACGAAGTGACTTGCCATGGCGTTGTCCATCCGTTGGACAACTGCAACGAGAACGTGTTCGTGGTCTTCGATGCGCTGACCTCTGCGCCTACTTTCGACTTGCTTTTGCCTCGGGGTTGAATCTAAGGCAAAGGTCTATCCAGTAGCGCAGATCGTCTTCTGTTTCGTAACCGTCAGGGGCAACAAAAACGTAGTCCTTCATCGGGCGGCCGGTGAAGTCCATGGGGAAGCAGCCGGGTCTTTCCAGGGCGGCAGGCAACGCGTCACGGCCGATGCGACCCATGAATAGGTCGGAGTTTTTCTTCTTGTCGTAATGGAGGCCGCAGCACATCTTTCCATCCACCATGAAGCAGAGTCCGCCGAACATCCGCTTCTCCTCAGCCTCTATGCCTCGTTCTGCCAGGAGTCGCCGCACCCGCGAAACGTCATTTTCGTTGTATGCCATTCTGAGCGTGGGTTCTTCGTTATGGACATGCCGTGTTTCTTGATCGCGTATGAATTCGCTGAATCAAGTGTTCACCCTTGCGTTCGCCGCTGTTCGCTTCTTCTCCAGGTACAGTTGCTCAGCCTCATTGTTCGCTGATCGAATCGCCTCGTCGTAGCGGGTGACCGCCGATGCGTGGTCGCCGACCATAGAGAAGTATTCCGCAAAGCAACCGTGGAAGAGGTATGCCCGCTGCCCAAGGGTACCGGGATCAACTGCCTCCAGGATTTCTCTTGCCAATTCGGGCTCGCCGCGTTGCAGGTTGATGACCGCCATGTTCAGCCGGTTGAAGACCGATGGCTGCACGACCTCGAGTTGCTGGTACCAGTTCAGCATCCGGTCCCAGTTGGTTGCTTCGAACGTGGGTGCACGCAGGTGCTCGGCGGCGATCGCTGCTTCGAAGTGATACGCCGAAAGGGTGTTTGTCGTGGTGGCCTCGTACATCGCGCTGTTGCCGAGCGCAACGAGTGGGTGGTGCCAGCGCGAGCGATCCTGATCGCGTAGATCAATAAGGAGGTCGTCGTCTCCGACCTTGCTGTCCAGCCGGGCTGAGTGAAAACACATCAGGGCGAAGAGCGCGTGAACCTCGGGCGTGCGGGTCGTTTTGTGTTCGCGGACAATCTTCGTCAGACGCAACGCCTCGCCACAGAGATCTTTGCGGACGATGCGGTCGCGCCGGCTTGAGTGAAAGCCTTCGTTGAATATCAGATACAGGACCTCGAGCACACGATCCAGCCGACCGGCGAGCTCGGCGCCCTGCGGGATCTCGAACTGGATGTCTTTTTTCCTGACGGCAGCCCGGGCGCGCGTTAGGCGCTTCTTGACGGTCTCTGGTTTGAGCAGCAGCGCCGAGGCGATCTCCGGTCCGCTGAATCCCGAGATGGTCCGCAGCGCGAAGGCGATCTGGTCCCGGGGGTCGAGTGTCGGATGACATGCAGTGAAGATCATCCGGAGTTGGCCGTCTGCGACCTCGCTGTCGAGAAACATTTCGTTGATCGCGACCGACGACGGGCCGGAGTTGAAGAACTGCGCCCGATCGGACTCGGATTTCAACTTTCGAAAAAGGTCAATTGTGCGGTTCTTCGCCGCAGCGGTCAGCCACGCCTCCGGATTCTCGGGCGGGCCCGCGCGCCACGCGACGGATGCCCGGACAAACGTGTCCTGCACGGCATCCTCGATGGTCTCAAGGTGGGCCAGCCCGAAAATCCGGGTCAGTATCGAGACCATCTTCCCGAACTGGTGTCGGAAAAGATGGTCCAGCAACTCCCGGTTGCTGCTCACTGATCAAAAACCATGACTTCCCTGATTTCGACGGTCCCACCGATGTCGTAGTCGGGGAAGCCCTGGGCAATCTCGACGACCTCGTCCATATCCTTGGCCGAGACGATGACGTATCCGCCGATCAGCTCTTTGACTTCGCTGCCCGCCCGGTCGGTGACGGTGCGATCGTTACCCGTGACGTGTCGGATATGTGGCGTCAGCGCTTCTCCCCCCTTGTAGATACCGGCCGCTTGCATCTGGCCCATCCACGCGAACCACTTTTCCATGTTCTCCTGCATTTGTTCAGGAGAGTACCCGAGCGTTGCGAAATCGGGCCCGAAGAAGATCATCATGTAGTCTTTCATCTATCAATCCTTTGTTGACTGCTTGAGGGAGGCCGTCTTTCGGCCCGTCACTGCTATGACGAAGCTGGTCGGCGAGTAGGGGACACGTTAGCCGGATAAGCTAGCCGGATAAGCTAGCCGGATAAGCTAGCCGGATAAGCTAGTCGGACAAGTTAGCCGGGCAAGGTAGTCCGGACAATGGGATGATTCGCTAGCTTGCACCGTCACATGATCCATTTTTTGCTGCACCATGTCGTCTCCAAAGGTCTCCCGACGCTCGTTCCTTGCCACGTGCTCTGCTATTACCGGTGGCGTTGCGGCTGCCGTGTTGCCGGCCGGGGCTGGTGTGGCCGCGCCCCGCGCCGCGGCTACGACCGCCCGGGCGACTCGCGCCGATGTCGTCTGGCATGACGCTTCCGATTGGGGCGTTGAGGGCCGCGGCTGGGACACGACCATCCGCTACTATGACCGGCTCCCCGGACGGGCACAGGGTCTCGTGCGCGAACCAGTCTGGAACCTGTCCCGGCACTCTGCCGGTATGCGTGTCGGTTTCGAGACGGACGCACCAGACATCCACGTGCGATACAAACTCTTGTCTGACCGGTTGGCGATGCCACACATGCCGGCGACCGGCGTCAGCGGTATAGACCTCTACGCCGAGGACGCGCAGGGACGTGAGCGATAGGTCAACGTGACGCGGCCGAACGCCCAGCAAATGGAAGTGGCAATCGCCGAAGGGCTTGCCCCGGGAATGCGACGGTACGCCATGTATTTGCCGCTGTACAACGGTGTCGAGCAGCTGGAGATCGGCGTGGACGCATCGGCTACGTTTGAGCCTATCGCGCCTAGAGTTAAGAGCACGATTGTCTTCTACGGTACATCGATCATGCACGGTGCATGCGCGTCGCGTCCCGGAATGGCGATCCCCGCAATTCTTGGTCGGCGTCTCGAACTGCCGGTCGTCAACCTGGGCTTCTCCGGAAACGGGCGGATGGAGCCGGAGGTGGCGGTGCTGCTATCTGAGCTGGAACCTGCTGCTTTCGTCGTTGATTGTGTGCCGAACATGAACGCAGAGATGATAACTGCACGCGCGGGGACGCTCGTTAGGCTCCTGCGAGAGGCGCGACCAGAAACACCGGTCCTGCTTGTCGAGGATCGGGCATATACCAGTACCCCCTTCTTTCCCCGCCGCGGTGCGGGCCATAGGGCTAACCGGCGTGCACTGCGCGAGACGTATGATCAGCTCCGGGCTGAGATGCCCGACCACATCTTCTACCTGGCCGGTGACGACCTCATGGGCAGCGACGGCGAGGGTGCAACTGACGGTTCGCATCCCTCGGATCTCGGCATGATGCGCTACGCTGACGCCTATGAGCCCGCACTCCGCGCGATGCTGGGCAAGTTCTAGCGGGGTCGCCCTGGATGAGGCCCAGACGAGTTTCAGGCGGCGCTCAGCCGGACCTCGATGCCGCCCTCAGGCTGCAGGGTAACTCCAGCGTATTCTACATCGTCAGGCGTTAGCGGCTGCAGACGGTATCGGCTGGACACCTCAGACAACACGATCGCGGCTTCGACCAGTGCGAAGTCTTTGCCGATGCACAGACGCTGACCGGCACCAAACGGGAAGTAACTGTTCGGTGCCACCGGACGGTCAAAGCGCGAGGGGTCGAACTCGTTTGGGCGCTCCCAAAATCGCTCGAGCCGATGCGTGACGTACGGACTCAACATCACGAGCGTATTTGGCGGTAGCCATCCGTTGGCCGAAACGCCAGACCCAATGTCTGGTTCAGCGCGACGCGTCACGATCCAGGCCGGTGGATACAGTCTGAGCGCCTCCGAAATCACATTGCGCGCCAGTGGCAGTCCAAGGGCTCCGTCTGCGCCGCCGCGCGCCTCGGTAGCAAGCCGTTCGGCGACTTCGGGGGCGTCGCCGAGCAGGCGCCAGGCCCAGGTGAGTCCGCTAGCCACGGTCTCGTGCCCGGCGATGATCATGGTCATCATCTCGTTTCTGACTCCCGCAGGCGTGATACGATCGTCGTCCTGCGCTTCCATCAACAGATCCAGCAACGTGGCGTGTTCAGCGGCGCCAGGCTGGTGCCTCGCCAGGATAGTGTCGATAACGCCGTCCAGTACGGCCCGTGCTTTTCGATAGTCACGCCGTTGCATGGGCGAAAGCCACGATGGAAGCCCCGGGAGCGATCGAGACTTCTTGATCAGGTAGTGCAGGACGCCGAGTGTGGCCTCGACGATTTCAGGTGCGCGCACGCCGATATCGTATCCGAAAAGGACATCCATCACGACGTCGAGACTTAGCGCGAACATCTCGTCGGCGATATTCACGGTCTCACGTCCGTCGGCACTCCAGGCGTCGAGCATCTTCTGCGTACTGCGGCGCGTGGCGGCGGCTACGAGCGCGAGACGGTCGCGCCGAAACGCCGGTTGTTGAATGCGCCTGCGCACGCGCCACGTCTCGCCGTCTGATGTGAGCAGTCCGTCGCCCGTTACCTCGCTGAGAAAGCCGTACTGAAAGGTGCGTTTGGTGTAGACGCGCTGGCCGTCGATCAGGACGTGCTTGACATGATCGGGCGAGCTTCCGAGCACAAACTTAAGTGCTCCCGCCCCGTACCAGACGACGTCGCCGTTGTCACGCGCGAGGTCCAGCAGGAATCGATGCGGCTGATCGCGAAAGCGAACGAGGTCAGACAACGCGGGCTTGACGGGTTCCGCGTTCCAGAGGTCTGGGATATTTCTCAATTATCGATGCTCAGCGGGGTTGTCCGGATTCCAGACGGTTGCCAGTATATCCGGTTTGTGACGCCCTGGTGGGGGACCCTCTGGTGGCCGTACGGTGTCGGTCGCATGCGACTGGTAGTACACGGTCAGCACGCGACCGTCGCGGAGTTCAACCGAGGCCGGGTATCCAAGATCTTTGTTCGGTGCGTCGTCGCGTAGTACGATCTCATCCTCTGCGCGCCAGGTGACACCGTCGTTCGAAATCGCGGCGCGTTGACCAAACGGCGGGCGCCGATGGCCGTACGTCACGACGACTCGGCCATCGCTCAAGACGAGCAGATGTGGCGGGAATCCCCAGAGCGGCGTCGCGTAGGGTTCCACCCAGGTTGAGCCGCCGTCGTCGCTATAGGTGGCCCACAGGTAGCACCGGTCGTCGCTGTCGTTGTACGGAATTGTCGTCACGCGCATCATCATGATTACACGTCCGCTGGGAAGTTGCGCGACTGACGGTTCGCCGAACCGCAGGCTGTCTGGCTGCGGTGGTCTGACCTCAGCGACTTGCTCCCATTCGCCGTTCCACGTGGTTGCTTTCTGGACCGTGACATAGTTCAGGGTTTGCCGGTACGCTGCGACCAGGATTGAGCCGTCGGCGAGCTCCACGCCACCATGAATCGTATCCGGTCCCGGGGCGGGGCCAGACCACGTTCTGCCGTCATCTGTTGAGCGCATCACCCGACTGCCGCGCTGCGAGGTGGCCTCCCGGTACGCCGGTTGCTCTACGTGATTCACCCATCGGTCGACAGTGTCCCGGTAGTACGAACCCGGCCCCATGCGGCCATACGATTCGGCAGTGTGTTGCGTTGACAAGGTGTGTACCAACAGGCTACCGTCGCGCAATCGCGTGAGGCCCGACTCGCGCTCGTCGAGTGGCGTGTCGTATACGACGAACGGATCCGACCATGTAGCGCCC
>JANQRN010000158.1 GCA_028284545.1 Rhodothermales bacterium | reverse complement strand
GGTACTCGGCAGCCGCCATCTTGTACAAATTGTGGTGCCGCGCGAACACGACGGTTTCACCGTCTGGCGAGATGCTCGCCCACGAAGGGTGATTGTCTGGCTCCTCCCAGTCGTCCAGTTCACGTAGCTGGCGCGAAGAGACGGTGTACTCGAAGTGGAAGACTTTCTTCGAAGGCTTCTTCTTGGCCTTCTTCTCCTTCTTCTCATCCTCTTGCTCCTCCTCCATCTCGTCCTGGTCGCGCTTTTCTTCGGTCTCATCCTGCGTTGACGTCACGTCAAACCGTATGGTGTTGTCATCCACAAACCGAATCGATGTTATAGGCAGGTGCTGGCCGTCATACGGATCGCGCGTAATGCGCGTTAGTTCAGCGGCAATGGCGTCGTTGTCAAATATCTCTGTGCGCGTCCGTCTGACCGGATCCACGATATAGAATGACTTACCACTTGATGTCTCAAACTCGTACCAGAATTTCTCGCTATTCTCGATCCACCTCGGATTCACCGAAGTCGAATGAATCAGCTTCTGAATCTTGTACGGAGCGAAGCGCGAAGCCAATCGGTAATTGGCGTCCTGCGCTACAGCGTCTGGTGCAAACGCAACCGCGAGCGAGAGACAAGTGGCAGTAATAATTGATCGTATCGCTTTCAATTTTCAATCCCGGTTAGTTGCGACAATTTCGCCCAGCTCGCTGAGGAATCTGGTCCCAAGTTCGTGAACCTCATGCTTTGATCCTGCTTCGGCATACACCCTGACAATCGGTTCTGTATTGCTCTTTCGCATGTGGACCCAACCATCGTCAAGGTCGATCTTGACGCCATCGATGGTCGAGATGCGTTCATTAGAATAGCGACTGGCCATAGCGGCGAGCGCTTCATCGGGTGACGTAGCCCCAATTTCGGCCTTCAGCTTGGCCATGAAGTACGTCGGCATCGAAGCCGCCACCTGCGATAGGCTCAGTCCGGTTTCGGCGAGGTGTTGCAAGACCATTGCGGTGCCAACGAGTGCATCACGGCCATAGTGTAGATCAGGCAGAATCACCCCGCCATTACCTTCGCCGCCTAGAATGGCCCCAACCTCCTGCATCTTCTTGACGACGTTTATCTCGCCAACCGCCGAGCGAAAGACCTCTTGACCATGTCGCGCTGCGACGTCGTCTATCGCCCGTGACGATGAGAGATTGGTGACGAACGGGCCTTTTCGTTTTCCCCACAGGAAGTCGGCCGCGATAACCTGTGTCAACTCCTCACTCACATACACCCCACCGTCGGCCACGAGGGCCAGTCGGTCAGCATCCGGGTCGACGACTACGCCAAGATCTGCACCACAACGCCCAACCTCGGCAATTGTCTCGGTCAGATTCTGTGGTAAGGGCTCAGCCACGTGAGCGAATCGTCCCGTAGGCTCACAATTCAAGCAGACGATTTGATCAGCGGCTACGCCAAGTCGCTCCAGCAAGCGCGGCATTGCAAACCCGCCGACCGAGTTGATCCCATCTACGACTACCTTGAAGTTGGATTTCGCTATCAGATCGGCGTCCAGGAAGTCGAGTGCGAGGATCGCGTCAATGTGCGCGTCGAGGTAGTCGGCCTGCCGCACCTGCCCAACCTGTTCATAGTCGACAAACCAGTCCTCGCCAGTCCCCAGTTTCGCGATCGACAACAGTTCGGAGCCCTCGTCCGGACTCAGGAACTCGCCTTTTTCGTTTAGCAGCTTAAGCGCATTCCACTCGGCCGGATTGTGCGATGCGGACAGCACTATGCCTCCCTGCGCCTGTTCGAAAAGAACAGCCATCTCAACGGTCGGTGTTGTTGCCAGACCGAGCGCAACGACGTCACAACCCGCGGCCTGCAGTGTGGCAACGACGACGGCTTCGCACATCGCGCCCGTCACGCGCCCATCACGACCGACAACAACGGTTGGTCGTTCATGATCGCTGCGCTTTCGGAGCCAGTTCGCGTAGGCGGAGGAGAACTTCACGAGGACCGCCGGGTCAAGCCCGCTACCCACAACCCCACGAATACCCGATATCGAGACGATCAGTGTTTCTGCCATGCGGTCAGTTGCTCACTATTCTGTTGGCGATCTGATTGCCGCGACCGACGATGGCTCATCGTCGCGCTGGCACAAAATAGTGTGTTGATGTCGGTATCTTCCAGTTCTTCTCCAACCGGCCATGTACAGGGAAAGGTTTACTCAGACAAGCGACGGCGTCACGGTCTTCCAGGCGCGATGGACCGTCGAGAGTCCGACGGGCACCGTAGTGATCGTTCACGGATATGCCGACCACATCGGTCGGTATGAACACGTGGCCAGGCACCTGAACGGTGCCGGCTTTTCCGTACTCGGCTTCGACCTTCGGGGCATGGGTCGATCAGGGGGCGAGCCCGGCAAGATCACAGACTATCAAACACTGCTAGCCGATCTAAATGCGTTTATCGAGGAAGAGAGAGCGCAGTCAGACACACCCGTCATCCTCCTGGGCCACAGTTTCGGCGGCACCCTTGCAGCATTGACGGCCGTGCAGCAGCCACAGTCTGTCAACGTACTTGTTCTCAGCTCACCGGCCTTCAGGCTCGTTCCCAACCGCTTGCTGCAGCCGTTCGGGAAGATCGTGGCACGATGGCTGCCGCGTTTCACGACGCCAGGGGTAGAGCGCGCAGCCGTTTCGCGCGACCCGCTTGTCGTGGCCGCAGCGACAGACGATCCGCTCTGTTATGACGGAAGGATCGACGCCCACACCGGTTGGCAGTTGATCTCGGCAGGTCGAACGGCCGCCCGTCGGTCTGGAGATCTGCGAGTACCTGTCCTCGGATTCCATGGCACCGGAGATCGGATAGCGGACTTCAGGGCAACGAAGTCCTTCATCGAGGGCGTAAGCGCCTCGCCCGCCGAATTCCATGCGCTCGACGGTTGGTACCACGAGGCACTCAACGAGCCAGACAAACAAACTGTATTGGATCTAGTAAGTGGCTTCTCATCGCGAGTGCTTCAGGCTACCGCTTCGGCAACCTCGGGTAGCGATTCGTAGAGTGCTGCAACGAGTTCGTCGATGTCGTCTTCACTGTGCGCCGCCGTCAGGAGCCACGTGTCGCTCGGAAAGATTCCTCGTTTCAGCAATCCACGAAAGAGTGACCGCCGAATCTGGGCAGCCGCGGCTGGTTCCGCGTCTATGTGAAGACTCGGCGCCATAGGAAGGCCGACAAGTCGCGCCGGCACTCCGTGGGCACTACACGCGCTGTCAAAACTCGTGATCCAGTGCGCACCAATTGCCTCCAGATGATGATAGACGTCTTCCGTCTCTAACGCCTCGAGCGTCGCCAGGGCCGCCGCGATTGACAACGTCTCGCCCGCATGCGTCGTCGTAATCATAACGCGATCGAGCATCGCCATAATGTCGCTTCGACCACAGAACGCGGCAAGCGGGTAACCGTTGGCAATCGCTTTTGCGTACACCGTCAAGTCAGGCGTCACGCCGAAGTATTCACGCGCACCTCCGTATGCGAGACGGAAGCCCGTCAACACCTCGTCGTGGATGAGCACGGTGCCATGCGCTCGCGTCAGTTCGCGGAGACGGTGCACAAAATCATGCGCGACGTTGTCACCCCAATCATATGGCACCATTATAACAGCGGCGATCTCGGCACCTCGTTCTTCGAAGAGCCTCTCGGCCGCCGCGACATCACCATAGGCCAGCCAGTGTACAAGGTTGTCCATCTGCTCAGGAACGCCATTCCTGGACCGACCAAAACCCATATCACGCATGTCGCCGGTGCCGCACGAGAACCAGTCTCCATGACCGTGATAGCCACATCCGACGATTGCGTCCCTGCCCGTGAAGGCGCGCGCTAGCCGGATCGCGGCATGATTGGCCTCGTTCCCGCTCTTCAGAAACCTTACCTGCTCGACTCCTGGCAGCGTATCAACCATCCGCTCAGCGAGTTCACACTCAAGTGTCGACGCGAGACTGAAGACGACGCCGTTGTCAATCTGCTTGAGGACGGCGGCATTAACCTTCGGGTGATTGTGGCCAAGAATGATAGGGCCCAGTGCCGACCTGAAATCCATGAACCAGCGCCCGTCAGAAGCCTGGAACCGACACCCCTCACTGCGCTCCACAAACCACGGAGAGACATCCCTGAACTCGTCGTGCACGCGCTTGCCATTTGTCTGTGTTGCCCACGGGATGAGTCTCTCGACATCTTCTAGTGTTCTACGTTTCATGGCAAGTCAAACAGTTTCGTTGCGTTCTCGTGACCGATCCGCTGAGCAAGTCCAGCGGTAATAGGTCCGTCAAAGATCTTCATTGCCGCAGCGCGAGTCTCCAGCAGTGGCGTGTGCGAGCCGAACAGAATGCGGCCTGGCGGGACAGCCTCGCGGATTAATCTGCTGGTGTAGAACCACTCTGCAAAGCTTGTGTCAAACCAGGTGTTGCGGGTGCTGGCCGCGATTTCCCGTACCTCAGGCAGGTAGGCGTTCAATAGTATAACCCGCGCAGCTGGCCAGCGATCCGCAAGGTCTACAACGTGACTTGGCTTAACCACTCTGACTTTGAGTCCGAAATAGCGCGTCCGCTCGTCATCAAGTCTGAGCTGCAAGAGAATGGGCACGGCGTGCGCAACGCAATACGCGACCAGCTCGTTGAAGCGCGGACTCCGCAATGTGTAGTTGTGGTAGGCGGGAAGCACCTTGATCGCGATCGGCCGCCGTCTCCTGCCGTACAACCCGGCAAGATCCTTCTCCCAGCCGGGTAGGCGCGGGTTCACGACCGGCACGGGCAGCAGCTTCCGAGATCGCCCCAGATCCGCAAACAAGTCGGAATTGTACGGCAGCGGGTCCTCAGCCAGTACGCAGCCAAGATGTGAAACGAGCGCACCGCTTACACCGGCTTGTTTGAGCCTCAGGCGCAACTCTGGAATTGTATTTACGCCGTGCCGCTGAAATGGCCACTCACCTACTGCCGTATTGACGTCAAACATCAGCACCACCGTTTCGGAGGATCCGACGGGCGTTGTCGAATAACACCGCACGCCGTTCTGACCGTGAAATGTCTGCAGCAAGTACACGTCCCACGGATGAACCCAGGTCGCGGATTACGAGGTCTGACCCATACACCACCCTTTCCGCACCGAGGCGTGCAACGGCGTACGCCACAAGCCCCGCCACTGGTTGAAACGCCGACGTATCAACTACGACATTCCGGTACTCCTCTATTTCTCTTACCCCGCGAAGGCCCACGGACGTCAGGTGCGCCATGATGATCTGAACCTCTGGATAGCGCCCTCCAAGTGTCGCGGTATCTGCAGGATCTGAGTGAAAGGCGCGCTCCCGGATATTGGTCTGATCTGCCGTATGCTGCAACACGGGCAATCCATAGCGCGCCGCCTCTTCCATCACCGGCGCCATCGCCCTATCAGCCGCATTGCAGCTAATCTCCAGCTTGATTCCGCAGAACCCGAGACGGACGCACCGCGCGATTTCCTTTCTAACCAGCCGGTCACCCAGCTTCGGATTCACATAGCAGAAGCCAAGAAAGTAGTCCGGGTAGGCCTCAACGAGCGCTGCGGTCTGATCGTTGATCGATCTGATTTGCGACGCAGACGGCAGCCGCCCATAACGCAAAACGTCTCCCAGTATCACCATCCGCTCGATGCCGAATTTGCGCCCGTACCGAATGAGCCTCCGAACGTCAGCGTGATCAACCTCTTCCTGAAAGAAGGCTGGATGGGTATGAATATCTATTATGCGATGTGACTGCGTTGGCGGCATAACTGAAGGTACGTGTGGTTCGTACCTGGAACCAACCATCATTGCGATCGCTAAACAAACGCCCTCGAATACCTCTCGCACCAGGTTCATTGCGCGACAAATTCCTCCTTAGACCCGACGTCACATTCCTGAACCACGGCTCATTCGGGGCCTGCCCGGCTGAGGTCTTTGCGGTTTACCAAGATTGGCAAAGGGAGCTCGAGGCACAGCCGGTCGAATTCGTCGGCCGGCGTTTCCCCGAACTAATGCGGCGCGCGCGAGGTGACCTTGCAGCCTACCTCAACGCCGACGAGGACGACCTCGTCTTTGTCCCCAACGCGACCACCGCCATAAACACGGTCGCACGCTCGCTCCCGCTACGCAAGGGAGATGAGATACTCGCCACCGATCTTGAGTACGGTGCGCTGGACCGCGCATGGACGGTGGTGTGCGCTGATCGAGGTGCTCGGTACGTACGGCGATCCGTCTCACTCCCGCTCGTGAGTGAGGAGCAGTTCATTGATGAAATCTGGTCGGGCGTAACTCCGCGCACCCGAGTCTTGTACCTGAGCCACATAACCTCGACGACGGCGCTGACACTCCCAATTGCGGAACTACTCAAGAGAGCGAGAGCGAGAGGGATCATAACTGTTATTGACGGCGCTCACGCTCCAGGTCAGATTGCACTCGACCTATCGGCACTCGGGGCCGACTTCTACACGGGCAACTGCCACAAGTGGATGATGACGCCGAAGGGCTGTGCCTTTCTTTACGCGCGGCGAGATGCACAGTCGCTCATCAGGCCGCTCGTCGTTTCGTGGGGGGACAAATCTGGCGAGGCTCCGAGCTTCGTTCAGGAGCTTGAATTCCAGGGTACAAATGACTTCGCGGCCTACCTCTCGGTCTCCGCGGCAATAGCCTTCATGGCGGACAATAACTGGCAGGAAGTCAGGGTGCGATGCCACCGGCTCGTCAACCTGTACCGTACCGGCATTCGCGAACTGACAGGACTTCCTTCACTTTCGCCCGACGACGAACGGTGGTACAGCCAGATGTCGGCGCACCCACTTCCTTCTTGTGATGGCGACGCGCTACAGAGAGCGCTCTTTGACAAGTTCCGGATCGAGATCCCCGTCACGGAGGCGGCGAAGCAGTACTTACGAATCTCGATTCAGGGTTATAACACAGTCGACGACGTGTCCTATCTCCTCGAAACACTCACTGACCTGCTGCCCCAGTTTCTTCATCCCGACGTTGCTTGAAGTAGAAATAGAACGGCAGCCCCGAGAGGAGTAACAAGATTGCCCACGCCGCCTGGACTGGACGCTCGATCAACGTATTGACAATGAATAACGCCGAGATCGTGATGTACACCAGGGGTACAAACGGATAGCCGGCTGTTCGGTAAGTCCGCGGAGCGTCGGGGCGCTTGAACCTGAAAACGATAACCACACAGGCGGCAAGCGTGAAGAAGATCCAGTCGGTAAAGGTGACGTACGTAATCACCTGCTCAAACGTCTTCCACGCGAAGATCAGAACGATTGCCCACAGCGACTGAAAGACGACGGATACGATGGGCGTCCGGTACCTGGCATGAACCTGTGCAAACGGACGAAAGAAGAGTCCGTCCTCAGCCATTGCAAAGTAGATCCGCGGAGCCGAGAGCGTGTAGATCAGGACGGTACCGAAAGTTGAGATCGCGATGATGACCGCGATCAGTCTCGCGCCGAACGGAAGTACGGTTGTGACTGCATCCGCGCCAACACTGAGAGAGGCCGCCATATCGGGCACGGACAGCAGTCGCAGGAAGGCCACATTTATCAGCAGGTACATCGTTGTCACGATCAGCGCACCGATGACCATGGCACGCGGCACCGTGCGTTGAGCATCTCGGGCCTCGCCCGACAGGTACGAGGCGTGGTGCCATCCACCATAGGAAAAGAAGACTCCGACGAGTGCCAGGCCAAACCCTCCTGCCGTAATTGGTCCGCGAACCGCAGACTCGCTCCCCCAATTCATGTCGGCCGTACCCAGGGCGACGCCGATCGCCACAATCGCGAGAACACCTGCGAGCTTCAGGACCGTAAACGTATTTCCGAATCTCTCGACCATCCTCACTCGAAAGACATTGATAATGGTGGCGACAACAAGTGCACCAACCGCAGTGAGCGTCTGACCGGCAGCGGTCAGCGGGATGAGAAACGCAACGTAATACGCAAACGCCAGACTCAGCGCGGCGAGCGATCCAGAATTGATTACGATGAAGTACGCCCAGCCGTACCAGAAGCCCGCGAGGTCGCCATAGGCCTCCTTTAGATATACGTAGACGCCGCCCGCCCGCGGGAACATGCCCCCAAGTTCAGCGAACGTAAGTGCACCAGTTAGTGCGATTATTCCGCCCAGCGCCCAGACAGCAAGAATCCAGTTCGGCGACGGAAGATGGGACGCAACCTGGGAGGGCGTCAGGAAAATCCCCGAGCCGATGCATGAGCCGACCGCGATCATCGTCAGCCCAAAAAGTGACAATTCGCGGCGCAGTTGAGGGCGCTCGCCGTCTGGGGCGGGATCCGACATAGTGGTTCAGTTTTCCGTTCGGAGAATGATACGGCCCGCGGCCAGATCTCTTTTGTGGCGCGCCTGGTGCCAAAACAGCTGTTACAGACGCGTTATGATTAAGACTGCCCAAATCAGGATCTTTGGGGATGGCAGACAAAGGGCTGATCCTGATAATTGAGGACGATGACGACATCGCCGAACTCCTTCGTATCAACTTGGAGGACCTCGGCTATGCGGTCGAAATATGCGCCGACGGTAAGCGCGGGTTGGACGCAGCTTCCCGGCGCTCGCCCAGAGTGGTTATCCTCGACATCATGCTGCCCGAAATGGACGGACTCGCGGTATGCCGCGAACTCCGGGCCGCCGACAACCGCGTCCCAATCATGATGCTCACGGCCAGATCAGAGGAGCTGGACAAAGTCCTCGGATTGGAACTGGGGGCTGACGACTACCTCACGAAACCCTTCAGCATCCGGGAGATGATCGCGCGCGTAAAAGCCCTTGTGAGACGCTCAGATGTCGATGCCACAAACGGACGCGGACACGAGCAACAAGTCCTCACGTTTGAGGAGCTGAGCATCGATCTGCTAAAGCGACAGGTAGTCGTGGCCAACAATACTATTGGTCTCACCGCGAAAGAGTTCGATCTGTTAACCCTCTTCGCCAAGAACCCGGGTCGTGCCTACAGTCGACAGGAGCTACTCGACATCGTCTGGGGGTACCAGTACGCCGGATACTCGCACACGGTGAATACGCACATCAACCGGCTGCGGCGCAAGATTGAGACCGATCCGGCAGAACCGCGGTTCATCCAAACTGTCTGGGGTGTCGGCTACAGATTCTGCGACTGGCCTGACTGACCACTCAGTGATTACCGACCTCTGCTGACGGGACCAATGAGACTTTCATTCTTTACCAAACTCGCTGCGCTTTTCCTCGCGATTATCGTCGTGCTGGGAGTTGTTATTGCCGCGATGTCGGTTCGCGCGGCGCTCCAGTTCTCGGGCGAGGCAGAGCAGAAGCTGAACGCTCCCCTCGCGGATCAGCTCGCGATGGAGTTCCAGCCACTCCTGCACAGCAGCATCGATGAGGACAGCCTTGCGAATCGCATTGAGTACGTACTGGGCATTAACCGGCGCATCGAACTCTACTTGCTCGGCGGAAATGGGATGATCAAGGCCTCCTTTCTCGAGGATGGATCACCGGCCGTGCCCGCTGTCGAGACCACGCAGCTCGACGCCTTCCTGAGCGGCGAACCACTCCCGCTTCTAGGCCCCGATCCCCGTAATCCCGGCAAACTCAAGCCGTTCTCGGTCGCAAGCATTGAAATCATGGGCGAACCGGACTGCTACCTGTACGTGATTCTCACAGGGCAGCGCTACGCGTCGGCGGCTGCCATGGTGCGCGACAGCTACCTGCTCCAGACAACCCTCCGGGGACTTGGCCTGGCGGTGCTTCTCGCAGCGATCGTCGGCGTCCTGCTGTTCTCACTACTAACAAAACGCCTGCGTCGGATGGAGGACTCTGTTAGTGCCTTCGCTGAAGGCGACTACTCCCGCCGCGTAGATATAGGCGCCCGGGACGAGATTGGCCGGCTCGGTTCTTCCTTCAACAACATGGCCGACCGGCTGACGTCGGTCATGGACGACCTGCGACGCACTGATCAGTTGCGACGCGAGCTAGTCGCAAACGTATCCCACGACCTTAGGAGTCCGCTCGCCTCAATTCGGGGGTACGTGGAGACCATCCTCCTGAAGGACGAGACACTGACCGACGAAAAACGCGCTGAGTACCTGCGGGTCGTTTTGGCCAACACAGAGTCACTTAGCGACCTCGTAACATCCCTGTTCGACCTGTCACGGTTGGACGCCGAGCAAGTCACGCCCGAACTTGAACCGTTCTCCGTCGCAGAGCTCGTACAAGATGTTGTGCAACAGTTTGCACCGATTGCCTCAGAAGCCGGCGTAAGTCTGGTTGCAGACCTGCAGGAGGAGAATGCATATGCCTTGGGCGACATCGGCCTCGTCGAGCGCGCGCTTTCAAACCTGATCGACAACGCAATCCGGTTCACCGCCAGTGGCGGCGAAGTTCGGATTTCGCCCCTCGTGACAGCCTCGGGAATCGAGGTGACCGTTGCGGATACGGGAGTCGGGATTCCGGCTGAAGAGGTGGACCTTGTTTTTGACCGCTTCTACCGGGTCGAGAAGAGTCGAACGAAGGAGGCAGGCGGCTCGGGTCTCGGCCTGGCCATTGCTCAGAAGATCATCAACCTCCATGGCGGAAGTATCAGGGTGCAGAGCGAATTGAATCGCGGAACGGCTTTCAGCTTTTCGCTTGCCGGCGCCGCGGCTCCCACAGTCTGACAGTTCAGCCTGTGATGCGGGCTATGGATTGAGGCGACCCAGCAGCCGCGGAAACGGTATGGACTCGCGCAGATGCTGTAGCCCACACATCCATGCCACTGTTCGCTCAAGCCCTAATCCGAAACCGCTGTGCGGGACGCTCCCGTATCGGCGCAGGTCGAAGTACCACTGAAAGACCTCCTCCGGCAACCCGTGGTCTTGTACCTGATGCTTCAGAAACTCGAGGTCCGTAGCACGTTCACCGCCGCCGATGACCTCACCGTAGCCCTCCGGGGCCAGCACATCCATCCCGAGCGCGAGTCGATCATCATCTGGATCGCGCTTCATGTAGAATGCCTTCACTGCTGCGGGATACCGGTGCACAATGATTGGACGATCAAAGTGCCAGGTAACCACGGTTTCGTCAGAGCCCCCGAGATCGCTACCCCATTCGAAAGACGTGGCTGACTCACGCCATTTTGGAAGATTGCGCAGCGCTTCTGTCAATCCTTCGACCTCGGCATTGATCTGAATCTCCCTCGCGTCGATACGCCGCTTCTCGCCCTTCTTCGCCTGTCCATACCTGGCCTTGTTCTCGTCAAGTTCAGCTTGCAGAGCAACCAGCCCTTCCTCCGCTGATGCAATTCGTTGGTCAATCAATTCAAGCGTCTTCTCGCTCTTAAGCAGGTCGACCGCCTCCGAATAAGAAAGCCGTGGAAACGGCCCCGTGATAGACGCCAGCGCCGCGGTGTCTCGCTCAAGAACGCCGAGCTCGACCGTACAGGTCTCCAGGACGCGCTGCGCGATGTGCACCAGCAGTTCTTCGGCAAGTTGCATGGCGTCAGCCAGGTCGTAGAACGCCATTTCAGGTTCAATCATCCAGAACTCTGTCAGGTGTCGCCTGGTCTTTGACTTCTCTGCGCGAAAGGTGGGCCCGAACGTATAGATCTTACCCATCGCCATCGCCATGGCCTCGCCATAGAGCTGCCCGCTCTGCGTCAGGTACGCCGGCTGACCGAAGTAGTCCATCTCGAACAACGTGGACGTTCCCTCAACGGCGTTGCCAGTCAGAATGGGCGCGTCCATTTGGACAAAACCCTTACCCTGGAACAGTTCGTGTATACTCATTATCACGCGGTTCCTGACGCGCATCACAGCCCACTGGCGTCGCGAGCGAAGCCACAGGTGTCGGTTGTTCATCAGGAACTCCGTCCCGTGCGACTTCGGCGTGATCGGGTAGTCATCTGACGAGCCGATGACGGAGAGATCCGAAACCTCAACCTCGACGCCTCCCACCTGCCGCTCGTGCCTCTTCACGACGCCGGTCAGCGAGAGAGACGACTCCTGCGCGATCGTCGACGCACTTGCCCAACTTTCAGCTGATACGTTCTCCTCATTAACCACGCACTGCACGATTCCCGACCCGTCCCTGACGACAAGGAATGCGAGCCCCTTTGACGCGCGGCGGTTGTGCAACCAGCCGCTCAGCGATACAGTCTCGCCGATGTGTGCTGAAAGGTCCTCGATAGCCGGTCCCATGTTCCTTCGGGTTCTGGACGTGTACAAAAATGGCGGCGCCAAAATCCGAAAGAACTAATCGCCAAACAACCGGACTAGCGGCGGGCGAGGTCTTGCTGCCACTGTGGGTTTTGCCGTTCACCCGAGACGGTCGAGTGCATCAGCTCAAACTCACCAAATCCCTGCGGGTCACCGAAGATGAAGACACCCTGTCCCTCACCTGGAATATTGTTGTATTGCCAGACCTCATACGGGGCCATGCCACGATCGTAGAGATGCGGCTCAACGTTCGAGGGCATCCCATGCCGCAGGATCACTCGACCACGATCCGATTCCCAGCCCTCGGTGAAGCTACTGGTGTAGCGCTCATTGGCATACTGGACCCTGCGGTGAAACTCCTCGCGAAACTCGTTATCCCGGGTTCCGGGGTTCGGGTCTCGTACGAGCCAGAAGTCATACAGGAACCGGCGTCGTTCGTCGGGATCTTCGATAGATTTCATGCGGCGGCGCTCTCGATCCGTCGCGATGTTGTCGATGCGTTTGAAGGTCAGCTCGAGGTCTTCTTCTGACAGCGACGCAAATTCGCTGGCCTCGAACGACACTTCCTCGGCCATGACCACCTCACGTTGGACGTCAGGGTTGTACACGAAGAACTTGCGCGAACGCTCTACGATTGCCTCATTCGACGGACCGAGTAGCACGAGACGAAGGAAATACGAGCCACTCGGCAACTTGCTGATATCGAACGCGCCGACTAGAACATCTGGCGACCGCACGTCCCGCTGTGACCGTTTTTCAAGTCCGCCAACCGCCTGCGGCCTGTTTGCTTCCGCCACATACGCCAGTACGTTGTACTTGGAATTCTCTTCGACAGCCGCGCCTATGTTGTACGCTTCCGCGTAATAGAAGACGCGGCTAACGCCGCCGCCATAGATCGCGTTTGGGTTCGGGCGAATCTCAAGTCCGTTCTTGTAGAAAACGCCACCGCGGTCCCCCGACTGCGAAATGTTCGACGCCAGCGTGACTTCGGATAACGCAGGAGCTTCCACAGACTCGTAGTCTGGTACAACAATCTGACGCGTGAATTCGGTCTCGGGCCTGCCGCCTCCGAGACTGTCACCTGGTACCGGCGGCAAGACGATCCCCAGGTCGTATTCCCCCGGAGGCACCGCCGCGCGGGACTGATGGACAAAGTACTGACCGCCGCGAACGAGGCTTGTATCGGATATCAAGAAGTTGATCTCGCTCGTGTCTGTCCAAACCGGATCGACCGGAGTACCCTGGAGTGCTGCGGTCGTACTGCGGTGCATCCGATAGATGACCGGCAGAGAAGCGAGCATCCCGTTCTCGGTAGCGGCAAATGGCAGCGTCGCCGCATCGAACGCCATGTAGATCTCGACCAGCGTATTGTCGTCGGCATATGCAAATGTTGCCTGATCGACATCGAACTTGATTTGCGCGTGCGCGGTCGCCGAGAAGGCGACGATGGCTATAACGGAGACGAGAATTGGTCGCGGAAGAGGCATTGGAGCGTCGGCGAGAATCGCGCTGGGTTCTGTAGGATGTCAGTCAGCTCGAACGCCGAAAATGACCGGATTGTTCAGTAGAGCAACAACGCGGCCGGAAGATACCAAAGCAGGGCACCGTCGATCCGACATCGGTATTCTTCGGGGCCGGCAGACGCACCCCTGACAGGGTAATTGCCCGTGCCCTCCGGCACTACTCGAATCGCCCAGGCCGAAAGCCCAAGCCCGACAGCCTCGAGCAGAATCCACCTGGTGGGCATCACAGGACCCATAATCACCAGTCCCAGAGCAGGTATCAGGGCCACTACGGCGCAGAAGTGCAGCAGCTGCCTCCGGCCGTACCTGGTCGCCACGGTGTCATGGCCGGCGCTGAGGTCGCCGGGGGCATCACCGAGATCTGATGCAATAGCGTTAGGTAGCAGAAAGAGGAACCTGTAGGTCACAAGGGCGAGGAGGCCACTCGGTGCCACGTCTACGGACGCGCCCACCAGCGGAATGAGCACCGTACCTACCGCCCAGGCAGCTGCGACCGTCACCGGTTTCATAAACCAGACGGATCGGATACGACCAACTCCGGGCAAGACGGGCAGAACGTAGCTCAAGCCAGCCAAGCCAAGCGCGAGAGCGACCAGTTGCAGGTGCGGAAAGACAAACACACAGCAGAACAGCGCGACTACGGCGGCAGCAAGCGCGGAGGCCAACAAGAAGGGCTCCTTCCCCCGTCTCCACCGGAGCCGACTGGCCCGGTTGAGCTCGTCTTCCCGACCGCCGCCAAGGGCAGAGTCTAGCTGGTATACGGCAAATGCGCCGGCAGCGGCGACGAACACCAACAGCACAGAGCGGCGTTCTGTGAGTCCGCTGCCAAACGCGATCAAGCTCGATGTGGCCAGGCCAGCCGCGATTAACGGTATCGCGAGATGTCCGTGGAAAAGCGCGGCAACAGTATTAGCCCGAACCTGCTGCAGCAAGCCGCCAACCGCCAGTAAACTTTTCGAATGCCGATTCACGATAAGGGGAGAACGAGCTGTGGGACGAATCAAACCGTCGCTCTCGCACCACAGCGTTGTCATCCAGACTGATTAGACTGTATCCGTTTTGGCCGGTGTCCGCAAAGCGGCCGCGATCGCTGGTCGTTGTTCCCGATGTGCAGTGTAGAATGCTTCGGCCCTGAGCCTCAAGCAAACGCACGGTAGATACGTGAACGTGCCCGTCCAGAATGCAGTCGAATCCAACTTCGACGGCTGCCTTTAGCAAACGACCACTCCCGCGAGCTACGTCACCGCGGCCGGTCAGGTGTGACGGCGCAATCTGATGATGTACAACGAGCAGCTTATGGCGCGCGCCTTCGTGGGCCCTGCCGAAACCGCGAACCGCATCTATGTCACGGTCGGTAAAGCGCCCACCTTTCACCGTATGACCGATGGCATCATTTACAGCGAGAACGGCCGCATCAGGACCCGACCAGGATAGCGCTGCCTCGCGCCCTACGTACTTGTCATATCGTGCCAGTGGAGACAACAGCCGTCGCACTGGAAACCACCATGCGAATACATCGTGGTTGCCCGGAATCACAACCTGGGGACTTGGCAGTGAGTCGAGGAGCGCTACGGCACCCTTCAGTTCTCGGTGTCTGGCGCGTTGCGTCAAGTCCCCACTGACAACGACCAGATCCGGGTCGTGGGCGGCGACGTCGGCAACCAACGCACTGACGACCTCTGCATTGGCGATTCGGCCAAAGTGCAGGTCAGAAATATGCGCGACCAGCACGTCTGCTAAAGCAGCATCGTGGCGGGTTGCTCAAGATGGCTCTTAACCGTGTCGAGGAATCGGGCGCCGGTTGCGCCATCTACGACGCGATGATCGCACGAGAGCGTCAGGGTCATGACATTGCCTATGGCCAGCTTGTCATTCTTCACTATCGGCATTTTCCTGATCGTTCCTATCGCAAGGATGCAGGCGTTCGGCGGGTTGATGATCGCCGTGAATTCCGCAATTCCGAACATACCCAGGTTACTGGTCGTGAATGTTGAGCCTTCGTACTCGTCTGGTTGAAGCTGTTTTGCACGCGCACGTTCCGCCAGATTCCTGGTCTCAGCGGCAATTCTATCCAGTCCCTTCGCGTCAGCATTTCGAATAACTGGAGTAATGAGCCCGTCCTCGATGGCGACTGCAACCGCTACGTGCGCCTGGCGATGATATTCAATCACCCCCTTGTTCTCGTCGTATGACGAGTTAACGGCCGGGTGGGATTGCAACGCAACCGCACACGCTTTCGTGACCAAGTCGTTGTATGAAACCTTGGTCCGTCCAAGCTTTTCGCCCAGAGCATTGATCTCGCCGCGCGCGGCCATCGCCGCCGTCATGTCGACATCTACGGTGAGATAGAAATGCGGTGAGGTGAACTTGCTCTCAGACAGGCGTCTCGAAATCGCCTTCCGCATCTGAGAAATCCGGACTACCTCATCTGGCTGATCCGCTCCGAACGCCGCTGCCGGTAGCCGCTGAGGCACGCTGGCTGGGGCTGCGGCGGGCGTCTGCACGGCCGGACTGGTTGCCGGTGCAGTCGCGGGTGCGGCTGCGGGTGCGGGTGCGGGCATAGCCGCTCCTGAACCGGCGGCTGCCACCACGTCACGCTTGATGATCCTGCCTTCGGGTCCTGAGCCACGTATGCTTGCCAGGTCAAGGCCATGGTCTTTCGCCAGTTTTCGCGCCAGTGGCGACGACTTGATCCGACCGTCATCTGTGGACGGCACGACGCGAAGCTCTTCGGCCTGCGGGGTCGACTGCTCCGCCGGCTTGGGCGTTGGTCCTGACTGACCATCGCCGGCTGCACCGCCGGAATAGCGACTCAGAACATCTGAGATGTCCTCTCCCGCCTTTCCAAGGATTGCGATTAGCGAGCCAATCGGCACCGCGTCGCCCTCTCCGACGACTTTCTTGAGCAGGACTCCGTCGTCGTACGACTCGAGATCCATTGTCGCCTTGTCGGTTTCTACCTGCGCGAGTATATCTCCAGGAGCAATTGTCGCGCCCTCTTCAACAAGCCACGACACGAGGACACCCTCCTCCATAGTGTCGCTCATCTTCGGCATTTCGACTGGAATCGCCATCTAATCTGGGTCGGGTTCTTAGGTCCTGAGAAAGAAATCAGTCCACGTACATGACTTTGCGACACGCGTCATAAGCGTCTTTGACCTGAGGCATGTAGAAGTCCATCAGGTTCTTCGCGTATGGCGCAGGTACGTCCTTGGCCGTGATTCGCAGAACGGGAGCGTCGAGTGAGTCAAACGCGCGCTCTTGAATCTGATAGGCGACCTCAGACGAGATACTCGCAAAGGGGTTGCTCTCGTCGATGATGACGCACCGATTGGTCTTGCTGATCGACTGGACGACGGTGTCGATGTCGAACGGACGGATGGTTCGCGGATCGATAACCTCCGCCTCGAAACCATCCTTCTCCAGCATCTCCGCCGTCTTCAGCGCGAGCCAATAGCTCTTGCCGTGCGCTACAATCGTCACGTCACTTCCCTCGCGCGCGACCCGAGCCTTACCAATTGGAATGAGGTATTCTTCAGCGTCTGACACCTCGCCCTTCATCCCGTACATGACCTCACTTTCAAGGAACACGATCGGGTCATCGTCTCTGATGGCGGACTTCAGCAGACCTTTTGCGTCATCTGGATTCGAGGGCGACAGCACCTTGAGTCCGGGAATAGTGGCGTAGATCGACTCGGTTGATGTATTGTGCGTCGCGGCAAGCTGACCGGCAGCACCGTTTGGTCCGCGAAACACGATCGGCACGCCAAACTGCCCCCCAGACATGTAACGAATCTTGGCGGCGTTGTTAATCAACTGATCGATCGCGACAAACGAGAAGTTGAATGTCATGAACTCGACGATCGGACGCAGGCCATTCAGGGCGGCGCCGATCCCGAGGCCCGAAAAGCCGTTCTCCGATATCGGTGTATCAATGACGCGCTTGGCACCAAACCGATCGAGCATCCCTTCGGACACCTTGTAGGCTCCGTTGTACTCAGCTACTTCTTCACCGATCAGAAAGATGCGGTCGTCGCGATCCATCTCCTCGACCATTGCGGCGCGGATCGCTTCTCTGTACTGTAGATTTGCCATCTGTTCTTCGGGTGAGGGTTACGCCAGGAAAGGATAGTCTTCCTGCGCGTACACATTTTCGTAGATCTCTGAAAGCTCTGGGAACGGATTCTCGTCAGCAAACGAAACCGATTCCATCACTTCCTTCTTTACCTCTTCGTCGACCGCGTCAAGGTCCTCGTTCGAGGCAAGATCGTGCTCGATGATGTACGCCTTCAGGCGGATAATCGGATCGTCGCCCTTCTTGGCGTCCAGTTCCTCTTTCGTCCGGTAGTTGCCGGGATCACTCATTGAATGCCCGCGATACCGATAGGTGCGCACCTCCAGGATCGACGGCTCGAACTTGCGAGCCAACTCAACGTGATGGGACATTGCGTGGTACACGTCGAACACATCCATGCCGTCGACAAGCGCGCCGTGCATGTTATACCCGAGTGCCTGCTTATAGAAGTCCGGTTCCGCGAACGCCCGATCGGTTGCCGTCCCCATCGCGTACTGATTGTTCTCAATCACGTATACGATTGGCAGTTTATACAGGCTGGCGAGGTTAATCGCCTCGTGAAACGCACCCTGCCCGACGGCTCCATCCCCGAGAAAGCACAGGCACACGCCGCCGTCCTCCTTGTACTTGTGCGCAAAAGCGATGCCGGTACCCACCGGCACATGTCCCCCGACGATGCCATGACCGCCAAAGAGCCGGTGCTCGCTGGAGAAGTAGTGCATCGACCCCCCTTTGCCCCGCGAGCACCCATCACGCTTGCCAAAAAGCTCGGCCATACACGCGTTGGTGTCCATTCCGAGCGCAAGTCCAATTCCGTGGTCGCGATACGCCGTGATCACGGAATCCGCGCCGATATTGAGCGCCTCGGCGGAAGCCGCCGAAACTGCCTCCTGGCCGATATATAGGTGAAGGAACCCGGCAATTTTCTGTTTGCCGTACATCTGCGCCGCGCGCTCTTCGAACCGCCGCTGAAGCAGCATGTTGCGATAGAGGGCCACCACACGCTCGTCGGCAAGGCCGAGCGACTGGTGGCTACGCTCGACATCCGGGAATTCACGGACCTTCACGCCAATGTCAGCGTCGCTGGTCGTGGCTCCATTTGATTTGCTTCGTTTCGACATTCGATACTTGTTCTCGCTATTCGTTCGTTGCGCTCTGAAACCAGGGGCTGCATCTCGAGCGTTGAGCGGAGGGGTGCAACGGCGGGCAGTCGCAGGCGTTTCCGAATTCTCCACGTCTGCGACAAGAGGCCGCATCCGG
>JANQRN010000150.1 GCA_028284545.1 Rhodothermales bacterium | reverse complement strand
TCACAGCAACCACTGGGAAAAACAGCCGGGACCACATCGCAACAACCGATTATCGACAAACTCAGGACAACGGACAACGACGCTTTGGCCGTTTGGTTCGTCACCGCACCATCACAGGAAAACGGCCACAAAGCCCAAATTCGGGGCTTCAGCGAGATTTGTCGAGATGGTATCGCAAGGCCATCGAAATGCAGCGAGATAGCGCCTCGGCCGGGAGGGGGCGCTCAACCTCCAGAAGAACCGCGCGGTTGCCATCGAACTGGAGTACGCCGTCGAACATGCGCCGCCAATCCTCGACGAGCGTTGTCTGACAATTCACGTACAACGCAACAAAATCGGGCATGTCGCGAACGGCGTTTATCCGAATTGTGGTACCCGTCTTGGGCCTGACCGTGATGTAGGACGGCTCTCCCCAGCGTAGCGTCTCGTCGATTTCGCCCACACCCTCGGTCTCGACCGCCGTCTCGAGGATCAGGTCTCTCAACTCCAGGAGTCGGCGCCGCGTGGCTGTGGGGGCGGCCTCAAATATGGCGGCGACGTTGGCGTTCGTTATCTCAGCCATCAGATTCTCGACCTAGCCATCAGCCAACGCACGCAGCGACAGCGTGCCCGTGTCGCTCGCGTCCCCGGTCAGGATTCGACGATGGTAGTTGAGTTGACCGAGGTGGTAGGCGAGGTGAACGCTCAGGTGCATGAGCCACATCCGGACCGACAGGGCGTTATCACCAACAGGTGCGGTTGATGGGGCGTCGAGCTGCTCCGGACTAAGCGTTGAAAGTCCGGCGTCCACCTCATCTATTGCGGCATTGATCCGCGCCTGGATCTCGTCTCTGGGTATACCGCGGTCGCCGAACTCAGCCGGCCGGTCACGCACGTAACCCGAACCGCCCATCTCCGCACCGATGTAGTGACGGAGGTTGCCCACCATGTGCAGCACGAGGGTCCCACCTGAATTCGGGCAGCCGGGTGCCTCGCGCCAGAGCGTGTCGGCGTCGGGGTATCGACTGACTTCTACGCCGGTCGCGATCAAGTCCCGGCGGAGTATTGCGCGCAGTTCGGTCAGCATTTCACGATTGTTTAGTTGTTCGTCGGGTGTTCTAATGGGTCGTTGGGTTTCATACCTCTCCCGCCAGATATCGTTTGCGCTCTGCCTTCGGAAATTTCTCGATGGCGTATCGCAGCATCGTCCGGGGCATCCGTTTGTATCGGTCCTGCAGGAAGCTCCGTTCCAGCGCCGGATTCCTGTTCCCCACCTCCCGCAGCATCCAGCCTACCGCTTTGTGGATCAGGTCCTCTGGATCATCGAGCAGCATCTCAGACACTAGCAACGTGGGCTCATACTTGTCCTGCTTGATGAAGTACAGCGTCGAGATGATCGCGATGCGACGTTCCCACAGGCTTGACGACTCCGCCAGTTCGAAGAGCAGATCATGACTCCGGCTACTCAGGTGTGGCCCGACAATCTTGTGCGCCGACGAATCGACCAGATCCCAGTTGTTAACGTACTTTGTGTGGTCGAGATACATGCGAAATACTTCATCTCGCACGCCTTCGTCGCCACGTTCATACTTGCGCACGAGGATCAGAACGGCGCACAGCCGCTCCTCGTGAAAACGGGACTTTAGGGACTTGCTGACCTGGGGCAGAGTGAGGTGCTCGAACTGCTTTGCGGCCACCCGCAATTTGGGGACCCTGATACCCAAAAACACGTCTCCCTCCCCGTATTCCCCTTTTCCGGTTTTGAAGAACCGCTGGGAGTGCGCCGCGATTTCCGGATTCGAGAGGGCGCGAAGTGTTGACCGCAAGGTGGTACGAGGGGTATCTACCATCACCGATTCGAGCGCTCAGTTCGAAACATTGTCCTCAAAATTCCAACTTATTCGATATTCCTGCTGTATCTACTTGTGTGACCGGCACTGCCACGGTGGCTCGCCGGGCCGACTCGACAAAGATAATCTCAGGGACCCAACTCTAGAACACCATGCCATTCGCAGTATCCGAACAAGGCGCGGCAGCCGTCATCGCCATCAAGGGGAAGTTTCTTGGCTCGATCGAGCGCGACGCGTTCTACAAAGCGGTCGATGAAACCAGAGACGGGGGCAAGAAGAATCTCGTCATCGACCTCTCGAAGGCCGACTTCATGGATTCAACGGCCATCGGTTTGATCATGCGCTCCCTTGCGACCATGAAAGCCGCCGATGGGAACGTGCATCTCGCAGGTCTGAACGCGCGCGTCAAGAATCTCTTTCTCCTGACGAAGCTGCTCGGCCCCGTATTCGAAGACTACGACACCGTTGACGAAGCGCTCAGTGCTTTTGAAGCAGCTGGTGCCTAACCGCGTACTCGTTCCGAGATCAGAGTTCGACCTTGTCGACGAAACACCAACCCCAGGTCTCGCCCGGCTCGAGTGAACATATGATCTCGTGACCGGTCGCCTCGTAATGGGCCCTTGCGTGTCTGTTCGGTGAGGAGTCGCAGCATCCGACATAGCCACAGATCATGCAGACCCTCAGGTGGACCCAGGTGTCGCCGGCCCGAATGCACTCCTGGCATCCTGTCGACCTGGGAATCACCGTCTTCACGCGGTCCAGATGGGAACAGACTTCTGCCGTCACGTTCGTCTCCAGAGTAATGGGCTCCGCACCCACAAGTGAGCCGTAGTCTGAGGCCCGGATGTCGTTAACCAGCGCTTCGATGTTTACAGCGGGTACCTTCATGTACTGAAGCGCCTCTGCGAAGAGCTGCACTGTACCCTCCATCTCCTCCGTGATCACACAGGTCACGCCGTCTTCGTGCAGTGCAGCGATATCGGCAATGTGGCGCGTTCGGACGATGATCGGCACCGATTCGCTGATCGTCCGCGCTACCATTGCGATGTGACGCGCCGTGTCGGGATCGTCATCCGGAATGACGAGCAGCTTCGCCTTTTCGAGACCCGCAGCGCGCAGTGTCATCGCCTTCCGGGCGTCTCCACGCAGGACCGGCATCCCGTCAGCGTCCGCTTCGTTCGCGCCCTCGGGACTCAGCGTGGTGATCACAAACGGGACTTCGGCCATCGATAGCGCGCGCACAAGTTGACGAGCCGCCTCCCCGTAACCCGCTACCAGCACGTGCTCGCTCGCGTCAACCTCACCGTGCGCCTCAGCGGACGCTGCACCGCTTGCTTCAGAAGACTCGTCAACAGACTCCAACTCAGCCGCAGGTGCCATTGCCGCCGAGGCCGTTAAACGCGTCGCAACCCGCTTGCCGAGGGTTGCGAGCACCGGCGTTAGCAACATGCCGAGCACTGTCGCCGCAATGAAGGTCTGCGAGCCTGCGCCCTCGAGACCGGCTGGAAACAGATTGGCTTCGCGACCGGCTCGCTCCAGCACAAACGAGAACTCACCGACCTGCGCAAGCACAAACGCTGATGTCAGCGCTACAGGGAGCGAATATCCCAGCAGCTTCACGCTAACGGCAGTTGTCGCAATCTTAATCAGGATCCCGGCCCCGAGAACGCCGAGTACCAGCGGCAGATTGCGGACGATGAACCCGACGTCCAGCAACATCCCTACGGATATGAAGAACGTTGCGCTGAACAGGATCTGCAGCGGCATGATCTCGCTCATCGCGTGTTCGCTGAAGCGGCTCTCCGACACAACGAGGCCTGCGAGAAACGCACCAAGCGAGAGGCTGACACCGGCCAGACTGGTCAGGAAGGCGGTTCCAAAGCAAATGGCCATCACGGTCAGCAGAAAGAGCTCGGGAGAGCAGGTGCGCGCAACGCCCTCGAGGACGCGCGGCATTACGCGTCGGGCCAGCACCAGTACCGCGGCGATAAGCAGCGCGGCCTTTGCCAGGGCGACAAACAGACTACCGATTGAACTCTCGCCCTCACCGCCCCCGAGAATGGGGACGAGCAACACCATGAGGATGATGGCCAGGTCCTGGAAGATGAGTAGCCCGAGTCCCACCTGACCGTGGGGCTCACGCATCTCCCGTCGGTCGGCCAGCATCTTCAGCACGATTGCGGTTGAGGACAACGCGAGCAGAAACCCCGTGAATACGGCGGCTTGCCACGAAACACCCAGGGCCATGAGGATCGCCACAGCCACGCCCGTTGTCAGGCCGACCTGCAGTCCGCCACCACCAAAGATCAGTCTCTGGATACGCGCCAGCTTCTCCAGGCTGAACTCGATACCAATCGTAAAGAGTAGCAGGATCACGCCGACCTCTGCCGCCGCGTCAACCAGTTCCTGGTCGTGCACCAGACCGACGGCGTTGGGACCAATCACGGCGCCCGCTACGAGGAAACCGACGATCGGCATCACTCCAATTCGGTGGCACAGATATGCGATGACGGCGCCCGCTACGATCAGGGCCGCAACTTCTGCAAAAAACGGGGGAGCAGCTCCTGCTGCGACGATTCGTATCACTGCCAGGTGGTGATTTGCGACGAGGGGGACATCCGTATACCTTGGAGGGTCCCGAAATATACCGCTGGGAGGACCGTCATGTCTTCGCTCAACTCTTCCCCGTCTCTACGCTACGCCATTCGATCGGGAGTCTTGCTTGGAATTGTACTGTGCGTCGGCTGCGTGCCGGCGAACGACGGCGGCCAGCTAGAAGGGGCGTGGGAAATGGTGTCTGGTACGTACACGACACCGGATACGACAATGGTGCTCACCATCGGGCAGGTAAAGGTGCTCACTTCGACCCACTTCGCGTTCGGTCGGATGAACCCCGACGGTGCGTTTGCCGGCGGGGGCACGTACTCGTTTGACGGCAGCACCTACACAGAGTTCGTGCAATACCACTCCGATCCCGCCGCAAACGACACTACTCTTTCGTTCGCGGCGCGAATCGAGGGAGATTCCCTCTGGTATCACGAGGGAACAATTGGTCCCGACTTCCACCTTCGCGAGGTCTGGAGGCGACTCGAGTAAGCGCTACCCCCTCGGCACGACGTGGAAGATCTTGTTCATGATCTTCCAGTCGCCGTCGATCTTGAGCAGCGTGAAGTAGTCTGTGATCATTGCGCCCGGGTAGTCGAGCTCAACTTTCGCGACGGCCGCCGTCCCCGTGACGTCAACCATTACGATGCGGCGCTTGCGTTTAGCTTCGTCGTCTGCCGGGCTTCCCGATGCGCCCGCTATGAACTCAGCGCTTGGGCGACGATTCAACTCGCCCCCACGTATCCAGTACAAGCTCGACTCCGGGTGAAAGACCAGTTCAAAGTGGGCGCCGTCACCGGTGGCGTGGCCCTGCAGATAATGGGTTACCGCGGCGCGAACAGCGGCCTCGTCGGCACCCATTGCGTCCTGTGCACTTACGTCCTGGACGATGAGTCCCGAGACCAGCACTGCTGCTGCTGCGAGAACGCGAGCACTCGCGTTCATACCATCAAGAATTGCACGCATACGGCACCCTCCACTGAATGCATTATTGATAGACTGCGACGGGCTCTCCGAGGACATCAAAGCGAGGCGCGACGCCCAGCCCGGGTTCTGTTGACGCGGCCAACCGGCCGTTGTTTCGCTGGGGTGCACCGTCAGCGATGGACGTCGTTACGTAGGAATTGAAATCCGTCGAGGTGAACAGCAATTCGGTCGGCGTACTATGTGCCAGGTGGGAGATGGCGGCTGTCGTGATGTCACCTCCCCACGAATCTTCGATCGTCATTGCGATCCCGAGCGAAGCACATAGGTCACGGGCCTGCGCAGCCTTAGTGAGGCCACCGAACTTGCTGATCTTGATATTGACCACGTCCATGGCGCCGTCGGAAAATCCCTTCATCAACACCGATACGCCGTCGATGCTCTCGTCAAGCACAAACGGGTGATTGGTGTTCCGTCGTACGGAAAGGCACTCGTCGTACGTGGCGCAGGGTTGTTCGATGTAGACATCCAGGTCTCGCACCGCCTTGACGACGCGCATTGCGTCGTGCATTAGCCAACCGGTATTGGCGTCGGCGACCAGCCGGTCCCCGTCCTGCAGTTCGGCCGCAACGGCGTGTATGCGAGCAATGTCAACATCAGCGTCACCGCCGACCTTTAACTGAAACCGGCGATAGCCTTCGGAGCGGTAGCCGGCGACCTTTGCAGCCATTTGCTCGGGCGTTTCCTGCGAGATGGCACGATACAGGACAAAGTCATCGGCGTACCGTCCTCCGAGCAGCACGCACACAGGCACCCCGGACACTTGCCCGAGGATGTCCCAACAGGCGATATCAATGGCTGACTTTACGTACGGGTGACCCTGCAGAAGAGCGTCCATCCGACGAACGAGCTTCCGGATATGTGTAGGGTCTTCGCCGATCAGATCCGGTGCAAGCTCGGCGATCCCTGTTCTCGCGCCCGCAGCGTACGATGGCAGGTAGAATGGCCCCAGGGGACAGACCTCGCCGTGACCCGCCACGCCCGCGTCTGTCTCGATGCGGACGACCGTGCTGTCGAATACGTCGACCGACTTGCCACCCGACCACTTGTAAGAACCTTCGTGTAACGGAAGGTCAACCTGATAGACTGAAATGCGTGTGATGCGCACGAAATAAATACCCTAGTTCAACTTTCTTTTTTTGCTCGCTTGTCCATGGCACGAACGTGCTTGACCGAGGCGGCAACAAGTTCACGCAAAACGTCCATGTCGACATCTGTGAGCTTTTTGATGTAGAGACACGACTTTCCGTGTTTGAACTTCCCGAGCTTCGCAAGCATGTCGTCATACCGCGAAAAGCCCGCCATGATGTAGAGCGTGAGCGCCTGCTTGCGGGGCGAGAAACCGGCAACAAACGTCTCGCCCTCGCGGCCACTCGCGTACTTGTAGTGATACGACCCGTACCCGACGATGCTCTCTCCCCACATGCTGGCTCGTTCGCCCGTCACCTCCCGCATCAGTTTTGCTATCTTCTTGGAGTCAGCCCGGCGCTGATTATCCTCAACGGCGTTGAGAAACGCCGTGACGCTCCCTCGATTCTTTTTCGTCTTCAGCTCAGCCATTTACGTCGCGGGTGTGGTAATCCGGTCTCTGAGATTCGCAATCTAGTCGCCAGCGACCGAACGTGCACCTGTGTGCACCCCGAGCCAGCGACTTCGAACCGACCCGAAACAGCTGCGTTTGCCGATCGATGCGCAGATCAGTCACACAGAACATCCTAACCCTCTGCGGTCTCCCGGTCGTGATATTCGGCCTGGCAGCCTGCGGCACTCCTGACAGCGGTAACCCGAGTGGCAGCGCGAGTAGCGACCCTGCCACTGGCTTTCAGAACGTCAGTGGTGACGTAGGCTACGTCGGCAAGGAGGTCTGCGGTACCTGTCACGCGGGGCAATACGAAACCTACGTACAGTCGGAAATGGGTCGCTCGTTTAAGCGCGCGGCGCTTGCGAAGAGCTCAGCTGACTTTGGCAATCCGGACCCGGTGTATGATCCGCACAACGATCTGTACTACCAACCGTTTGCAGTGGGAGACGACCTGTTTGTCAGAGAGTACCGGCTCAGCGGCCGAGATACGACGCACACACGCGTTGAGCGTATCGACTACATCATCGGGTCTGGTCACCACACGAACTCTCACATCATGGACGTCAACGGCTACCTGTACCAGATGCCGGTAACGTGGTACGCACAAGATGAGAAATGGGGGCTGGCACCGGGGTTTGAAAATGACAACAACGCCCGGTTCCTGGGCCCAATTCCCGCCGAGTGTATGACCTGCCACAACGGGATGCCCGAGTACGTGCCCGGCTCCGAGAATCGCTTCACCTCGGTTCCCGAAGGAATCAACTGCGAGCGCTGTCACGGCCCCGGTGAACTGCACGTAGAGGCGATGCGCGCAGGTCGCGTTGTGAACGTGGCAGAGGAAGTCGACCCCACCATCGTCAATCCCGCCAAGCTGCTCATCGATCGACAGTTTGACGTCTGCCAACGCTGCCACGCCCAGGGAGCTGCCGTTTTCGCGGATGGCAAGACACCGCTGGATTTCTTGCCCGGCCACCGGCTTGCCGATGTGGAAAACGTGTACTGGCCCCGTTTCACCGACACAGTCCGCCGGTTCACGATGGCCTCGCATCCCGACCGTCTCAAGATGAGCGAATGTTTTCTCCAGTCGCACGAGGAAAACGCCGGTACCGAACCGCTGACCTGCATCACTTGCCACAACCCGCACGTGTCGATCAAGACGCTGGGTGCCGACCACTACAACGCCGTTTGCCAGTCCTGTCATCTCGAAAGCACCTTAGTGGGAGCGGTCGCCGAGCAGACTGTTTGCACGGCCGATCCCGGGCTTCGCGCGGCATCAAATGACAATTGCGTTTCGTGCCACATGCCGCAGTCGGGCACCGAAGACATCCCGCACGTGAGGGTCACCGACCATTTCATCCGAAAAGTAGAGACCGAGCTTCCGGCACAGCTGACGCCTGATGAGGTGGCGGCGCAGCGCGAGTTCCTCGGCATGGCAAGTCTGATCGATCCCGCACCAACTCCTGAAAACATCGCTGAAGGCTACCTCACCTACTACGAAAAGGTCACAAATCACCCGGGCTTCCTGGACTCGGCGGCCGTGCTGCTAGAACGCGCAGACGCGCCGCTTGAGGCAACGCTGGACAGCCGAATCCGTGTGTGGTTTCTGCAAGAGAACTTTACTCGGATCACGGACCTTGCGCGGTCGCTTCCGCCAGAGCGCATCGACGACGCATGGACGGCGTACCGCGTGGGTGAGTCTTACCTCAAGACGGGAAACGCCAGTGCTGCGGTTCGGTACCTCGCCCACGCCGTTGATCTGGCGCCCCAACATATCAGATTCATCAACCGTCTTGGTGTTGCGCAGCACAGCGCAGGGCAGTTGAACGCGGCCATTGCGGCCTTTGACCGCGTACTTGCGGCTAACCCGAAGTACGAGGAGACGTGGAACAATCGGGGCTTCAGCCGACTCATGAACGGAGACCTGGGCGGAGCGGAAACGGATTTTCTGGAAGCCGTCAAGCTGAATCCGGATCTGGTCCAGTCAATCGCCAATCTCGCGTCGCTGTACATGACGATGGGCGACTACGAAGCGGCGCGGGACTTCGTCGGGCAGCTCGTGTCCCGTGACCCGGCAAACCCGCAGTATCGTCAGATGCAGGATGCGCTGGCACGTCTCGAAGCGAGTCAGCGCTAATAAGAGCGGACATCCGACCAATTGAGCGCGATGGACGACGACTCCAGAGAATCGCTGGTTACACAACTACTGCTGGAGCTGGGCGACGGCGATCGCTCTGCCATGGAACGCCTGATGCCGATCGTGTACGACGAGCTACACCGCATTGCGCACCGGCATCGGCGCGGCGAGCGGAAGGACCTTACGCTCAACACAACCGACATCGTGCATGAAGCATACATGCGCCTGGTGAGACTTGACCGGATCAGGTGGCAGAACCGCAACCAGTTCTACGCGCTTGCTGCGCAGGCCATGCGTCGCGTCCTCATCAAGTACGCTGAGCGTCGCCGGGCTCAGAAGCGGGGCGGCGGGCGCCACCGCGTGGACCTCGACGAAAT
>JANQRN010000148.1 GCA_028284545.1 Rhodothermales bacterium | reverse complement strand
AACGGAACTGTCCCACAAGTTTTCCGTGGATGGCTTTGCCACGCTAGCTCGCGCAGCGGGCCTGCGGCTTGTGCGTACGTGGACTGACAGCAAGGACTGGTTCGCCGTTCAGCTATACGACTCGACTCCCGGCCTGGACGTTTGACGTAGCCGTTGGGGGGCGGTATCCTCTGTCAGAGTCCGTTCCACTCCAATCTACTTCAGCCGCCGCGCAGTCCACCCCATGAGTGTCGTGCTACCCGACGCCCGCAACGAGACGATTGTCGTATACGTAAACGGCGAGTTGCTTCCGCGCGCCGAAGCGAAAGTCTCCGTCTTCGATTCAGTTGTGCAGGGAGGAGACGCGGTTTGGGAGGGACTTCGCGTCTACGACGGGCGGGTCGCCTGCTTCGACGAGCACCTCGACCGACTGTTCGATTCGGCAAAGGCCATGGCTTTTCGAGATGTCCCGGATCGACAGCACGTCAAGGACGCCGTGATCAAGACGCTCAGGGCTAACGACATGCGAGATGAAACGCACGTTAGACTGACGCTAACACGTGGTAGGAAGACGACGTCGGGCATGAATCCCGATTACAATCAGTACGGCCCGACGCTAATCGTGCTCGCGGAATGGAAGAAGCCGATCTACAATCCGAAAGGCATCAGACTGATCACGTCCTCCGTTCGACGCAATTCTCCCTCATGTCTCGATTCCAAGATTCATCATAACAACCTGATCAACAACATCCTCGCTAAGATAGAAGCGAACTTCGCGGGTGTTGACGACGCGATCCTGTTGGACGTGAACGGCTTTGTCTCTGAGACGAACGCAACGAATATCTTCGTCGTCAAGTCTGAAGCGCTATTGACTCCACACGCTGATGCTTGTCTGCCCGGCATAACACGCGGGCTCGTGCTTCGGCTTGCGACGGAACACGATATCACGTGCGTTGAGAGAAACGTCTCGAGAAGCGAAGTCCATGCGGCCGACGAAGTGTTCACTACCGGCACCATGGGCGAATTGTCTCCGGTGCTGGAGGTAGACGGTCGGACGATTGGCTCGGGTTCGATCGGGCCGGTGACGAACCGGCTTCGCAAGCTTCATGCGGACGCCGTGCGCAGCGGGGGGACAGAGCTGCCGCCCTGGTAGCAACTACCTAGCCGTCGAGTTTCCCCAACTCACGCGACAGCCAGGCCCTGGCAAATCGCCAATCACGCTTTACGGTCTCTGAAGAGACCTCAAGCACTTCCGCAATCTCGTCATACTTCAGACCGACGTAGAACCGATACTCAACTACTCGGCTCTGACGCTCGTTTGTCTTCGCAAGAAGGTCCAGTGCTTCGTCCAGCGCTACTAGCCGTTCGTCGTTGTCGACTCCTACCAGGTTGTCGTCGAATGTCTGGAAAACGGCGCCACCACCACGTTTCTGAGCCAGCCTGCGTCTTGCGCGATCAGTCAGAATCCTGCGCATACACGTCGCCGCCACAGCGAAGAAATGATTGCGGTTCGTCCATGAAGCCACCTTCTGATTGGCCAGGCTTTCGTAGGCCTCGTTCACAAGCGCCGTTGTGCCGATAGTGGCGTTGCGTCGCTCTTTCCGAAGCTGGCTGGCCGCAATTTGTCGGAGCTTCTCATACACCGTTTCCACCAGTTCGTCGAACGCCTGCCGGTTGCCGCTAGACAGCGACTGAAGGAGTTGTGTGACGTCGGTGGGGGGCTGTGACACGGGTGAGGGGGAAAATGCGATCCAATGGGTCTCCAGGGCCAATTTCGCGGCGCCGTTAACTGTTTGCAAGTCTTTCTGCGCGTTGTGCTGTAGAGGCGTTCACAATATCCGAAAGACTATGAACTTCACCCGCTACCAGTCGTCGATTCGCATCACTCAGCCAACTGTTTGGATCGCAGCACTCCTCATAGGCGCGATGGCAACGGCAAACGCCGTGGCGCAAGAGGCCAGAGCACTGCAGGTTGTCGAGCAGTCAGTTGTCGCTGAGGCGCCGATTGAGTTCGAGACAAGCACTATCCAGCTTGCAACCGACGGCTCCGCTCAGGTACAGGCGCCCAGCATCAGCGCCTCAGACGGTGCGTCGGACTACACGATCACGGTGACGTTCTCGGTGACGCAGAACTGCCTGTTTGCCGAGAGCAACAAGGTCACCGTTACCGGCGTCGACCGGAACACCGGCAACACCGACGTTTCGTGGTCCAAGACGTACTCCGATGGCTACCTCTCGACGCGCACCGGGACGCTGACATGGAACGTGGGCCCAAGCGAAAGCCACACCTACAATCTCAGCGTTCGGAACCGCGGCGGCCTGGGCTGTGACAACACCGAGACAGCCTCGAACAGGGGTTCGACCTCCGCGCTGAAAGCACCTGTGAATGTTTCTGCTACCGCCAACTCGAGTGATCGGAATGTCACGATCAGCTGGGGAGCCGGCACCAATATCACCGACACGCGCAACGTGCTGTACTATCGGATCTACAAGAACGGGCAGTACATCGCACTGCGTGGCAGAACGGATCGGTCGTACGTGGGCACGACGACACCCGGAACAGAAGACACCTGGGGCGTTGCGACCTATTTCTCTGGCTACACAACGACGCCGGCCCGAACCTCTACGAGGATATCGCGCACGGCAACCACTGCGGACTTCAAGGAGCCCGCGAACTTGTCCGCCTCAAACGGTACAACCGTTCGCTCCGTCGAGCTGAATTGGAGTAACCCGTCAGATTATGCCAACAGCACGGTCATCTTCCGGGAGGGCGAGGCCATTGCGTCTGTTGGTGCGCAGAGTGAGACGTATCGAGATACGACCGTTGTGCCCGGCCAGCCGTACGAGTACTGCCTGACGAACCTGGGCCCGGGCGGATATGAAACGGCTCGATACTGTCCCGGAAGTGTGGGACAATCGTTCTTCGTACGAGCCGACGACGGGACGAGCAGTGACAACGTCCGCATCGACTGGACCCTGACGCCCACTGAACTGTCGAACGTCGCGAATATCCAGGTCCTCCGGGACGGTCTTGAGCTGGACGTCAAGAACCCGTCGAGCACGACGTACACCGACCTCCTGGCCGATCCGGGCAAGGTTGGTAGGTATGAAATTGTCCTGCGTGATGCCGCCAACAACGTTGTGCTATCCGATTTCGACTACGGGTTTGTCCCAGCCGACGGGGAGATCAGCGGACAAATAACCAGCGAGGGTATTTCAAGCGGCGGAGTACGTGACGTTCTGGTGACCGCGACGCCGGCCAGCGGAGAGTACCTCTATTCATTGGAGTTCGACGGTGCCGGTGACTATGTGCATGTGAATCACCGGGACGAGCTCTCGCTGGCGCAGAGCTACACCATCGAAATGTGGCTGCGACCTGGCGCGTTGCGCGCCCAATCGATACTGGCCAAGGGCGCGAGCGCCGCATCCGGTCCGTTTGGTCTCGCCATGGAGGACGACGGTTCCCTGACGTTCCACGCACGGGGTGGCGCCACGTCGCTGTCGACATCGCCACTAACACCTTCGGAATGGGTGCATGTCGCTGTAGTACAAGATGAAAGATTAAACCAACTAAGGCTATACCTGAACGGACAGGCGTCAGGCTCAGCCTCGCTCTCTGGCAGTGATGAGGCTTCAACCGCCGCGATAACGCTCGGTGCGGGCGGCGGCGGTTCGGAGGCGTTCCTGGGCCATATTGACGAAGTCAGAATCTGGTCCGTCGCGAGAACCGATTCAGCGATCACCGCCAACATGTTGATGGCGCTCCAGCCGGGCGTTGCTGACGTAACGGCTTACTGGCCTGTTGTTGCTGGTCAAGGAGGGATCGTCACAGATCGCTCACGTGGCGGCGGGCACCACGCCGGTCTTATCGGTGACGCGTCGTGGTCGGCGCTGGAGCCGGGCGTTCGCAAGCGAGCTGTGACGGACAACAACGGGCAGGGCGAG
>JANQRN010000139.1 GCA_028284545.1 Rhodothermales bacterium | reverse complement strand
GGGATGGCCGGAAAAAGCTCGTCTTGTGTAGCCGCCAGACACCATCATACGCGCTTCGGACCTTTGGGATGGAACGTTAACATTGCGGTAACACAATGGTAGTATGTTGGCGCCCGCTCGGTAACGTCGGCATAACAGGCCGGTCGTCGCCGCCCGATCATCTCGACCGCCCTACTAACCCGACCCGCAACACCTATGCCTTCAACGCTACGACGTATACTGATGGCCGGCTGTGTAATTGTTGCAGCCGTTGTGTCTTCGGCACTCTTCGCAGAAACCGCCCAGGCGCAGAAACTCTCCGGTACGCTCTATAGCGACTACAGCTACGATATTCAGACTGAGTCGGGAGAGGATGAAGGTGAAAATGGCTTTGGACTGCGGCGACTTTATTTGACTGGCGACTATGACATTTCCGACGACTTCAGCGTAAAGGCGCGTTTGGAGGCTAACGACGGTTCGACAACAGAACAGGGGCGCATCGCACCGTTTGTCAAAGACCTATCGCTCAAAGCGAAGAATGTCCTGGGGGCCGGACACGACGTTGAGGTAGGAATCACATCGCCCCCGTCTTTCAAAGTGTCTGAAAAGGTGTGGGGCTACCGGAGTATCGAGAAGACAATCCAGGATCGGATCAAGGTGGTTTCGTCCCGAGACGTCGGTGTCGTGGCCCGCGGCCCGCTGACGAGTAGTGGCTCGGTCAAGTACGGACTTATGGTTGCGAATAATTCTGGCGGAAAGCCGGAGACGAACAAGGCCAAGCGCGTCTACGCGCAACTTGAGTTCTACCCCGCCGAAGGCGTTTCGATAACGGTTGGCGGCGACTACGCCGGTTCGTCGGAGGAAGACGAGGACGGAACGATCAATACCAACGCGTTTATCGGCTACAGCACAGGCGACGTCACGGTTGGCGTAGAGGGCCTCCTGAACCAGGTTAACGCTGTGACGGGTGCGGACTTCGAGACTATGGCGGCGAGCGTTTTTGTGCGGGCGTCGGTCAGCGAGACCGTTGAGGTCATTGGCCGCGTAGATCGCGTCAACTTTGAGCGCGGCGCTGCGTCTTCCTGGTCGAACTATGCCATAGCGGGCGTAGCCGTAAAGCCCCACCCCAAAGTACGGTTCATTCCCAACGTGATGATTGGTAAAGACGAGTTTGATGACCAGGCGTACGTTACGGGTCGGCTGACATTGCACGCTGACTTCTAGATCCGGCCCAGATGGCGGCTGGGCCGATTGACACTCTGTTCCGAGGTACAAAGACGAAAAAAATGAAACACGGAAAAATTCTCGCTGCGGTCTGCTGCGTAGCTCTACTTGGATGTGGTGGTCGTGACGGTAGCAGTTCACGATCCGTGATCCAGAACAAGGGATCAGACACACTCGTCAACGTCGCCCAGGCGTGGGCTGAGAACTATCAGACTGTTGAGCCTAACGTCGCGATTGCGGTTACTGGCGGCGGTTCAGGAACCGGCTTTGCAGCCTTGATCAACGGCACGGTTGACATCGCGAACGCCAGCCGGGGGATCAAGGACAGTGAGGTCGCCGCGATCCGCGAAAACGGCGTCGAGCCCATAGAGCACATCGTCGGCTTCGATGCGCTGGCGATCTTTCTGCATCCCGATAATCCGATGGACCAAATCTCGATCAGTCAGCTTGCCGGCATTTACGGCGAGAATGGCGAGCTTGAGAGCTGGACGGATCTCGGCACCACCGTGCCGGGCTGCCGCAACCAGGAGATCGTCCGTGTAAGTCGCCAGAACAACTCTGGCACCTACGCCTACTTCCGCGAAGCGGTGCTCGACAAGGCGGACTTCAAGCTGGGCTCGCGGGACATGCACGGTTCGAAAGACGTCGTGGACCTCGTCGAGAATACCGTCTGTTCCATCGGATACAGCGGGCTGGCCTACGCCAACGAACACGTCAAAATGCCGTGCGTCGAGAGTGGCGAGGGTTGTGTTGCTCCGTCGTCGCAGACGGCAATCGACGGCTCGTACCCTATCGCGCGTCCGCTCTTTATGTATACTGCGGGAGAGCCGGAAGGAGCAACCAAGGACTACCTCGATTGGATCCTGTCGGACGAAGGCCAGTGTATCATACAGGAAAAAGGTTACGCCCCGGTGCGCGCGGTAACCTGCGGATAACATGAGTCACTACGAACGGAGGCTGGAGGCGGACCTCGAGAAGATTCGCTCGGCGGTCCTCGACGTTGCAACGGCTGTTGACAACAACCTGGAAGCGGCGATACGGGCGCTGCTCACGGCCGACACGGATCTTGCGTTCGCGACGATCCTGCAGGACCACCCGATCAACAGGGCTGTGGAGGCCGTTGACGACATCTGTCATCAGTTTGTCGTCAGGCACCTTCCCAGCGCCGGGCATCTACGGTTCATATCGTCGGTTCTCCGCATGGACGTCGAGCTGGAGAGAATTGGCGACTACGCGGAGACGATTTGCCGCGAGGTCGCGTCGCTTCATGGCCCCATCGAAGGTCAGTTCCGCAACGCGATTTCGGTAATGGGCCGCGACGCGATCGATATGTATCGGCAGGCGATCAAGGCGTTCAGGGAGGAGAATCCGGAACAGGCTCTCGCAACCAAGCAACTCGCTAAGGGAATCGAGCGAGACTTCCACGTCGCCTACGAGCAGCTGGCGGCCGAGGGGGAGACCGGCGTGGGTTCAGCGCGCGACCGGTTTAGCAAGCTCGTCGTCCTCAGCTCACTGGAGCGAGTCTCGGATCAGGCAAAGAACCTGTGCGAAGACGTTGTGTGGGCAATCTCGGGGGAAAGGAAGAAGCGGCGCCCTTTGCGGATTCTTTTCCTGGATCGGACCAACGCCGTACTCGGGCCGCTAGCCATTGCAGCGGGACGAAAGTCACACCCGCAATCCGGGATGTATGAAATGGCCGCGGTGAACCCGGTCGCGGAAGTCCGGCAGGACGTGACCGACTTCCTCGCCGCGACGGGGCACAATGGCGCTGAGGTGTCGGGCCCACGCCCGATCGATTGGCCGGTCGAGCGCTGGGGCGACTTCGATGTAATCGTGAGCCTTGAAGGCGGGTACAACGACTACGTCGCGCGAATTCCATTCAACAGTGTCGGGCTGACGTGGGAGATCGCGACCTCGGGTGTAGACGTTCAGGAGATATATCGCGAGCTGCAGAGCCGCGTCGTAGACCTGATGGACACGGTTCGCGGAACGGAGGGCGCTGATGGCCCGTAGTGCCGAAGCGATCGACGAGCGGAACCTCGCTTGGTACCTCGATCGCGCCGTTCGCGTATTCGTATTTGTAGGCGGGATCTCGGCGATCGTCCTGATCATCGGCATCTTCGTGTTCATCACACGCGAGGGTCTCGAGTTCGCGACGACGACGCTGAATATCAAGGAGTTCTTCACGTCGCCACGCTGGGCCCCGACCTCGGAGACACGCCCGACCTACGGTGCACTCGCGCTCATCGCAGGCACAGTTAGCGTGACCGGAACAGCGATGATTGTCGCGATACCGTTTTCCCTCGGTGCCGCGATCTACATCGCCGAGTTCGCTACCGGCAAGACGCGTGAGGTGCTTAAGGTACTGGTCGAGATGCTCGCGGCGATCCCGTCTGTCGTGTGGGGTTTCATCGGCCTGAGCATCATGAACGGCATCATCATTCAGCTGTTCAATGTGCCGATCGGTTTGAACGTGCTGAACGCCGGCGTCATACTTGGTCTGATGGCTGCGCCCATCATGACGACGATCGCGGAAGACGCGCTCAAAGCGGTCCCCGACGACTACCGACAGGCTGCGGAGGCGATGGGTGCCACGCGCTGGCAGGTAATCTTCAAGGTCGTCCTGCCGGCCGCCCGCAACGGTCTCGTGTCGGCGGTCCTGCTCGGCGTTGGTCGCGGCTTTGGCGAGACTATGGCCGTCCTGATGGCGAGCGGACATTCGATAAACATACCCGACTCCGTGTTCGACTCTGTTCGGGCACTGACTGCGACGATTGCGGCCGAGCTCGGCGAGACTGCCGTCGGCTCCGACCATTACGGCGCCCTGTTTACGCTCGGCATCATGCTCTTTGTCGTGACATTCATTATCAATCTGACGGCCGATCTAGTCGTCCGCGGAATAAAGAAACGCTAGGAACCCTTGTTTACGGCGACACAACGAGACCTAAAGAACCTGCGCGTCGAGGGACGCTACCGGTTCGTCTTCATGGCGATGACGGTGCTGCTCGTTCTTCCGGTGCTAATCATTCTGGCGCTTCTAGTCGTTAGGGGCGGACCTGTATTGTCAGCGGAGTTCCTGTTCGAGTTTCCCAAGAACGGGATGACAGCCGGAGGCGTGTTTCCCGCTCTGCTCGGAACGATAATCCTCGTCATCGTCGCGCTGCTGGCATCGGTGCCGCTGGGTGTTGCGGCCGCCGTCTACCTTAGTGAGTACGCTGCCGACAACTGGCTGACCCGCACAATCAATCTCGCAATCATTAACCTCGCGGGAGTGCCGTCGATCGTGCACGCGCTGTTTGGGGTGGGCGCGTTCGTTGTTTTCTTTAAGTTTGGAACGAGCATCCTCGCCGCAAGCCTCACCCTCGCGATCATGACCTTACCTGTCGTGATCGTCGCGACCAGGGAGTCGCTTCAGGCGGTACCCCAGGCTTTTCGCGAGGCCTGCTGGAGCCTCGGGGCGACGCGGTGGCAGACAATCCGGGCCGTCGTATTGCCAAATGCCGTGAGCGGAATCCTTACGGGCGTGATCCTCGAGGTTTCGAGGACCGCGGGCGAGACGGCGCCGATCATGTTCACGGGCGCCGCCTTCTTCCTTCCATTCCTGCCAGAGAGTGTCTTCGACCAGACGATGGCACTTTCGCTACATCTTTTCGTGATCTCCACGCAAGTGCCAGGAGTGCCAGAGGGTTTGCCGTACGGCGTCGCCCTGTTGCTAATTATCATCGTTCTGGTGATGAACGCACTCTCGATTGGACTTCGAACTTACCTGAGAGGAAAGAAGAAGTGGTAGGCACCGAAGTCGCGCCGGCAACGAAAGAAGCCGTATTGGACATCCGCAATCTGCGGATTTCGTACGGGTCAAAGGTCGCGCTGAACGACGTAACGCTGGATGTGCGGCCTAACGAGGTTTTTGGAATCATCGGTCCCGCGAACTCCGGGAAGACCTCGTTTCTGAAGGCGATTACCAGGATGGATGACTTCAATGCATCCATGAACGTTAGCGGACAGATCTCTTTTCTGGGGAAAGACGTGACGAAATGGCGCAACGTATTCGCTCTTCGTCGTCGGGTTGGCGTCGTGTTTCCGCTTCCGGTTGGTCTTCCGCTGAGTGTCTACGACAATGTGGCGCTCGCTCCGCGGCTCGGCGGGACGAAGAAGAAGGCTGATCTGGACGAGATCGTTGAGCGGTGTCTACGCCGCGCTGCACTCTGGGATGAAGTGAAGGATCGCCTCGATTCGCTAGGAAGCTTGCTTTCTGGTGGACAGCAGCAGCGGCTGACCATCGCCCGCGCCTTGTCGCAAGACCCGGATCTTCTTTTGTTGGACGAGTTCTCCATCGCCGTTGACCCCGTGACAACGATGCGAATTGAAGATGTTATCCGAGAGCTCAAGAATGAAATATCGATCATCATGGTGACCAACCTGGTGCAACAGGCGCGCCGCCTGGCTGATCGAACGGCTTTCTTCCTGAACAGCGAGTTTGTCGAGGTTGGTGACACCTCGCCGATGTTTGAGGGCGAGGTCCAGGACCAGCGCACCCACGACTATATCACAGGACGTTTTGGTTGATTCAGCAGACATGGAGCAGGGTGTCGGGATGGAGAATCAGGCGGTGAACGACGCCGCCGGGAACTCCGATGATGTTGCGATCCGCGTGCAGCAACTGAGCCTCTGGTACGGCACGTTCCAGGCGCTGTTTGATGTCGACTTCGACGTCAAGCGTGGTATCATAACTTCGCTCATCGGTCCGTCTGGCTGCGGCAAGTCCACGCTCCTACGCACTGTCAACAGAATTAACGACCGGCTCGGATACGTCCGTACCACTGGAAGTGTCGAGGTGCTGGGCAAGAACATCCTCGACGAGGATGTGGCGCTGCCGCAACTCCGAAAGGAGGTTGGGATGGTATTCCAACGTCCCAATCCGTTTCCGCTTTCGATTCGAGACAATGTGCTCTTTGGCTACAACCTGCACGAAGCCTCGGGTCGTCGCGACAAAGGAAACGAAGACGACCTCGCGGAGGCGGCGCTTCGGAAGGTCCTCCTCTGGGACGAGGTCAAGGATCGACTGGATCAGAAAGCGACGGAGCTGTCCCTCGAGGAGCAGCAGAAGCTGTGCATAGCCCGACTCATTCCCGTGAAGCCTCAGGTGCTGCTGATGGATGAGCCATGCTCCGCTCTCGATCCGGCAGCGACAGAGGCGATCGAAGAGCTCATCTGGGAGCTCCGCGGACAGTTCACGATTCTGATCGTCACGCACAACATGGCGCAGGCGCGCCGGGCTAGCGACGAGTGTGCGTTCATGCTGATGGGCAAGATGGTCGAGCACGGCCAGACGTCCGAAATGTTCGTTACGCCGGAGCATAAAGAGACGGCCGACTACATCGAAGGGCGATACGGGTAAGGACCGAGGGTCCGGCACAGAGGAGCGCGCTGCGGCGAGAGGCGCGAGGTCGTGCGGACTTCATCGAGTTCACCAGTGCGGGTACCAAGAGACGCGCTGGGAAATCGGACATAGGCAGTCAGGCGCGGGCACGGCTGGTCATTGGTGGGCTGGAGGGTGTTTTCAATATGTAGTACCTCCGTCCAGGTTAGTACCACCTAATCCGCCAGTGCGATGTCTTCGGTTGCCCGCAAATGGGAGTACCCCGTTAGTTTCGGCGTTGCCGAGACATCCCGACTGCTCTGTCGATCCAGCCCGAATTGCGTCTCCAGTGATGAAGTCGGACTTATCCACGGCGTCGAGCCCTTCCGGTTGTCGATGCCCGTTGCGTACGCCTGGCCCGTCGTGATAGAGGTCGTCTCGGAGTTGCCGAATGCGCTGATTGTCGAGGTGGGCGAGGACTATGTGAGAGCCGAGTGCTCAATTCCGGTTTTTGGTTTCGTCGACGATCTCGAGCTTCATCTCCGTCAGACTGATCGACTCGTTGCGGTGCGTTCGGCGTCCCGGATCGGTGAGTTTGATCTATTTGTCAATCGGTGGCGTGTGCGGCGGCTGCGGTCGGCGCTTCGCAGGCGAGGCGTCGTGCGGTAGACCCGCACACTACGCGGCTGTTGCTGCGCGCCTTATCTTCAGGTTTGCCGTAGCCAGGACGCCGACATGAGTCTCCGATTTAGACTTGCGAGGACGAGCGACTTGCCACGTCTCGTGCATCTTCTGGCTGACGATGACCTGGGGGTAACCCGGGAGGAAGCGTCGGATCCCCTGGATCAACGCTACGTGGACGCGTTCGAGAGTATCTGGTCAGACGCAAACAATGAGCTCGTCGTTGTGGAACGCGATGGCGAGGTGGTTGGGATGTGTCAGTTGACATTTATTCCCTACCTCACGCACCGGGGCTCGTGGAGGTGTCTGATCGAAGGCGTTCGGGTAGCGAGAGAGGCGAGGGGAGAGGGCGTTGGCCGCGAGATTATGACACGTGCGATCAGCCGGGCGCGGGCCCGAAAGTGCGCGATTGTTCAACTCACATCAGACAAGCAGCGTCCGGAGGCGCTCCGGTTCTACGAGTTGATGGGTTTCAGTTCAACGCACGAGGGCTTCAAGCTTCGACTCGACCCGCTCTAGCCGGGCCTCGATGCGCTCCAGCATCAATAAGATCGGCGGTCAGGCCCGCCCGCGGAGCATTCCATGCCAGTACAGGTTTGGTAGCAGGTCCTTCTTTAGAACGTACATCGAGTATCGCTCCTGCGATGTGTCAAATGGGAAACTCGGAGCCGGGTTGTTGTCATAGTCGAACTCGGCCAGCACGAGTTTGCCATAGCCTGTGACCAGAGGACACGATGCATAGCCGTCGTACTTCTTGCCAACAGCGTCAAGGCTGAGGCCGCTTCGCAGGGCGAGTAGGTTGTGCGCAACGACAGGTGCTTGTTTCCGGATGGCGGCACCGGTCTTGGCGTTCGGTGTTGATCCTGCGTCGCCAAGTCCGAACACGTTGATGAAGCGTTTGTGCTGGAGCGTGTAAGCGTCTACGTCGACCCAACCAGCCTCGTTGGCGAGCGGACTCCTCGCTATGAAACCGGGAGCGCTTTGCGGTGGCGTTACGTGTAGCATGTCAAACTTCTCGACGCGTTCGGCCGGTGCGCCGTCGCCTCCGTGCACGCGGAATACAGCCTCCTTCGATTCTCCGCGAACCTCAATCAGCTCGTTCTGGAAGTTGGTGGTGATACCGTATCGCTTGACTACTTTCTTCAGCGTACGCGCGAACTTGGTCACACCAAAGATGACGCCACCGGCGGAGAAGAACTGAACATCGGCCTTGTCCAACTTGCCGGTACGGCGCAGGTGGTCGGCCGCGAGGTACATGATCTTCTGCGGCGCGCCGCCACACTTGAAGGCTCCCGCGGGTTGCGTGAAGAGCGCGCGGACTGGGCCAACGGTATCAGCAACTTGCTGAACACATTCCCACGTGTAGTCGCAGTAGTCGTAGGAGTAGTTCGAGCAGACGCCATTGGTGCCCAGGGATTCGGAAAGCCCCGGGATGGCGTCCCAGTTGATCTGAATACCAGGGCAAACAACCAGGTAGTCATACGTGTATCGAGCGCCCTTTTTCGTCTCAACCACATTGCTTTCAGGCTCGAACGACTTTGCGGCGTCGCGAATCCACGTGGCGCCTTCGGGTATGTAGTCCTCCTCCTGTCGCTCAGTCTCCGATTTATCTACAACGCCTCCACCCACGAGCGTCCACAGCGGCTGGTAGTAGTGTTTCTCTGCGGGCTCGATGATGCCAACCGGCGGTGCGTTTTCACCCTGGAGCAAAAGCGATGCAACGGTCAGGCCGGCTGATCCGCCGCCTACAACAAGGACCGCGAAGTGATTGGATTCTGCGTTCGTTTCCATTGTATTGGAAGTTTGCGGTTAGACGTTCCTGCGGTTCACTTTTTCAGCCTGAGCACGGACAATCGCGGCAGACGGGCCACCACGGTCCAGGGCGTTGCCGAAGCGGCGCGCGACACCGAGAACGAAGTCCAGCGCGCGACGTACGTCCGGTTCGCGCATCGCGCGGAGAAGGCTGAGTGTGCCCGGTGTCTTGCGTTCAACAGCCTGGCATTCGACTAGCGCCTGAGCAGCAGCCGAAACCACCCCTATCGCCTGAGGCGAAAGCGCCTCGGAAGAAAGGAGGGACTGCAAGGCGCCGATCTCGCGGTCACCGACCATGGCGCCAAATCTCACGGCGGCGCGCGCGCCTTGAGCAACACCCTTGCCCATGTCAACGCCCTCGAGCTCCAGTTCGCGCGCCTGCTCGTCAACAATGTCGGCGATCATTGCGGCCGTCCCCTTGCCCTGCGCCGTGAGGTCGAGCAGTGCTTCCAGCGCCTCGATGGTTGCGTCCTCGGTCAGCCGCTCGAGGAGATGTAGACCGCGCTCGGCTCGCTCCTGTATGTCTACGCCCCTGCTCGCAGCGGCGGCAGATTGCGCGTCTACCATGTCGGTGAACATCGCCATCATGCCCGGGGCCTGCTCGGCAAGGGCATTGATTTGCTCAAGTGACGCCAGTTTCCGGTCCATCGCGTCGAGTCGCTCGAGAATGCGGTCTACTGCGGGTGCTTCAAGTGCTTCCATGGCCACGTCATTTTGCCAGTTCGTGTATCCAATAAACGATACAGATCAACTTGTGTCAACATGTAACTACAAGTATTGTGCAGAAAATACAGGTTGGCTATATTGGCTCACAGAGTCGCTCATCCGAACCCTCAATCGCAGCGCTTGCGATCCGAAGTGGAACCTCACGTGGAATCTGAAGCCGACACCCGCACCGCCACGCCGTTGATAGTGCCGGGGCGACCTCGGCATGAGCAGGTCTCCGACTGGATCCGGAGTAAGATTCGGGCTGGAGACTTCGCCGCGCATGACCGGCTTCCGTCGGAAAGCCAGTTGACGTCGATGTTCGGCGTGAGCCGCGTCACGGTGCGGCGGGCCCTCGGAACGCTTGAAAAAGAGTCGCGGGTCTACCGGCATCAGGGCCTTGGCTCTTTCGTCGCACCCGCAAAGCTGCCGCAGGGGCTGGTCAGGCTGACCGACTTCACGCAGGACATGCAGCAGGCTGGATTGAAGGCCTTCAGTCAGCTGATCGGCATCGATCGGGTGGAGGCGGTCGGCCCGATTTCGCGTGCCCTGGAAGTCGAGCGAGGTGACACGGTTTTTCGGATCGACCGCCTACGACTTGGCGACGGCAAGGAGGTGGCGTTTGATCGCACGTGGTTGCCACCGTTCTATGCGCAGCTGCTCGATGGGCGCGACCTGGCGACGACCACGATCTACAGTATCCTGGAAGACCATTACGACATACCGGTGATCAGGGGTCGATACCGCATCGAATCGGCTGCGGCCGGTATTGACGAGGCCACTCGGCTGAAGATCGAGGTCGGCTCTCCGGTACTGCGGATCGAAAGGACCAGCTACACGGTGGGCGAGAAGCCCGTGTATTTTCAACGTCGATACTACCGCGCTGACCGCGTCGCATTCGAACTTGAGCTTGCTCGGCAACCCGACCATGTCAGCCCACCGGGTGCGCACAGTAAGGGGATGCCGCTACGCGAGTTTGTACCGGTGTTCAAGAAGTAGGCGAGCCTCCGTCGATTTTCGATTTTTCTGTCAAAGACCGCCACAGCCCACCGCAGCGGTCCCGTAAAGCCGTGACGGGTTCAGACCTACCCGGCTACCGGGTTATCCCCTACATCACGTGCAATACATGCGGCATACTATCGCTCAACTCCAGAAAATGAGGTTCTACCTATGCGCTTGTCAGCATCCGCGCTTGCACTAGCCGTTGCCGTGCTCTTCGGAGCATGCGCCGACGGCAACCAGTCTCAGGCAACGACCGATACTTTCGATACCCATGGCCAGGCCGGGGTCGTTGATCCCGACTCCAAAGCGAACGTACTTCAGATCGCCATCGGCTCTCCTGACCATACAACGCTCGTCGCTGCGGTACAGGCCGCGGAGCTTGAGAATGTGCTCTCCAATCCCGGTCCGCTGACCGTCTTCGCGCCGACCGACGAAGCGTTCGCAGCGCTCCCCGAAGGAACGCTTGATGACCTTCTGAAACCGGAGAACAAGGGTACGCTGGCCAAGATAGTCACCTCTCATGCCTCACCCGGCACCTTCGTGGGAACGACGCTGCAGCCAGGCATGCAGATCTACCTCGCTACCGGTCAGTACGTCGACGTAGAGGAGAAGGACGGAGACATGTACGTAAACGGTGCGAAGATCCTGGCTACGGTTGATGCCTCCAACGGCGTCGTTCATGTGGTCGACAAAGTCTTCCTGGTCGCCGCTGGATAGTCGAACCGCCGCCAGTAACGTTTGTCGAAAGGCTGGGTAGCAAGTAGCTTCTGGAGATAACCGTATCTCCTCCACTCGACGGTCTTGTAGTTCGATGAGCACGGCGGCCCTGCTTGGTGGCACTCCAGTTGCGGACTTCGCGTCACAGAAGCCGACGCTGGCGTCTGGAGCGGCACTTTCCAGGCAGCTTCTTGTCGAAGCGTTTGATGCCGGACTATGGGACGACTGGCCCGGCACCGGATCGCAGGCGGACGTCTTTGCGACTGAGTTTGCCGAGTTCAACGGGGCCCGTCGCTGCGCGCTGGTAACCAACGGCACGCATACGCTGCAACTCGCGCTGGAAGCACTCGATGTGGGCTTTGGCGACGAGGTGATCGTGCCGGCGCTGACGTGGCAGGCCACCGCAAGTGTCGTCTGTGATGTCAACGCCGTCCCGATTCTGGTGGACGTTGATCCCCAGACCATGGCGATTGATCCAGCGCGAGTGCGGGAGGCGATCACAGAACGTACGCGGGCTGTCATTCCTGTGCATCTCTATCACCGCATGGCGGATATGGATGCAATCCTGTCCATATGCGATGAGCAGGGAATAGCTTGCATCGAAGATGCGGCCCACGCCCACGGGTCAACCTGGCGGGACCGGCATGCCGGTAGCATGGGTCGGCTCGGATCGTTCAGTTTTCAGCGCTCAAAGCTGATGAACTGTGGCGAAGGTGGCGCTCTGATAACGTCGGATGAACAACTGTTTGACCGCGTGATGAGTTTGCGAAACTGCGGCCGCACTTCTCCGTCTGGCGTCAAAGTCCACAGCGGAAACTACCGGCTCACCGCCCTCCAGGCGGCCGTGCTCCGTGGGGAACTCGATGCTCTTCGAAAGAATGCGGACGAGCTTGATCGTCGCGGGCGGCTGCTTGACGACCAGATCCAGAACGCTCCCGGCGTCACGCCGCTGTTCAGAAGCCCAAATCTTACAAGGCAGTGTAGCTACGGATACGCGTTCCTGTTCGACGAGTCTGCGTTCGACGGACTTGCAGCTGGTGTATTCCGCAGGGCGTTGAGTGCAGAGCTCGGCGTTGGTTTTGGTACCTGTTATGAGCCCCTGAATCAAAGTCCGTATTACTTCCCGCAGGAGAAGCGGCGACATCAACTGGGTGATGCCTACGTTGCTGCCATAGACCCGAGTCGTTTTGATTTGCCAGTGGCGGAGAAGCTGTGGAAGCACCGTGTTGTGCAGGCGCACTGGCCGCTCTTCCAGCTCGACCCAGGGGACGCCTCACTCGTTGGGGACGCAATCCAGAAGGTCTTTGAGAATCGACAACAACTGAGGCAGGCTGCATGAACTCGTTTGGGGAAGCGGCGTGGCGAGGTGCAGTCTCGCTGACCTTCGACGATGGTACAGATAACCAGCTACAGTACGCCTTCCCTCCGCTAACCGAGCGGGGCCTCACTGGCACAATCTATCTTCATGCTCGCGATCGGGCGGTAGTTGAACGAAAGGAGGACTGGATGGCCGTCGCCGCGTCGGGCCACGAGATCGGGAATCACAGTCTGGCGCACATTTGTGCAAACAACTTTTCGGATCGCCGCGGTGGATTGGAGGATGTCTCTCTGGACGACATTGAAGCTGACATGCTGGCCGCGCAGAAACGCCTGCAGCCGATCGCTCCTGAGCAAGAGAGCTGGACATTTGCATACCCGTGTGCCTGCACGTCTGTGGGAGAGGGGCAAAACCGTCAGAGTTACGTTCCTCTGGTCGCCAAGCACTTTCTTGCCGGACGCGGATGGGGTGAGTACGGCTTTGGCAATACTCCGGAGTACACTGACCTGGCCAACGTGTGGGGCATCCGCACAGACCGCATGGGCGCGTTTGAGATGATCGGTCTCGTCGAAGAGTTAACGGCCCGCAACAAGTGGGTTGTGCTCATCTTTCACGATATCAGCGGCGACCGGATAACTGTGGCGAGAGACGACTACCTGATGCTCTGTGACTACCTGGCGCGCAAGAAGGAAGAGATCCTGGTCGCGCCAATGGCGCATGTAGCGCGGCGCGTTGCGGAGATCAGGCGGGCTTCGTAGGGAGTTTCGCTGACTGGTACGTTTCGCGCAGTTCGCTCAACGCAGGCGGTTCACCGATGAAGGTGATCCGGTCTCCTTCGAGTAACTCTGTGTCCCCGTGAGGCACCACCATCGTATCGTCACGCCGAATTAGCGCGATGATACAGTCTTTCGGCAGGCTGATGTGGCGGATTTGCTTACCAACCAGTGCCTCGGTTGCATCTACGGAGCGAAGGCGAAGCGTGAGGTAACTCGCGTCTCTCAGGAGGTGCTCCTTGAGGTGGGCAACGCTCCCAGCGCTGTTCCAGGTTTCCACAAAGCCTTCGTCATCGATGATATTCGCGATCTCGGCGAGTATGCGAAGGTGCAACCCGGGGTCTCGCTCGGGACTCACTAGAAGAAAGATCGCATGAACGGGCTCTTCAACCTCGTGGGGTTCTCCAAAGTCGTCGCCCACGCGCAACCGGAGGCCGTGTATCGCTCGTGCGAGAACGATCTCTGGCTGATCGATGTTTTGAAGGTGCAGATGGGGGAGGGCAGCACCTCCGGCACATGGTGTCCCACCCTTCCGCGTGCCGTCGAGGAAGCCCCGCTCGAGTCTCGCTGCGTCCACCGGGAGCTGTTGGGCGAGCAGCACAGAGGCCTTTCGGATGACGTCTTCAAACTCGTCTTCTGCGTCAACCTCCAACACGCGGGCTCGCGCGATCACCTCATCAAACGGGTCGTCAATCCGCAGACCCTTTTCTTTCATTATGACACGAAACTCGCGATCGAGGTCGTCATGCCGGCGCTGGCCGAGGCGGTCGAACCAGTGATAAATGGCACCATCGCGCGTAACGTGAGGACGTGCGTATCGGAAGTACCAGAGGAGGCAGAGAAGGACGACTCCGACGGTAAAGAGAATCGCCAACCAACCCATCGCCCAGATCAGCGCGATGGAAACGAACATGCCAAAGAGCTGCATCCACGGATACAGCGGTGAGCGGTAGCCGGGGTCGTATGACGGAATCCGGCTTTCGCGCATGACGATGACAGCGAAGTTAACGAGCATGAAAATGAACAGCTGGAAGGCGCTGGCCAGTTTCGCTATCCCTTCCTCGTCGAGCACGATGATGAACACAACCATCAATACGCCGGTACCCAGAATGGCGTTTGTTGGTGTACGGAAGCGGCCGAGCCGGGAAAACACGTCCGGGAGCAGGTGGTCACGCGCCATGGCCAGCGGATACCGCGACGCGGACATAACGCCTGCGTTTCCCGTCGACGCGAACGCGGCCAGCGCCGCGATTACAATCAGGATGACCGCAACCGATGACGGCAGACCCGTCGTGAAACTTTCAACGGCTGTAGCAACAGGCGTCAGATCTGAGTGCAATGTTTCCGGATTGATCATCCCAACCATTATGACGACTCCCGCCACGTACACAAGCGACGTGGATGCGAGCGAGAGGATCATCCCGAGCGGGATGTTTCGATCCGGGTTCTCTACTTCTTCGGCAACGCTCGCGACCTTGGTCAAGCCCGCATAAGAGACGAACACGAACCCAATGGTCGACAACACGCCCTCGATTCCGAAGGGTGCAAACGGTGTAAACCGGCCTCGAACCTCCTCCGCGGTTCGTCCACTATCACTACCCGCAAAAACCAGCTCGAAAAAGCCGAACGCCAGAAAATACGCGAGTACTGTGAGCAGGATGACAACGAGCACTCTCTGGAGCGCGCTGCTCTCCTTGGCCCCAACGATGTTGATCGCTACGAAGGCGACAGTCAGTCCGATAGCAACCGGCTTTATGGGAAGCTCGACAAACAGGGAAGCGTAGGCCCCGATTCCGATCAGCGCAAACGCGGTCTTGAGGGTCAGGGCCAGGAACGTTCCAAGTCCGCCGATCGTCCCGAACATCGGTCCGAGTGCGCGGTCGAGGAAGTAGTACGTGCCGCCTGCGCGTGGAAGTGCGGTGCTGAGTTCGGCCTTGCTGAACATTGCCGGGAGAATGAGCACGCCGGCAAAAAGGTAGGCGAGTATTACGGCCGGGCCGCTCTTCGCGGCGGCGAGGCCGGGAAGGAGGAAGAAGCCCGAACTGAACATGGCGCCAGTGGCAATGGCGTACACATCGAACAGGCCGAGTTCTTTTTTGAGTTTTCCAGACGGGGCGGGGGCAGCCATCGGGTGGAAAGCGGTGTCGTGGGAGGCATGACGCTAGGCCATAATACGACTCGCGACCTAACCGCCCAGAACCGGATTCAGCGGCGTGTCGATTACTTCCCCGACGGCGGCACCCGGGCACCAGGTTTGCCAGTCGGCAACCTGGTTCTCGTTAGATGGCTTCTTAAGTCTCATCTCCGCGTCCATGTAGATAATCGTCATGACGCGTCGGGGAGTGTCTGTCGTGTTGGGTCCAGCGCGGTGGAACAGCCAGCCCGTATGAAAACTGACTTCGCCCAAGGCAAACGGCTCGACGACATGTGCAAACTTGGCTTTTGCAAGTTCAGCCTGGATGAGCGCTTCGCTTTCGTCGCTGATGCTCAGGTCGCGCCCGGCCGTCAGGGTATGACTTGCGGCGCTAAACTCCAGTGGGCCCATCGGGAGCGGTGTTTCCTGGAGCGGTATCCACGCCGTCACCGTCTTCGCGGTTGCCAGTGGCCAATAATACTGATCAGCATGCCACGGCGTGAAGCCGCCCCCCGGTTCCTTGTAGAGTGCCTGGTCGTGGTAGAGCCTCACGTTTGGCACGCCAAGCAGTGTCGCTGCGATACCGGCGAGTCGCTTGCTGAATACGAGTCGGCGGACTTCTTCGCTCTCGCGCCAGAGGTTCATCACTTGAAGGAACGCGCGATCGTATGTCGAGCGCGCTTCCATCGGAAGGTGCATCGTGTTTAGTTCGTGCACCTTCTGCGTGATTACATCGTCGAAGTGAGCCAGGGATCCAGCATCCAGAACCCCCGGGATTTTGACGAATCCCCGGGTCTGGAAATCTGTCACGACCGACGGTTGAACCTCGAAGGGTTCATCGACAATGCCAGGCTCTGAGTCAGTCTTCCTGCGTCCAGGCGAGCCTTGCGATGCGCCATTCGCCTTCTTCGGTTTCTCGCCAGGTAAGTCTGAAGCCACCGCTGATTCCTTCTATTGACCCCGTGTCCCCGAGGTAGCGCCCGCGCTGTTCATATTCGCCGTCAGACTCAGTGCCCTCTCGCGGAGACAAGACAAAGTTGCTGACCTGTTGCATCGATTGCGACATCAAGGCGCGAACACTCGCAGTACCCGACATCGTTTGGTTGCCATCGGGAGAAAGCTCGGCATCATCAGTGAAGAATGCCACAACGGGTTCGACGTCATCACCATTCATCGCGTCCTGAAACGCCTTCAAACGGCCTTCTAGGTGGGCGTCGAGCGCCGCGCCGGTTAACGCCTTAGACCCCGAGCATCCCACGAGGGATAGCCCGAGAGATCCGGCAACGACAAGAACGAGTGCGGGGGCGGCGATGGCAGCCCTAAGGTATCCGTTGGTCAGCATTGTTCGATAGCCTCTTTCTTCGTGCGGTACTGCGCGGCACTACGGGCCTTTTCAGTTTCGGTTGCGGGAGGCGTACAGGTCGAGAAAACGGATGATTGTACCGATACCCATCCTGAATCGGTCGAGACCAAATTTCTCGTTGGGTGAGTGGATGGCGTCAGAGTTTAGCCCGAAGCCCATCAGGACCGTGTCGAGGCCCAGCAGATCTTTGAAGTCTGCGACGACAGGAATTGACCCGCCTTCGCGCGAAAACAGTGGCTTCTTGCCAGTCACCTGCTCCATCGCGTCTGCAGCTGCTTGCATCGCGGGCTGGTCGGTATCGACGAGCACCGGTTTGCCGCCGTGCAGGTTCTCAAACTTGAGTTTCATGGTAGGAGGTGTGTTGCTCACGAACCAGTCGCGCAATTTGTCAACGATTGCGTCTGGGTCCTGGCCCGGCACGAGTCGCATTGAGATCTTCGCGCCTGCGATCGAGGGCAGCACCGTCTTTGCACCCGCCCCCTGGTAGCCTCCCCAGATCCCGTTGACATCCAGGGTCGGGTGAGCGGTGATCGCCTGGTGGATCGATATTCCGCCATCGGTTCTTGCGGACGCGACGTCGACGGACTTGAGGAAAGCCGTCTCGTCAAACGGCAGTTTCTTGTACTCGACGAGTTCTGCTTCAGTCATCAGTTGGGCGCCGTCGTAGAAGCCCGGGACCGTGATGTGATGATCCTTGTCGTGCAGCTTGCTGATCAGCCGGGCGAGCGCGTTGATGGGATTCTCTATCGCTCCGCCGTACACGCCGGAGTGAAGGTCGCGATTTGGACCGGTGAGTTCGACTTGAACATAGGCCATGCCTCGCAGCCCGGTGGTGATCGACGGAACTCCCTCCGCGAACATGGCAGTGTCTGAGATTACGGCGACATCTGCGCTGAGCCGTTCCTTATTGGCGTTGATGAACGGGACGAGGTTGACCGATCCGCTCTCCTCTTCGCCCTCGATGAGCATCTTGATGTTGCACGGCAGCTCTGTGCCGGTCTGCAGGTACGACTCCAGAGATTTCAGGTGCATGAACACCTGGCCCTTGTCATCGCAAGATCCACGCGCATACAGGTCGCCATTCCTGATAACGGGTTCGAAAGGCGGCGAATCCCATAGGTCAATCGGGTCCGGCGGTTGCACGTCGTAGTGACCGTATACCAGGACAGTAGGTAGGTCTGAACTAACGATGTGCTCTGCGTAGACTATCGGATGGCCGTCTGTCTCGCACAGCTCAGCGTGTTTGATTCCCGCGTCCAGTAGATCAGCCACAACCCATTCAGCGGCGCGGCGTACGTCGGGTGCATATTTCGGATCCGTAGAGATTGATGGGATGCGCAGCAGGTCTTCGAGTTGGGCGACAAACTTGTCGAAGTTGGCTTCAGCGTACGCGAGAGCAGAGGTCATGAGCTCGATCCAGTGTTAGGTTCTGTGAGTATAGTTTGGCGGCTCGATTCTGAACAGGCCGGCGTCAGAATTCACTTTCGTCGCGCCATCTGAGCAGGCGCCAGTTGTCGCCATCTTGTTTTCGCCGCAGAAGGAAGTTGACATTACCACCTCCCGCGAAGGCCTCGCCGGTGAGGAGCGAAATGCTGAGCGTGAATGAGCGAACGACCCGAACCTGCGCTCCCGCATCAAGTGTGTCCTGCGAGAGAACCTGGTTCCATTGCAGCCTGACCACGTCAGATTGTTCGAAGAGCCGACGGGTGCTTTCCAGGTCCTGGGCGAAGCCCCAGACCCGGTCGACGGACGCGTCAAAGTCTCGATACGAGAAGACGAACGCCGAGTCAAGTAGCGGCTCGTAAAGAGAGATATCTCTCAGTTCATAGGAGTTCCTGAAGTTTGTGAAGAAGCCTTCGACGGTGCTCGGATCGCCGAGTATATCGCCGAACGGGTCACCCTCCTGGAGGTCTGGGGCGAAGGGGTTGCAGGCACCCACAAAGAGCAGGGCCAACGCGAGCAGGACGAGCGCTCCAGGGCTCAGCTTGAGAACGCCGCCTTGAGGTCGCTCCAGGACGGTTCGTTTCCGATCTCGCGGTCTGTCCAAGAAGTCAGGCTCCACAGGCCGTCCTGCTGCTGCACCAGTTCCCAGGCCAACCGGCCCTGGAAATTCCGGGGCGTTTCGGGCCGGTTGTGGTTTGCCGTGAGTACATATGTGGCATCGAATACGAAGCGCGACGCGTCAATCGCGGTGAGTGTCTCGTCGTTGAGTTCCAGCGACATGCCAGCCTCAGCGGCTACCGAAGACACAAGTCCGGCAAAGTAGCTTTCCTCCGCGCCGGCATTCCATCCTCCCCAGATCGGATCTCGGGATTCGGCTGTTGCCGTTGGTTGAAACGCAAGCTCGTCGGCGAGCGATCTCCGATAATTTCGCGTATTCCGTTCGCTTATCGCAAATCGAATGTTCTCTACCACACGGTCGGGAGTATCGGGTTGCAGATACGTTCCGCGACCGGCGTCTGGGGGCTCCGGATCCCGCGTCTGAAACAATGAGCACCCCGAAACGGTCATCAGCATAATCGCGGCCATCGATGCCTGCGTGAACCTCACAACGCCGTAACCGCGGAGCATGCTAGCGGACCTTTCGCGAGAACATGATGAGTCGAGGTGAATTGGGCGTGAACGGGCCGCCAAGGTAGTCGCCGAAAACGCTATGCATGATCAAGGCGCTGCCGCGATACAGCTGGTCGAAGTCGTCAACCCTGAGGAGTTGGACTGACTCCGAAAACGACTGCTCCAGGCTATCGGACGACAGCCGGATGGTCTTGTTGATTCTGCCGTTCTCGACGCTTCGCGACTGCCTGATGGTGATGCCGTTTTGCTTTCGCTCGTCTTCTGGAACCAGTGTTCTCAAAATGCGATCAGCATTTAGAAAATCCTGAACGAGCCAACCGCCAGTGACCAGGGCTGAAGACATGGCGGAAATCGCTGCAGAATTGTCGTCGTCGTTATCGAAGTAACCGAAGGCGGTGAAGAGGTTCGTGACGATATCCGCACAGCCCTCGCAGAATGTGGTCCGCATGTCACCCACTTCAAAGTGTACTTGTACGCCCTTGTCGGCAGCTCGGGCACGTGCGTCCTCAATTGACTGTCGAGACAGGTCTACACCCGAGACGTCGTAGCCACGATCAGCGAACTGAATTGCATGGCGCCCTCGCCCGCAGCCGATGTCGAGTATTCGCGCGCCGCTATGCGGTGCGACAACCTTCTCCACCAGATCGATGAGCTGTGCAGCTTCGTCATCATCCCGGTGGCCGTAGACGATCTCGTATTCCGCGCGGTCGAACCATGATGCAAACCACGGCTTGGTCGGCTCCTCGGGTTGGTCGGGTTTGTCCATCGTCAAGCTGTCACTTCCTCGAATGGTTCAAGTGCCGTCTTGGCATCCACGACGTCAAACCATCCGTTTATACGTTCGATAACCTGGTCGAGAAGCGCATCCGGGCACGAGGCGCCGGCCGTCAGGACGATATCAAGCGGCCGCCCGCTATCTGAGTTGCCACCGGCTTCGACGTCTCTCATTTCGAGCCAGCCCTGGGTCAGTATCTCGCGAGATTGGTGCAGGTCGAAGTGTCTGATTTCCTGGCGCGACAAGATCTCGCCAGCATCGCGCACGAAGTAAGTCGGCATCTTTTCCTGGCAGAGCTCGACGAGGTGGCTCGTGTTGGAAGAATTGTAGCCGCCGACAACGATTGCTAGGTCGGCACCGTGATCGACAAGGGCGTGCGCTGCACTCTGATTCTCGTTCGTCGCGTAGCACAGCGTGTCGCTCGTGTCAGCAAAATGATCGTTCGCACCGTCTTCGCCGTACCTTGCGACGATAGCATCGCGCAAAAGGCTTGCAATTGCCTGAGTTTCTGAGGCAAGCATTGTGGTCTGGTTGACGACGCCAATCCGCTTTAGGTCGTTTGACGGATCAAAACCGTCTGAGTAGCGGTCCGCAAACACCCGGAAGAACTCTTCCGCGCTTCGCTCTTCTCGGACAAACGTGGCAAGTATCTCGGCCTCATCGATATCACGGACAACCACAACCGGGGCGTGCTTCTGTGCGTGCGAAAAGGTTGCACGCGTCTCTTCGTGAAAGCGTTTGCCGTGCACAACAATGGTGTAGTCCTTGTTGCCGATCTGGTCTGACCGCTTCCAAACCTTTTCCACGAACGGGCAGGTCGTGTTGTACTGCATCGTATCGATCCCGCGCTCTTGAAGCAGCTGCTCTACCTCAAGTGTGGTTCCAAACGCCGGCACGATCACGACGTCCTCCTTTGTCAGTTCTGCGAAAGGAATGATCTGCTCCCCCGTTGTCGTTCGAAGAAACCGGATACCGCGAGCGAGGAGATCCTCGTTTACGTGAGGATTGTGGATCATCTCCGAGAGCAGGAATACGCGTCGCCCCTGCTGTTCCTCCACGGCACGGTACGCGATCTCGATGGCATTCTCCACGCCGTAGCAAAATCCGAAGTGGCGTGCGATGAGGTATCGCACCGGACCAAAATCGAGGATGGATGGCGACAGGTCCTTCTTGCGGGGATCCTCAAGGCGCCGCGCGAGCTTCACGCGCGTGATCAGCGGGCTCCGATAGAAACTGGGAACGTTGAACTCGCGGGCCAAGAGCGGAGGAGCGTTAGTTCGGGCAAAAGGGACGGGTTGGCGTTAACGCTTCCCAGTGGTCGAGGTTCGGGGAAGTACGCGGATCGTCGAATCGGTCGAAAGTGGAATAAGCCTGCTTGACACCGCGGCTGTCACCCGGCAATTTCCCTCAACCCTCAACCCTCAACCCTCAACCTTTAGCCCTCAACCCGCCAGGACTCCGTCTACAACCTCACCCTCAACGTCTGTCAGCCTGAAGCGTCGACCCTGGTGTTTGAAAGTGAACCGCTCGTGGTCAATTCCCAGTAGGTGCAGCATCGTGGCTTGCAGGTCATGAACGTGTACGGGGTCGCGCGCGATATTGTAGCCGTAGGCGTCAGTCTCGCCGTATACAGTTCCCGCGTTCACGCCTCCGCCGGCCATCCAGATGGAGAAGCATCGTGGGTGGTGGTCTCGGCCGTAGTTGTCCGCAGTCAGCTGGCCTTGCGAGTAGTTTGTTCTTCCGAACTCGCCACCCCATATCACGAGCGTGTCGTCAAGCAGGCCGCGCTGCTTGAGGTCGATGATGAGTGCTGCGGAGGCCTGGTCGACGTCCCCGGTTAGGCGCTGGATGTCTTTCGGAAGGTTGCCGTGCTGATCCCAACCCTGGTGGTAGAGCTGAATGAACCGCACGTCACGCTCCGCCAATCGCCGAGCGAGTAGGCAGTTTGCCGCGTAGGTCCCGGGAATTCTGGCATCTTCCCCATAGAGATCGTAGATGTAGTCGGGTTCACCGGTCAGGTCCATGGTCTCGGGCACCGACGTCTGCATCCGATAGGCCATCTCGTACTGCGCGATGCGCGTGTCGATCTCAGGATCAAGAACTTTTTCCTGCTGCACGCGATGCAGTTCGTGTAGCGTGTCGAGCATGCGACGACGATCCGCTGCACCGAGTCCGTCAGGGTTGTTGAGATAGAGGACCGGATCTTTGCCTGATCGAAACTGGACGCCCTGGTGCAGCGAGGGAAGGAAGCCGGCGCCCCACAGTCGCGAGTACAGCGGCTGACCAAAATCGGTGGAGCGCGACAGCAGCACGCAGAAGGCCGGCAGGTTCTCGTTGTCAGACCCCAGTCCGTAGCTAAGCCACGACCCGATACTGGGACGGCCGGTCTGTTGTGATCCTGTTTGAAAGAAGGTGATGGCGGGGTCATGGTTGATCGCCTCGGTGTGCATCGAGCGGATGATGCAGAGGTCGTCAACGATGCCGGCGGTATGGGGCAGCAATTCGCTGACCCACGCGCCGTTCCTGCCGTGCTGGGCAAAGTCGAACTGAGAGCCGGCCAGCGGGAAAGACTTCTGATGCGACGTCATTCCCGTCAACCGCTGGCCCCTGCGAACGGAATCAGGCAGCTGTTGACCGTTCTGTTCGCGTAGCGTCGGCTTG
>JANQRN010000134.1 GCA_028284545.1 Rhodothermales bacterium | reverse complement strand
CAAGCCGCCACTCCCTCAGTTGGTCTTCGCGCACCTCGCCCACCGCTCGCAGTTCGTCGGTACCCGAAGCGTGGCGGACGTCGAGCCTCGCACCCGGGCGGATGTGAACCATTGTATATGCACCGGCCGCTACCCCCGTGGCGGTCCCGTCAGCGTGCACCTCAAGACCAAACAGCCCGGCGCCGACGCGACCATCCGCCGCAATGCCGGAAACCGTACTCTGAGCGACGAATACCGCTGATCGAACAGACGCGTTGCGTACGATCGCCTCAGCCGTCGTCTCGCCGTCGGACACAAATCCGTCAACGAGAAGTCCAGACCAGAGCTGAGATGCACGGCTGACTGATGTTGCATCAGAGAGCGCCAAACGGAGTGGTAGATCCGGCGCCGGGCCACCGTCGGGCGAGCCGGACCAACGGTACACGTCCTCGTAAGTGGCTGGATCTAGCCCAGAGCTCGGAAGCCAGAGCGCTTCCACGCTGACGCGCACATCTGAGGGATTACTCATACGCCCGCTACCGCCGGAGCCGCCAGCGGCTCAAACAGCGCACCCGGAGGTGCCCCTCGCATGGCCCGACCCAACTTCTGGGCAAGTACGGCCATCAGCAACTTCACGTTTGCGTTCCGCTCAGTTAGTACAAGCGCCTGCTCAACCAGCGCCGCCATTCCAGCCAAATCGGCATCGGGCAGCGCCTCGCAAAAGGCGGCGATCACATCAGCCTGGTCGCTGTTGACTATCCGCGAGCGGTCACCGGTCTCACCATAGAGCACGAGATCGCGCACCCAGTCGAGCAGCGTTAGCTGCGTCTGCTTCAGCTGTTCTCGTCCGGCCGCGGTCATCGTAGTTGAGATATCCGTGATGCGTTCTGCATTGCGGGTATAGGACGCTCTCATGTAGGCAACGACGAGTTCACGCCGCGCCGCGAGGTCTTCGTCCCCGGCCAGCTCGAGGGCGCGCGACAGCGACCCGTCAGCCATCCGCGACACCACGTCGGCGCGTTCAGTTGCGACGCCGCGCCCAACCAGGGCGTCAGCGATTTGCGCAGCGTCGATCTGAACAAACCGGACCTGCTCGCAGCGAGACCGTACCGTTTCGAGCAGAAGGTCCGGCCGATCGGTCAACAGGATGTTTACCGTCTGGGGCGGGGGCTCCTCCAGACTCTTCAGCAGGGCGTTCGACCCGCGTTCTCCGAGCAGATGGGCTGCCGTAATAATAGTCACCTTGTAGGCGGCCTCTACCGGACGAAACGCCTGGGCGCGTATCAGCGCTTCATGTACATAGTCGATCGGGTAGCGCGTCTGCTTGTTTGCCGTGTTCGACGGATCAGACAGGCTCGGACGAACGCTATAGTCAACGCTCGCGTACGCGTCCTCGAACAGCATTTCTCTGCGCCGAACAATGTCGGATGGCGGCTCCTTCCCTGGGAACGGCAGATGAACACGAAGGTCCGGGTGCAGTCCGCGACCAGTCCGAGCACAACTGTTGCACTCTCCGCAGGGTTTATCCGCTGCGGGATCGGAGTGACGTTCACACAGCAGCGCCTCGGCAAAGGCTATTGCGGCAGCTCGCTTCCCAACACCGGACGGGCCAAAGAAGAGGTAGGCGTGACCGACCCTGTCGCCCGAAACCGCCTGCTGGAGCGTGGCAATCGCGCGGTCTTGGCCGACTACGCGATCCCATCCTGCTGCGGTGTTAACTGCGGCGTTGACGTGAACCATGGAACGGCGTACTTTTATCGGCTGGCGACGCGGCGCGGTAGCTCAGCTGGTTAGAGCGTCGGATTCATAACCCGGAGGTCGAGAGTTCAAGTCTCTCCCGCGCCACCACTTCACGCGACTACACCCTCAGCCGATTCTTCGACGAGCTTGTCCTGCACGTTCCGCGGCATCGGCTCGTAGTGACTGAACTTGTAGCGGTGCAGACCGCGACCATGCGTTAGCGAACGAATTACTGTCGAGTACCGGTGCATCTCTGCTTCGGGGACCTGCGCCTTCACCACCTGGAACACGCCCTCGGCGTCGATGCCCTGAATTCGCGCGCGGCGGGTATTCAGATCACCCATCACCTCACCGGTGTAGGCGTCGGGTACAAGGATCTCGACATCGAAGATCGGCTCGAGCACGACCGGCTTGGACTGATTGAAAGCATCTCTGAATACGTTCCGGGCAGCAGACTTGAAGGCGGCCTCGTTTGAGTCGACTGAGTGCATCCCTCCGTCGAACGTGACGACGCGGACGCTTCCCACGGGGTATCCGGCGACCGGCCCCTCCTGCATCGCGTCGAGTACGCCTTTCTGGATGGCACCGCCGAACCGCCGCATGTCAATGACCCCGCCGACAATCGCGTCGATGAACTCGACCTTCGCGCCCCACGGAGTTTCTACCGAGTCGGTGTTGCGCACCTTGATGTCAGGTGGAGCCTTGAAGTCGCTATCAGTCGACTCGACAAGCATGGAGATCTCAGCAAACTGACCGGCGCCGCCCGTCTGCTTCTTGTGTCTGTATTTTGATCGCGCCGACCCACGCACCGTCTCGCGGTAGGCCACCTTCGGCCGATAGAACTCCACGTCCACACCGAAGCGGTTCTTCAGTCTGAATCGCGCGATGTCGAGCTGCATCTCGCCCTGTCCGCCGAGTACGATCTGGTTTAGCAGCGCGTCGTGCGTGATGATCAGGGATGGATCTTCCTCGGCCAACTGATGCAGACCCTGAGCGAGTTTGTCTTCGTCACCCTCGTTGGCAGCACGAATCGCCGCCGTGTAGCGGGGTGACGGGAACGCTATCGGGAGAATCTGGACGGGCTTGCCCTTGCGGTGCAAAGTGTTGTTGGTGTGGGTGTTCTTGAGCTTCACCAGCGCGCCGATGTCTCCAGCGACCATCTCTGTGACCGGCTCACGCTCATGACCGTTGATCGCGAACAGCTGGCCAAATCGTTCCGTCGCTCCCGTCTGATCATTAACCAGGTCGTCACCCTGCTTAATCGAACCACTGTAGACCCGGAAGAACGAATAGTCTCCAACGTGATGCTCCGACATGATCCGGTAGATGAACACCACGGGGTCGCCGGCAGGATCGGGTTTTACCGGATCGCCCGAGACCACTGCGGCCGGCGGCATCTCGGATGGGCGTGGCAACACGTTGTCAATGAAACTCATCAGGCGCCCTACGCCAACGTCGCCGGTAGCGCTTGTCAGGAAGATCGGGAAGAGCTGACGGGCAAGCATCGCGTTGTGCAGCCCCTGACGCATTTCGTCCTCCGACAGGGTCCCCTTCTCGAAGTAGAGCTCCATCAAGCCCTCGTCATTCTCGGCGATGTTCTCGACCAGTTCGTTGTGCAGCTCCGTGGCGCGCTCCTGGAACGCCTCGTCTATCTCACCGATCGTGACCTTCCCACCATCGTCATACGTGAGTTGCTTCATCAGCAATACGTCAATGATCGACCGCGTGCCCGCACCGGCGGGAAGCTGAACAACGGTAGCGCTTCGACCGAAACGATCCTGGATCTGGCTGATGACACTCTCGAAGTCCGAATCAGCACGATCGAGGTGGTTGAGCACGAACATGGCGGGGATGTTTGTGCGCTTACCACTCTCCCACGCCAACTCAGTGCCGACCTGCACCCCCTCTGCGGCGTTGATCAGGAACAGCGCCGAATCCGCTACCCGCATCGCTGCGATTACTTCACCTGCAAAGTCCGGGTATCCTGGCGTGTCAAGAATGTTGATCTTGTGATCCTTCCACTCCACATGCAGCAACGAGGTGAACACCGACATTTCGCGCTCCTTCTCACTCGCGTGATAGTCGCTGACAGTAGTCCCCGTCTCGACAGTACCTTTTCGGTTCAGCGCGCCTGCAACGAAAAGCATTGATTCAGCAAGCGATGTTTTGCCACTGCCCTGGTGGCCGGCGAGGGCAATATTCCGGATGTGCGCAGCGTCGTAAACCTTCATAGAACCGCCGTATCATTCGATTTATGGGTCGAACAAAATACACCCGTGCCCTTAATATTCAAGATGAGCATTATTGCCTTGCAGACCGCTACGGACGCATGTTCAGTGGCGCTGGCGGTCGACGGACGGATCGTCTTTTTTGAGGTGGAGTCTCGCCCCCGCCGGCATGGCGAAATGGTCGCGCCGATGATAGCGTCCGTGATGGAGAAGCTGCAGGGCAACGCACCCGAAGCAGTCGCCGTCGCGTCGGGCCCGGGCTCCTACACAGGCCTCCGAATCGGCGTGAGTTCTGCGAAGGGCGCTGCACTCGCTCTTGACGTCCCCATGATCGCCGTGCCCACACTGCACTGTGTGGCGCACGCCGCTTCCACCGCTTCGAACGACTGCAAGCACATGTTGTGCGTTCTCCACGCCCGCGCGGACGAATGGTACGGCGCCTGGTTCACCATGGAAGGCGTCACTCCAAAGCCGGACCAACCGGCGATCATCCAGACGATCCCGGAATGGAAGCGAATCGTAGCCGAACGCGAGGATGTCACGGTCGTCGTAGGCGGTGGGCCTACCGGACCATGGCATGGCGTTGGTCCACAACCCGTGCTAGCGGCCGCGCCAACAGCCAGAGACGTGGCGATCCTTGCGACCGGGATGCTTCAAAACGGCGAAACGGTCGATGTTGACGCCTTCGAGCCGGCCTACATGCGTGATTTTGTGGCCCGGATGCCGAAACAGAGTATCTTTGACAGACTGCAATTCTGAGCGGTCGCTCTTCAGAAAAGGTGCGCAATCGAAGGATCCGAGTGGCGAGGGACAAGATGGCTTGGTTTAGAAGGCAGCAAGCAGGGATCAGAACGGACAGCAGTGACCGGAACGAGGTGCCCGAGGGTCAGTGGACGAAGTGCCCCGCATGCGGCGAGATAATAAACAGCCGATTGCTCGAGGAGAACCAGTACGTCTGCCCGAAATGCGGCCACCATTTCCCGCTGTCCAGCGCAGGATACTTCGACCTCCTCTTCGACGATGCGAAGTACCAGCTCTTCGACGCCGAGTTGTTCTCGGTCGATGCACTCGAGTTCACCGACCGCAAGTCGTACGCGTCCCGACTGAAGTCCGCCCAAACCAAAACCGACCTTAGCGACGCGGCCCAGGCGGCGGTAGGTGCTATTGACGGGAATCGGGTCTCGGTCGCCGCGATGGACTTCTCCTTTATCGGTGGCTCGATGGGATCCGTCGTGGGGGAGATCATCGCGCGGGCCATCAAGCGCGCGTGCACTGAGGCCATCCCGCTCGTGATCATCTCCCAGAGCGGCGGCGCTCGGATGATGGAAGGCGCGCTGAGTCTCATGCAGATGGCCAAGACCAGTGCCCATCTCGCGCGATTGGCAGACATGGGTCTGCCCTACATCTCAGTATTGACCAATCCGACGACCGGCGGCGTTACCGCGTCGTTTGCGATGCTGGGAGACGTGAACATTGCCGAACCGAAGGCACTGATCGGATTTGCGGGACCGCGCGTAATCCGTGAAACGATGGGACAGGATCTACCCGACGGCTTCCAACGGTCGGAGTTCCTTCAGGAGCGCGGATTTGTCGACGCCGTCGTGGATCGGCGCGAACTGAAGGCCAAGATCGCCCACATCTTCGACCTGCTTCTCGAGGCCGCATAGACGTTTCGGAGCCGCTGGCCTGCGTGTGCTACCAGTTTCGGTACAGCGCGCGGATTTGCTTGCTTTGACGGAGCGACCACGCGTAGAGCGCGCCCGCACCGGCAACCGTCGCAAGTGTTAGAATCGTTTTCATCGTCTCAGTCCCTATTCGTTTCTTCCCGCCCGAAAAAGCGCTTCCGGGTTGCCCCAAAGAGGACGGATAAGCGATTCGTTTTCAGATGCTTCCGCCGCCGCGGCCCCCTGTACCTTTTCAACGCGAGAAAATCCAAAAATGCCTGCCATTCAGGGCCCGTTTGGGACCACTGAGGCCTGCCTATGTACGATCGACGATCGTGCTTCTATGGATAAGGCCGTGAGGCGCTTATTGGCCGGCTTCGTCGCAAATCCACAGGTTCTCTAAGGAAAATCCGGAAAAGACGGTCGCTCAGCGGGAAGATTCTCGATTCAAGTGTGTAACAACTCCTTGGGTCCAGCCACCAATCTGGCAGAAGAGTCTACTGACCGCTGCTCCAGCACGAGCTGACTGTTATGGACTCGCTGCAATCCCAGAACTGTTTCAAACACCGCGTAGAGGCCGAGTCGATTCGTGGCTCCAATCGCGGAACGCAAACCAATACGAACCAATGAAACGAATACTCCCTCTTGCGGCGGCGCTGCTCCTGGTCGCTGCCACCACCGCCCCCACACTCAACGCCCCCGAATGGAAGGTCGACAAGTCACACTCCGCGATTAACTTCAACGTGAAGCACTTCTTCACGCCTGTGCATGGCTCGTTCGGCGACTACGACATCGCGTTGACGTTTGACGCCGAGAACCTTGACGAATCGAAGATCGACGTGACGATCGAGGTCGCGAGCGTTGACACCCGCAACGAGAAGCGCAACAACCACCTGATGTCGGGAGACTTCTTCAACGCAGAGAAGTATCCGACGATCAAGTTCTCAAGCGAATCGATCAAGAGCACGGGAGACAATGCGTTTGTCGCCATGGGCAAGCTAACCATCCGTGACGTCACCAAAGACTTCGAACTGCCCTTTACCCTTCTGGGCGTCGCAGAACTCGAAGGCGACATGGCCGAGAGAATGGGGACGGCAGCCATCGCCAGTTTCCACGCCACCGCGTCGTTGAATCGGAATGATTTCGGAGTCGGTTCCGGGAGCTGGGCGGCCACCGCTGTGGTCGGCGGCACGGTAAACATCGACATCGCTGTCGAAGCAGGCAAAGTGACCGCGAAGATGTAAGCATCTTCTCGGAAGCCGGATCACAAACCGGCCTTCAAAATGGAGGGGCACTTCGCCGAGGGCGAGGTGCCCCTTTTTCGTTTTGGCCAGCCCTGATGCTAAGCC
>JANQRN010000121.1 GCA_028284545.1 Rhodothermales bacterium | reverse complement strand
CAGGTTCACCTCGCGATAATCGATCAGGTCGACATCCGAAAGTGCGTCTGCCATTCGACCCTGCGTACGCCGCGCCGCCATTAGGGCGTCTTGGGCATTTGCGCGATGGTATCTGGGACCAATCCCCGCCTGCGCAACAAACAACAGCGATTCTGCCTCCGGGTAGCGTCCCTGCGCCGCAGCGGCGACACCCTCTAGCGACGAGACAAAAACCGGTTCGAACGATCCGGCGTCTCTGAACGCCGCTAGGGTATTGTCAACACGATCCCACGCACCGAGCCGCCCCTGGCTCGATAATGCGTTCATGTAGAACGTGGAGCTCGAGCCGTGCCTGATCGCGCGAAGCGCCAGTGGCTCTGCCTCAGCGTCTCGCCGAGCCGACTGATACGCCAACGAAAGATTATTGAGGGCAATCAGGTTCAGCGAATCGCGTTTCAGTATCGTTTCGTAGGCAGCAATACGTCGGTCGAGGTCAGGCTCGACGCTCGTGTAGTAGTGACCTACCGTTAGCAGTCGCTCGACTTCCGGCAGACGGTTTCTAAGCTCGAAGGCCTTTGTAGCGGCCCTGCGTGCGCGCGTGCGATCGCTCTCGATGTTGCTCAACGCAACCGACAGTCTTCGGTACGCCATCGCAAAAGAACTGTCGCGCTCCACCGCAGCCTCCAGCAACGGAATCGAGCGTGCCTCGTTACCCGACTCAAAGACCGCACTTGCTTCCGTATACAATCGTAGCGCCTCCAACGAACTGGTCGTAACTCTTTCGAGCGGGACACTCGCTCTAATGTCGCGAAGAGATTCACCGATCCGCTCGCGCATTCTTCGCGATAGCTTGGCGACGGCATCAATGATCTCGTCCGGCCCATCCGCTGTTTCTCGGATCAACATTAGTTCATCGTCGGCAGAGGTTGTCAGCGAAAGCGTCATCGAGTAGCCCGAACCGAGCGATGCGACACGGCCTGCAACGACGCCCGAGGCACCTTCACGAATCGCCACTTCCCTGGCAACCGGTGCCGTCAGGTCGGCGTGCACGTCGCGACCCATTCGACGAAGGGCCTGTCCGACTGATCGCGATTCCATCAACCGAACCGCGGGAGACTGCGCCAGGTCGATCCGCAACGCCTCCGTGATTGCGCGGCCGAGCGTCGAATCGGGTGTGTCGTTCTCCAGACTCGAAACGACCAGTAGTGGTACCCGGTCTAGCGCACCCTTCGCAACAAGTGTCCCAAACGGACCTACACCACTCGACCGCAGGAACATGTACCCACCTGCGACAACACTGAGGCCGGAAATCGCGACGACGCCGCCGATGCTTGCCCGCCGGAGGGTCAGCAGTCTGTCGAGCGCCCGCGAGCGCCTGACGCCAACCTCACCCTTTACACGCCTACGGTCGGCCCAGCCGGCGACCAGGATGATCGGCAAGCCTGCGAGCATCAGGACCGCGGTCGCGGGCAGCACCCAATCGGGCAGCCCGAGCGAGATCATTACTGCATAAGCGACGCCAACAACGAGCAATGAGACGCCTGCGAACGTCAGCACTAGTCGGCGTGCGCTGACGCCCCTGCGCATAGATTCGTGCGACCGACGCCCAAGTGAAATTTCATCCAGCGAAATCCGTAACTGGCTGGCATCATCAGGGCGTTGATGTGGGTCTTTTGCGAGGCATCGTTCGATGAGGTCTGCGAGAGCCGCATCCACACCGCCGACCAGGTCGGACACGCGCTTCGGTTGCTGATGCACGATACCGTACATCTCGGCTTGCTCGTAGTCAGCAGCGAATGGGCGGTCTCCCGTTAACATTTCGTACAGCAGAACACCTAGCGACCACACGTCGGTGCGAGCGTCAACGGATTCACCAGCCACCTGCTCCGGGCTCATGTACCCGGCGGTACCGACGGTGGAACCATCGCGGGTCAGGCCAGAAGACCCGGCCAACTTCGCCAACCCAAAATCAAGAATCTTAACGACGCCGTCGGTGGTGACTATGACGTTGGCCGGCTTGATGTCCCGATGTACAATGCCGCTAGCGTGCGCGGCCGATAGACCAGCAGCCAACTGGGCCGCAAGCGAGAGTGCCTCTTCAGTATCGAGCGGACCGCCATCAAGTCTTTCGCGAAGTGTCTCCCCGCTGTAGAAAGGCATGACGATGAATGTCTGGTCACCCGAAGTGCCGACATCGAAGATCGTGCAGATGTTCGGGTGATCCAGCCGAGAGGCCGCCCTCGCTTCTTGAAGCAGTCGCTCCAGATATGCCTCATCCGACAGCAAATGCTCGGGAAGGAACTTCAACGCCACCTCTCTGTCGAGTCGCGTATCTGTCGCGCGGTACACGACACCCATTCCGCCACGCCCGACCTCGGTGCCAAGCTTGTAGTGGGTGATCTTCTTACCGGTCATTTCTGGTGCGTCGGGGGGATGAGGCACCGCACAGGCGGTGCTTCCTACGCCGGTGCGATAGGGACGGGGCTACGGCGGAAAGTAGCAAATACACACACATCGAAGCGTCGAACGGGCTCAGAACCTGACATAGAAGCCTCCTGCGATGGTCAGCGGCCCCGTTCGGTTTTCGGCAGAATTCTGTATCGTGTCGTTGACGCAAAGCCGCTGCCTCTCCGCGGTATCCTCCGAGTGCAACTCCATACTGTTGAGCCCATCAGTTCGGAAGGGTCGCCGGGAAGGCCCTACTCGACTCTTTCACTGAGGTTCGAATCATGGGTGCCCTAAGGGACTTCGCATCGTTCAAGCGACTCCTCATGCCGTACATCCTTCAGGTCCTGTTCTGGTGCGGGATCGGTGGCACCTTGTACGGCGCGTACTGGCTATTCACTCACGATAATTGGGCGTGGTGGATGGCCTTGCTGTTCGGGACCCTCGTGACTCGACTGATATTCGAGTCGCTCATCCTGCGCTATCGCAGTTACGAACTTCTTGTGGCAATCAGAAAGCAGCTCCGCCCGGAGAATCCCGATCGCCCAGCGGAGTAGACGTGATGCGGTTCCTTTTAGTGACACTTCTGTTCGGGCTTGCCGTCGGCAGCACAACTCTCAAGTCGTCGGCCCAGGAATCCGTAAGCCTCACCGTTATAGTGACCGGTGCCCAACCAAACACCGGTCAGGCGATCGCTTCGCTCTTTGACTCGAAAGAGACTTACCTCAAAGCACCCGCCCAGGAAGCAGTTGTCGAAATCGACAGCGTTGGCGGGGCACGGTTCACCTTCGAAGGTTTGAAGCGCGGCACGTACGCGGTAAGTGTCATCTACGACAAGGACTCAGACGGAGAGCTTGACACCGGTTTCCTGGGTATACCGACAGAACTGATCGCAATGTCGAACGACGCAAAGGGCAGACTCGGGCCGCCGCGTTTCCGGAAGGCCCGCTTCGAGTTACACGAAAGTGCCGCGATCAGGATTAGATTCGCCAAGGCGAAGGAATAACAAGTCCGCTACACGACCCCTTCGAATGAAATGGCACTTACGCGGCCGCACGCTTAAACGACTGCGGACGGCGACGTCATTTGCGCTGGCGTACGTCCTGGTCGGCATAGTTTGGGAGTACCTCGAGTTGTCCCAGGTCTCCTTCTATGGGCCAGGAATCGGTCTCGCAGTAGGACTGACGCTCGCAGTCCTGGAAGAATCAGATGTCGCCGGCTTCACGCGACGGATGTCCTTCTCGGCAGCCGTCCTGACCAAGAGCGTAATCTACCTGGCATTTATCGCCGTACCTCTTGGTGTGATGGGGTTTATCGGAGGAGCGTTGTCTGGACTCGAGCTGAGCGACTTCTACGCGTGGATCCTCTCAGCGGAGTTCATCCGCGACATCGTCCTGCTTTATGCGATTCACCTCGGATTCCTGTTCTTTCGTCAACTGAGTGGGCTTCTCGGACCGGGGACGATGGTCCGATATGTTACCGGCAGGTACCACAAACCGAGAGTCGAGAAACGGGTTTTCATGTTCCTCGACTTGAAGTCATCCACGACGCTAGCCGAAAACCTCGGTGGCGCCAGGTACTACGCGTTCTTGAACGAGTTCTTTCACGATCTGTCTGACCCGATCATGGATCGTCGGGCGGAGATCTACCGATTCGTGGGTGATGAGGTGATCCTTACCTGGCCGCTGTCCTGTGGGGTGCGGGACGCCAACTGCGTTCGCGTTTTCGTCGAGATCATGGCACAAATTCATGGCAGACGCGAGTATTATCTCAACGCGTTCGGCCACGTTCCCGAGTTCAAGGCCGGCGTTCATTACGGCGAGGTTGTAACCGCTGAAATTGGAGACGTCAAGAAAGAAATCTCGTATCTGGGAGACGTGCTAAACACGACGGCAAGGATTCAATCCAAGTGCAACGAGATGGGTCAGCTGCTCATTGCTTCACAGGAACTGGTTGATGAATTGGAGCTGCCCGAATACGTCCAACCCCAGCCACTTGGCCAAATCGCGCTGCGCGGCAAGGCCCATACCACGGCCCTCGTCGGTCTGCACGCATGAGACTGCTGGCTTTCCTATTGGCGGGATTTCTCCTACTCCCCACTCACCACACGGCAGGCGGGGATGGGCCGGACTTCCGCAACCTGGAGGACGCTCGCTCGCCACTTCAGGATGCCACCGAGGAGATTGACATCGGGAGCGTAAGAGTACAAGCCGTATTCACCACACTGGCGTTGTCGTTTGGTTTCCTGTTCCTGGTGCTGTTCTTTTTTCTCCCGAGAGACCGAGCGTTCCTCTACTTCGCGATGATGATGTTGACGCTCGGCCTTGCGCTTTTCTTCGACTATCAGGACCAATTCTCTGATGTCGGCTGGTACATCTCACTTCAGCGGGCATTGTTGTGCGCCGGGCTTGTGTTCGGGCTGCGGTTTCTGTACTCGCTCTTTCTGCCACACCCACCAAGAGCTTTCCTGCTAATCTCGACGGGGTTCGTCGCCGCCGGCATACTCACCGTTATGGAGCCGCGAGCGAACATGCCCTACCTGGCAGTGATGATCTTCGTCATGTGGGGCGAATCTCTGCGCGTGCTGTTCGGCGCGGTGCGAAAAAAAGAGCGCGGAGCCTGGATTATCGCGACCGGATTCAGCCTTTTCTTTCTGACGGGATTGTACGACCTCCTCCTGGATGCCGGTGTGATCAACCCGATATACAGCACGATCAACGGTTACCAGTTCGGGTTTTTGAGCCTTTGTCTCGGATCCGCGATATACCTGGGTCAGGGTGTTTCGCTGTCGAACCGGCGACTGGTTGATCAGGAATTGCAAATCCGCGAGCGCGAGTTGGAGCGTCAGCTGCTGGACGCGGAGATGTCCCGAAAGACGAAGGAGCTCAAAGACGCCAGAGATCTGCAGCTGTCAATGCTGCCCGCGAAACTCCCCACTCATCCGCAATTGAGTTTTGCCGCTTTCATGGAGCCAGCCACAGAGGTCGGAGGCGACTACTATGATTTTGCGATAGAGCCTGACGACACGATCACGGTCGCAGTCGGAGATGCGACAGGGCACGGACTACGTGCCGGGATGATGGTTGCCATTGCCAAGAGCCTGTTCGCTGGCGGCATGCCGGCTCCTAACATTCCCGCCTATTTCGGACGATGCACCCACGTGTTGAAGCAGATGAACCTGGGCAACCTATTTATGGGCCTGACCATACTCCGATTTCGAGGAACGCAGTTCTCCGTATCCAGCGCAGGGATGCCACCAATTCTCGTGTACCGTGCGCAACGTCACGCAGTCGAGCCTATCGTCTTGAAGGGGATGCCCCTTGGCGCATTCGAGGACTTCCGCTACGCCACGCACACCGGGTCGCTTCAGCCTGGGGATGTAGTGCTCGCGATGACAGACGGGTTTACGGAACTGTTCAACGGCGAACGCGAAATGCTTGGAGACGCATCAGCGATTGACCTCTTTCGTGAAGCTGCGCGGGGTGATGCTGCCTCGATAGTCGACGAACTTGTGGCCGGCGGCGAGGCGTGGCGAGACGGCCATCCGCAAGACGACGACGTGACGTTCGTCGTGATCAAGGCCAACGAATCAGAACCTACCTGACGACCATCACTCCGCGCATCGTGGCGCCGTGCCCGGGAAACGTGCAAACGAATGGGTATTCACCCGGCTGGGCCGGAGCCTCAAAGTATATCGTTTCCGAAGCCTCGGGCGTCAGTAGCGCAGTGTGAAACAGAATCTGGCCGGCGATATCGCTCGAATTCGGAACGTAACCAAGTTCTTGACCGCGGATACCGAGAGCAATCGCGGCCTCTACCACGCTCTCAATCCCGCTCGGTGTCGTGACAACCAGGTTGTGCAACATGTCGTCATCGTTGTCGAAGGTTAGCGCGACACGACTTCCGGCGTCTACCTGAAAGGTTGTGACGTCAAATCGGAGACCCGGTTCAGTTGCAATCGTCACGCTGTGATCCACCTCTCCGCCCCAGTTCGCCGGCATCGCAGTCATACGTGCTGTCTCGCCTCGAGCACGAGCAGCGACTTGCGACACTTCCTCCGCGTCGTCAGACAACTCCGTCGCCGGCGCATCCGCCAAGCCAGGGATGTTGTTCAGCGTGTAGAATGCCAGGTCGTGCAAGAGCGGTGCGCCGGAAACAGAACGAACGTTACCCAGCCGGATTTCGTGGATATATCCGGCGCGTAATCCCGCAACCGCGAGTCGAACCGTCAAGCCATCCTCTGACACGTCGGCAACGCGCGTTCCCAGCTCTTCCACGCCAATCGCCGGACTACCGTACGTACTGTGATACTTGTACGTGAAACCGGTTACGGAGAAGGCGCTGTCCGCGAGTGCCGACTCCAATTTGACGGGAAGCGTGAACTCAACCTCAAATCCGTCTGACAGCGCTCTGACCTCTCTCATTTCGAACGGGGTCTTGCCGGTCCAAACGAGTCGCTCCAGCGCAAACGGTGCCTTCCCAGTCGCGTCCCATCCCCTGCTCGTTTGCCCAACGAACAGGGAGTTATCGTCGCCCCAGGCGGTACGCAGAATGCCAGACGCAAAGCCCTCGTAGAATGGGAAGACCGCACCCTGGAAAGAACCGTTGATCTTCTCGAGGTTTACGCGCATCAGTTTGCTGTGTCCCTGGTCGCCAACCAGCAGGTGACCCTCGAAGGGTCCAAAACCGCCACCGGTATCATCTTCGATTATTGCCGATGTTGAGATCCCCATGACCGTGTGTGGAAACCAGACAGTCGGCAATTTCAGTTGCGGCACCTCACGCTTCGCGTCGAACATCGGCGCACCTGTGTCGGGGACCGCATCAACAGCAAGACGTATTGGCGACTCGGGCTCGTCTGTCCAGCGCAATCCGGCCGGATGACCAAGGAAATCACCGCGCTCGATGTGCGTGATCCATCCCGAGCCAATCCAGTCACCCTGGTTCTCCCCGTAGAACACCTCACCATCTGACGTGATACCGATGCCGGCAGGTGAGCGGAAACCGACCGCCATCGGTAAGGCCTCGCCGTCTGGGGTGATCTCCAGTGCCCAGCCGCGCCATTTGGCCTGACTGTCGCCTCGACCAAACCATCCAAGGTTCAGCGAGACAAAGAAGTTGCCGTTCGGCAGCGCGAGCGGGCCAAACGAATACTCGTGATAGTTTCCCGTGAGCGGCCACGTGTAGACTGCCTCAAAGATGTCCGCCCGATCATCTCCGTCGTCGTCGGCCATTCGCGTGAGTTCGCCGCGCTGTGCTGAATAGAGCGACCCGTCTTTGGCCAGGAGTCCAAGCGGTTCATGCAATCCCTGTGCGAAGAGATGATATGTCGGATCGGGGTTGGCCTCGTAAGCGCCGTCAACCAGCCAGACTTCACCTCGGCGTGTCGCAACCGCCGGGCGGCCGTCCTCGAGGACGTCGAGTCCGCCAACTTCAAGTTCAACGCCTTCCGGGACCGGCAGCGTGATGAGCTGGTAGTAATGCCCCTCTTCGTGTGGCTGGTGGTCGAGCGAGTCTCCAAACTCTGATGACGACCCACAGCCCGCAGCCGCGAGCGCGAGCCCCAAGAAAAACAGTGATTTTCTATTCATCACCAGACAATGTTGTATCGCACCGTGAACGTCGGCGCGGCCTCAGTTAGTCGAACCACAATGCGATCAACATCACCGATTGTCTCCAGTTCAACAGACAGAGATTCAGTTTCCACGTAGTACGCGCCTTCGCCGACATCGAAGACGCCCGAAGCGATCGATCGGATTTTCGATGCTTCGGCCAGGACCAGCGAGACTGGCATCGTCGGCGCCGTTCCTTCAGCTCCAGACGCAGTCAACGTGAGGTCGCGCGCGAAGAACCGTCCGCTCGCGTCAGGCGCGATCCTATCGACGACGCGCCAGGATCCGACCGTGTAATTAAAC
>JANQRN010000092.1 GCA_028284545.1 Rhodothermales bacterium | reverse complement strand
GACGGATTTCTGGGCGACGCCTACGTGGCCAGCTGGTGCAACCTTGGTGCCGCAACAAACAACTCAAATCTGAAGAACGACTACGGATCCGTGCGCCTGTACAACGAGGCGCTCGGCGCCGAAGAGGACTCGGGCCGACTGTTTGCCGGATTGTTCATGGCCGACCACGCCAAGTGCAGCATCGGAACGACATTCAATACAGGCAGCATTGTCGGCGTCGCGTGCAACCTGTTTGGTGCCGGATTTCATCCGCGACAGATCCCGTCGTTCTGCTGGGGCTCCCCCGGCCGGTACGCAACGTACCGGTTCGAAAAAGCCATACATGTGGCAGAGCGTGTAATGCAGCGAAGAGACCTTACGATCGACCCGTCTGAAGTGGAGCTTCTCCGCGACGTGTTCGATCAAAGCGAGTCAGCGCGGTCGCACTTCCTCGGGCGGTAGCCCACAAAGGGCTCGCGACGTCAGTCCTGGTTCTCACCCGAACCCTCGTCTCGCGTCACCCGCTGGCGCAGGTACTCAATCTCCTGCTGCATTTCAACAATCTGCGCGCGCAGCTGCTCGATCTGGCCTGCTTGATACATCTCCAGCTCCCTGACCTGCGCCCGTTGCTGGTTTTCGTTCAGCGCCCGCTCAGTTACGCGCAGGTTCCTGCGCGCAACATCAAACGCTGCCGCAGCCTCGGCTGACTGTCGGCGTGCTACTTCCTGCGACGACTGCATCTCCTGTTCAACGGCCATCGCTCTCGCTCGCAGCGCCTCGAGCTCACCGCGGTATCTACTCATGACCGATCGAGCCACTTCCTCGCGCAGTGCGAGTCGTTCGTCTTCAGACAAATCTCGCTGCGCGGCCGCTTCTTCCACAGCACGCGTCGACGCTTCCTCGGCCTCAACACGAGCCCGCTGTGTGAGCTCCTCCAGCCGACGGTGGGCCTCGCTCATGCGGCTCGTCGTCGCAGCCAGCCTCGCGGCTCGGGCCACGTTGAGCGAAGCGACTTCGTCTCTGCGCTGTCGATTGTACAGTTCGAGCGCCCGTTCGTAGTCACGCGTCAGACTTGGAGCTGAACTCAAAGCAGCGGTCCTGGATTTGAGATTCTCCTGAAGGTCCCGCAACGAGTGCTCCATTTCTTCCCTCCGGGACAGCAAGTCAGCAACCGCGCGCTCCTCGTCGATGGTCGTGGCCCGAATCGTCTGGCGTGGGCCTCTCGCTAAGCCGAGCGGTCGATCCATCCGTGTTTCCACGAAGTGTCGGATTTCCAACGCGAACCACTCCTGCGGTTCGCGCCCGAAGTTTGTTGTCTTACCGTCTTCTTCGTAGGCATAGTTGATTCCACCATCTTCGCGCGGCTCAGCCGTGACGGAACGTTCGCCGTGGCTGTCACTGCGTCTGATCTTGAAGTGCCCTCCGTTGGAGATCCGCGAGACGGTTCCGCGCCGATGGAGCACGACGGTGCCATCACCCGAAATCGTTGTGATGACGTTGCCATTACTGACGACAAACTGGTCCGTCGACGAGAAAGCAACAACGATGGTATCAGCAACGAGATCAAGACGAGCCGTACCGAGGACTGTAACTTCGGGGCTTGCGGCTGGTGACGTTGAAACTTCAATGTTCGGCCGCGCGGCCTCCGAGGTGACCGGCGCGGATCGTAGCGCGATGACAGAAGCGGTGCCGACGACCGGCGCCTCGCTCAAATCGCTTGGAATGACCGAGACGCGGAAGGACGCGGAGCTTGGGACCGGTTGAGCTTCCGCGCGGCTGGCAACATCGATACCAGGCCCCCACGCGCCAACGAGGACCACGACAAGCGTGGCAACTGCAAACGTCGCGGGATGCAGTGTGCCAGAGCTAGCGGCACCGGAGAGCAATCGCTCAACCCGACTGCGAAGCGGGCGTCCCGCCATTGTCGCGTAGCCGACCGCGGGCTCGCCGCGAACCCAACGCGCCACACGAACGAGGCAGGAAGCAAGCGCATCAGACTCACCGGTCTTTTCGACCACCCAGCTGTCACACAGCTCCTCCGCCGCCTGTTCGTATTTCCTTCGGGCTAACCGCAGCAAAGGCTGAAAGAACAGAATCCGTTCGCCGATTTGGAATGCCCACAACCACGTAGGGTCACGCCGCACCACGTGCGCAAATTCGTGCGCTATCAACGATCGCTGCTCGCCGGCTTCAAGTTCCGTAAACGCCTCAAACGGAACGCAGATCTCTCGCGCACTCAACACGGCGGGTCCGCTCAAGCGCGGCGCTCTTGTCAAGCTGATGTCATCGATGTCATACAGCGTGGCGAGGTACTGCAGTTGCTCAAACATGCGCCCGCCAAGCACGGCGGTGCGCTTTCCAATACGTGCAAGGAAAAGCCGTCGCCGCCGATGTAGTCTAAACAGCAGAAACGCTGAGAGACACGACCATAGCAAGACCAACCCGGCGGCTGCGGGCTGAGTGACCGCGAGATTGAGGAGGCTGGAACGCGTGCTCCCTACCTCTCCGCCGGTCGACCCAACCAGGGTCGCCTGTAGCTCGGCACCCGCCTCACTCGGCGCCGCTGAAATGAGATAACGCACAGGATCCGCCTGGCTAATTCCGGTCACGGTTGCGGCCGGCACCCCCGTCAACGCAAGCCCAGACTGGCTGTCAAACGAAGACTCAAAAGTTTCGACGGCGGCAACGACAGGTTCTCCGTCTCCCGACTCAGCAAAAAGAGATGGGACCGGGAGGCCGGGAAACGCCACAAACGCAAGGGTCGCTGTAGCCAGAGAGCCAACGGCAGCTGTCTTCCAGATCAGCTCGCGAGCCGCCGGATTGTCCCCAAAAAAGAAGCGCGTGATGAGCCACGCGCCACCCAGAAAGACGGTGCTGTGAACCAGGAAGGTGGCGAGCCACGAGAGAGGAATGAAGACCGCGTCCATGACTAACCTCTGCTTTTCTTGTTCGCGGCGATCGCTGTTCGCTTCGCCTGTATGAGTTCTTCCAGTTCGTCCAAATCCTCTTCGTCCAACTCCGCTTCCCGTACCAGGTGCGAAGCAAGTGCAGCAGGCTGACCTCCAAACAGTCGGCGAACGAGCGCGCCAACCATCGAGCGCCGCGCCTGCTGTGGTTTGAGCAGCGGGCTATAGACATAGCTACGCCCGTCCTTCTTCGCCGAAACCACCCGATCTTTTGCGAGGCGCGTCAGCACGGTGGCGACGGTGTTGTGCGCTAACGGCCGGTCGAGGTCACTTGCGAGACGTTCCTGGACCTCGGCCACGGTTGCGCTGCCACTCTCCCACAGGACCCGCATAACCGCGGCCTGCAGAGCACTTAGTTCTTTCGTCTGCGCCATGTTGGACCACCGACTGTCGTCTACACTTTCACTTTATCCTACAGTTGTAGTACCTAACGTACTACACCTGTAGTTTATTGTCAATCCCGTTCAGCGCCGTGCCACAAAAAGAACAAAAGCCCGTTACCTACTACTGTATTTTCGGACAACGAAACGGCGTCGGAGACCGATAACCGGATATGGCAAACGCAACGCAAACGCATGTCACCCAGTTCAGAGAGCGCGGCTACACGGTGGTCGAGGGCCTTTTTGAACGTGCCGAAGTTGACCGCCTCAGGCAGCACTTCATGTCAATGCGGGCAGCCGGGGCGTATCCCGGAGACATGGCCGGCGTCGACGCACAGGCTGACGATCCACTCCTGCGGTACCCGCGCATGATCCACATGCACCGGTTTGACGAAGTCAGCAAGCGCTGGATGTTATCCGATCAAATCGCCGGCACCGTCGAGTTGCTGCTCGGCGAGCCACCACTCCTGGCGCAGACGATGATGTATTTCAAGCCGGCTGGCGCGAGGGGTCAGGCCCTCCATCAGGACCAGTACTTCCTGCGGGCAGCGCCTGGCACGTGCGTCGCCGCGTGGATGGCGCTCGATCAAGTGGACGAAGCCAACGGTTGCCTTCGGGTTGTACCCGGCAGTCATCAGCTTCCCCTACTCTGCACGGAGCGCGCCGACACCACGCAGAGCTTCACAGATACGGGCGTCGAGCTTCCGGAAAACATGGTTGCAACGCCGGTGGTCATGCAGCCCGGGGACGTTGTCTTTTTTCACGGCCAGCTGATCCATGGCTCTTTTCCGAACACGACAAGCGACCGCTTCAGGAGGTCGCTGATCGCGCACTTCATCAACAGCTCTGCCACAAAAGCAGCGGATTTCTACTTCCCGCTTGTTCGGCGCGACGGAACGGAAATGTCGCTGGCTGACAGCGAGCCGGGTGGACCATGCGGCAGATTTGTGGCCGAAGACGGCAAACCCGTGTTGGAAATGGTAGATCAAGTCTGAATCCACAGTCCGAGCGAAGACCTGAAAATGCCGTGCCCCCTGTAACCCTTGTCATCGTCGGCGCCGGTGCGCGTGGCGCTATGTACGCCGCGTACGCACTTGAGCGCCCAGACAGGGCGCGTGTTGTGGCCGTCGCGGATCCCAATGACGCGAATCGGGAGGCGCTCGCCGCGCAGCACGATATTGACACGGCGAACTGCTTTTCAGATTGGCGCGAAGTCGTTTCGCGGGGCCGAATTGCGGACGCCGTTGTTATTGCTACGCAAGATGCACACCACGCTGAGCCCGCGATTGCCTTTTCAGACCTGGGCTACGCGATCCTGCTCGAGAAACCGATGGCACCGAGTATTGCCGAGTGTCGCGCCATTACAGACGCCGTTCGCCGGAACGGCAACGTAATGAGCGTCTGCCACACGATGCGATACGTTTATTTCACTCGACGTATCCGCGAGATGATTGAGGATGGGCTGATCGGCGATGTGATGACTGTACAGCATCACCACCCAGTCGGATGGTGGCACTACGCTCACGGGTGGGTCCGAGGCAACTGGGCCGTCGAGGCTGACTCGAGCTTCATGTTGCTCGCAAAGGGCTGCCACGACGTCGATTGGCTCCAACATATTGTCGGGTCTCGCTGTGCCGCGGTTTCGTCATTCGGCTCGCTTCAGCATTTCCGACCGGAGAACCAGCCGGCCGGGGCGTCAGATCGTTGCCTGGACTGCTCGGTCGAACCTGAGTGCCCATATTCCGCCGTCCGCATTTACGGCGGATGGGCCGACAAAGGCGAGACTGGTTGGCCGGTGAGCGTACTTGCGCGCGACCCCACGTCAGCTCACATTCGCGAGTCGCTGCGTGACGGTCCTTACGGTCGATGCGTGTATACGTTGAACAATGACGTCATTGACCATCAGGTGCTTAGCCTCCTCTACGAGAATGGAGCTACTGCGACGATGACGATGTCCGCGTTCAACAAAGACGGCGGCATGTTTACGCGCATCTACGGAACCCGGGGTGAGATCTTCTTGCATGGCGGATTTGGTGAACTTCGAAACGGGCGGTGGGAGATGAACGAAGCTTCGCTCCGGCGCTTTGATTTTGTCAGCGAACAGTGGGTCGAGGAAGACCCCTTCGATGCGGTTGACACGCAACTGCACGGGCACATGAACGGCGACTTCCATCTCGTCGACCACTTCATCACGGCGCTCCTTGAAGACGACGAGTCGTACATCCTGACCGGTGCCGAGGAAACGCTACGCTCCCACGAAACGGTTTTCGCTGCCGAGGAGTCTCGACTTTCGGGCGAGACTGTATACCTCACGCCCCGGCGCAACTAGCGTTTGATTACGATCATTGTCAGGTCATCGAACTGAGTCGGCGATCCACCGACAAACTCTTCGATGTCGCTGACCACGGCGTCGATGATCCCCTTTGCATCCAGTTCCCGGTGCCGTTTGAGCGAGTCGATCAGCCGGTGCTCTTCATACTCCTCCTCTGACGGATTCATTGCCTCGGTCACGCCGTCTGTGAACATGACGAGGACATCGCCGGGCTTCAGTTCAACCGTGCCGCGTTCATAGGTCACCGGGCTCATGACGCCCAGCAGCAGGCCGCCGACCTCCAGCAACTCGACCGTTCCGTCGGCCCGCAACAGGATTGGCGGATTGTGACCGGCGTTCACATAGTCAAGACGGGAGTCCTCAGGATGGTACACCCCGTGGAAGTACGTGATGAACTTGTCGAAGCCCGTGTTTGCCGAGATCACCCGGTTAATGTGACCGGTGGCCTCCTCCAGGGTCATCTCCATTGGCAGGACCATGTGCAGACACGCCTGGATGTTCGACATCAGCAGAGAGGCGGGCATTCCTTTCCCTGTCACATCGCCAATCGCCAGCATCAGTCGACCGCCGTCAATCTTCTGCACGTCCACGTAGTCCCCGGCAACGTGCCGGGACGGCAGCGCCACCAGGGAGACGTCCAGGTCTGCAACCTCCGGCATTGCGGCAGGCTGCAGCTTCTCCTGGATCTCTCGCGCAAGACGCATCTCCTCTTCGAGGCGCTCTTTTTCGATACGCTCAGCGACAAGAAACGAGTTCTGCATCGAGACGATGAACAGGTTGGCGAGCGCGCTCAAAAAATCGATGTCGGCGCTGGTATACGCCTGCCGCGTTTGTTTGCGTCCGAGACACAGGATCCCGCACGTCGCCCCCTGATGACGGACCGGGAGCACGAGCACGATCTTGTGGTCACGCAACCACTGCAGCTTTGCTGCATCACAGAACTCGGTCGGCTCGGTATCATCTTCGATTGCAAAACTGCCGGGGGCGCGAAACAACTCGCAAAGCCGAGTCTGCTCTTCCCCGCTTAGCGTGATCCCTCTTGAGGTCACCGCTTGCACCTGCCCGGGCGGAACTTCTCCGGGTGCCGCACCCGACCCGGCCACCAGCACGATGTGGCGACTGACGAGCATCTGACCCATTAGCGTGAGCGTGAGGAGACGGACGATCGTCTCACGATCAATCGTAGAATTGAAGTCCTTCGATAGATCAAACAGCGTGTTCAGCTGCTGGATCTTGCTGTCCAGTTCCCGGTTGGCCGTTCGAAGTTTTTCGACGGCCAGGGAATTGTGTATGGCCGCCGACGACATATTGACCAGCGACGAAACGAACTCGATCTCGGCCGAATCGAATGGCTCACCGGTCGCCTTGCCGCCGAGACCGAGCAGGCCAAGCCGACGCTTGCCGAAGCTGATTGGAGCGACCAGTCGGATGCGTTGTGAGGCGAAGGACGACGGCACTGCGTCGTCTGTCAGAACGCCCTCGATTTCAAAATCGGCCTCGTCAGCACGACATTCGCCTGGATCGCCACCCCCTTTGGCAGCGCGCACCGTCTGTTGCCCCGTTTCTTCGTCGACCAGCCAGACACACCCACGGGTTGTGAACAACTTGCTCATCGCCGAGAGCAAGAGGTTGTTTGCAACAAAGTCGAGGTCCAGCGAGCCCGACAGGACTCGACTCGTCTCGAACAACGTCTTCAGATCAAATCGTACGGAAGCTTCAGGGGGCATTCGAATCCTCGTCAAGGTGGACAACCTCTGCCTTCTCCGGCTTTCCGTCTTTGATCGAAAGCCGGACGCACGTCTTCACGCGGTGCAGACCCTGCCGACCGGCGGCACCGGGATTCACGAAGAGGACGCCGTTGTGCGACATTAAGCGCTCGATTTGCAGAATATGACTGTGGCCACAGACAAACATGTCGGGCTTGGCGCGCCGAATCTCTGACGCGGCTTCAGGGCGGAGTCTTCCGGGGCGCCCGGCGATGTGCATCATCACAACGCGGCAGTCGTCGAGTTCGACCTCTAGAACCTCCGGGCATCGTTTGCGAAGCTTCTCGCCATCTACGTTTCCAAATACTGCCGATGTCGGAGCGATTCGCTCGAAGCGGTCTAGTATTTCTTCATTCCCGATGTCGCCGGCGTGAAGAATCCGGTCGACGCCGGAAAACACGTTCGGCAGTTCCGGATGGAACCAACCATGCGTATCTGATACTATCCCTACGGTCATCGCGTCTATCGAATCATGATGCGAACCCCGATCTGCAACCGGTGCCGCGCCCAGTCGCCATCTTCGGGCTCCCATTGCCGCAGCGGAAGACCGATGAACGGCGTGATAACGAAGCGGGGCCTCGAGTACTCGAGACCCGACCTCAGCCAGATGACACCGGCCCGGAAGTCGGATGTCCCGGCCTCATCGTCGTCTCCATCCACAGCCGCGTCGGGTACAACTTCATCAATCAGCTCGTACGAACCAGCTTCACCCAGCAACGAGAAGTATATGTGGCTGCCTCCGGGATCGAAGTGCGCAATGTAGGCCATGACGGCGTGAATCTCCCAGCCGATCGCGCGCGCCGGTATTATCCCGTATCCCGGGAGCAGCGGCGAGACTTGCGTCGGGTTTTCGGGCCCGTCGAGCGGGACGAGTCGTTCATACCCAACCGACACCCTGCGCCCGCCCAGGGTGAACCGGGTGCTGACCTCCGGCGACAGCAGCGACGAGTAGATGAAGGCCGCGTCGAGTTGCGGAAACCCGCCCTGCCCGTCAGAAGCCGGGTCCAGCGCGAGACGTAGAGCGTAGTCTCCCTGGTCCACCGTGCGGTAATACTTGAACTGGACCCAACTCACGCCGAGGCTACGACCCGCCTCATTGCCAAACGCATCCATGACGACCCCCAGGTCAAAGTGCTCTGCCAACTGGTACTCAAACCGAACGCTGTACCCGAACGCATCGGGACGGATCGAAGCCAGGCCCTCGCCGGGCGTTGCCCGAGCCGGATTGTAGGCGACCTCGCCAGTGAGCGCGAACCTGTCGTAGTACTGCCGCGATGCTTTCTCGTCGCGGTAGAATGAGTCGTAGATCTGAAAAGGGCGCTGGGCAGACGCAACACGAGCCAAACCCGGCGCGACCGCGGCGAAGATCAGTGCGAAGGCAGCTGCTTTGACGCCGTTGATGTGATTCTTTCGAGCGGGCCGAGGCATCGTCTGGTAACGTCGAGTACCCGCGTTCGTTTCTACAACGTGATCGATTCCCCCGGTGCGAGGATGCTGGTACCAAACCCCGAGGCCTGCATGTCTGCGGCCCACGTAGCGGTGTCGACTTCGATTGGTGGAAACGTGTTGTAATGTATCGGCACGGTCAGCTTCGGCCGGAGCATTCTTGCCGCGCGAACAGCGTCGCGGGGACCCATCGTAAACAGATCCCCGATTGGCATGAATGCCACATCAATGTCATGGTCTTCACCAATCCACTGCATTTCGGCAAACGGCGCCGTGTCACCCAGCATGTATAACGTCTTTCCCTCAGCAGTCAGGACGAAGCCGTTCGGGTTGCCGCCGTACGCCCCATCCGGAAAAGACGACGAGTGGAGTGCGTGCGTCAGCTTGACCTGCCCCCAATCGAACCGGGACTCACCGCCGGTATTCATCCCTAGTACGTTCTCGTACGAGTACGCGCGCTTCAGGTGTTCCGCAATCTCGAAGTTTGAAACCACAAGCGCGCCGGAAGCCTGAGCGATCTGAGGTACGTCGGACCAGTGGTCGGCGTGCGCATGGGTTACAAGGATCACGTCTGGTGCGAGGTCACCCGCAGCAACCACTGCACTCGGGTTGCCCGTGAGCCAGGGGTCGACGAGCACGTTTGTGTCCTCCAACTGCACCTCGAGGACGCTATGTCCATGGAACCGGATCTTCATAGGCCCTACCTGTTGCGCGACGCAATGCGATACAGCCACAGTGTGAAGAAGACCAGTCCCGCCACCCCGAGGATGTCCGCGATTGTATCAAAACCTTCGACTGGGGCGAGTCGCAACGCGTCGGTGCTTTCTTTCAGTGCAAACGGTATCGCGAGTATAATCCCCACGAGTGCCTCACCCGTGATCAGTCCGGATGCAAACAGAAGCCCTCGCCTGCCGGCGCCCTCAACCGCCTCTTCATCGGCGCCGCTCGCGCGCATGGCTCGATTGGCGAGGTACGCGACGACGCCTCCGATGAAGATCGGCACCGTCAACTCGATTGGAAGATAGATACCAACTGCGACGGCAAGCACGGGCGCCCGAAATCCTCCGCGCTTCTCCAGGTACTTATCAAGTACGATCACGACGATCGCTATCGCGACGCCGATGATAATCATGTTCCACGGCAAGTTCCGTTGGAAGACGCCGTCGGCCACCGAGGACATCAGGGTCGCCTGCGGAGCTTTCAGCGCCTCGGACGCGTCCATGCCAGCGCGCGGCAACACATCGCCCAGTCCATACGCGTTGAACAACAGCGAAAGCACGGGAGCGATGGCGATCGCAGCGGCACCAACGCCGACGATCTGCATGATCTGCTGCTTGTAAGGCGTGGCGCCTACTATCTGCCCCGCCTTCAGGTCCTGCATGTTGTCACCCGCGATCGCCGCAGCGCAGCACACCACAGCACCGACGAGGATCGCCGTCGCGGCAGCGGCCGTTGCTTTACTCCCTTCAATCAGGAAGTCGATCTGCGAGCCGAGAAGTACGAGCAGAATGACGGATATCGAGAGCACCGTCGCGATCGTGACGCCAGAGATCGGGTTGTTAGAAGACCCGACAAGGCCGGCCATATAGCCGGCAACAGCTGAGAACAGAAACCCTGCCACAAGCGCGAATAGAACACCAAACAGAATCGTACCGATGTGCAGACCTGTTGTGATCCCAAGTGCGTCCTTGTCGACAATGAACAGGAACACGATGAATATTGGGACGGCAAGAGCAAGCGTGCCTATACCAACAAACGTGATCGGTGTGTCACGCTCGGTACGCAGCACGTGGGACGCTTCGCCCGACCGGGCTTTCTTGACCGCAGCGAGCGAAGAGCGGATACCATCTCGAATGGGTCCGATGAGTGAGACTAGCGCCCAGAGTCCGCCGGTCGCCATGGCGCCGACTCCCATGTAGCGGATACGCTTGTTCCAGATCTCTTCGGCCAACTCATAACCGTGCAAGTCTCCGAAGAGTGTCTGTATCTCAGCGGGCGATACGATGGCAGTGTATATCGGGATGCCAAAGAGCCAGGAGATGAGCCCACCGGCAAACACCACAAACGCGATGTTGAGTCCAACGATGTAGCCTACGGCGAGTAGCGCCACGCCAAGCTCTGTACCAAATCCGAAGAGAGATTTACCGGCCGTGACGGACCCGGATATCTTGCCCGCCACGAGTTTGAAACCGGTCTGGCACAACTTCAGAAATGCGCCGGCGACGCCAGCGATGGCGATAAGCATCGCGCCCTCCCCGCCCTTTGTGCCCGCTTTCAGCACTTCGCCGGTTGCGACGCCTTCAGGGAACTGCAGTTTCGCCTCAAGTATGAGCGCCCGCCTCAAGGGAATCGTAAACAGTACGCCGAGGATACCGCCGCACAACGCGATGGCCATCGTGGGAAGAAACTCGAAACCCTGCCAGTACTGCAGCATGATCAGTGCCGGCAACGTGAAGATCACGCCCGCCGCGAGCGACTCTCCCGCCGACGCCGCAGTCTGCACAATGTTGTTCTCGAGGATATTCGACTCCCTGAACATCCGCAGAATGGCCATCGAGATGACGGCTGCCGGGATCGACGCTGACACAGTGAGTCCGACCTTCAGACCGAGGTAGGCATTTGCGCCCGCGAGCACGGCAGAAAGGATTATGCCGAGAACAATCGCCTTGAAGGTGATTTCCGGAAGCGACTGCGACGCGGGGATGAAGGGAACGACCTCTTCTGTAGCGCCAGGCCGCGAGGTGCCGGCATCCGACATGGGACTGTACGGGATGGTTTAGAGAGCGGAGTGCTGAGCGCGGTCCGGCAATTTGCGGGTTTTGCGTCTATCGCGCAATGCCTACCTGACCACGAGCAACTTGCTGGAAGCGATGAGACTACCCTGCCTCACGCGTACGAAGTAGGTGCCCGCCGAGAGTTCACTCGATGAAAAGGCGACCTCATGCGACCCGGAGTCACGCGTCGCGTCGATGAGCGTGACAACTGGCTGACCCGCAAGATCCCATACAGATACCGTCGTGTGACCAGCGTCGGGAAGCGTAAACTGGATGGATGTTGACTCCCGAAACGGATTGGGAAAGTTTCGTACCGAAATAGCCGGACGATCCGTCTCGACAGGCGCCCCGAGATCAGCAACGCCGAGCTTGATAATCGGTGTAAGTGCAGACCGACCGCTCCCGGAGGTATATCGCAGACGATAGTAGACGACCGATTTCTCGATGTGCGGGTCTGACCAAACAAACGTACCATCGAAAGCATCCTGCTGGTAGAGTCGACCCGCCTCGCGGAAACTGTGCCCGTCTTGTGATCGCTCGACGATATACGCGCCTCGAGCAGGTGCATCTGACGACCAGGTCAACTCGACCGATCCCCCTACCACGCGAGCCCGCAAACCCGTGGCCGACGGCTGCATTGATCGTGAGACGGCTACCGTCTCGAGCTCGCCAGGAAGGCGAGCACCTTCGCCCTCCTCGAAATCCACTGAAAGCACTGGATCGCGACCCAATTCACCGGCACGAAAGATGACGTCGTCGAGCAATCCCACAAAGTTTGTATTTCGCTCCGCGAGCAACACGTTATCGTCTCCCGGCACGGGTTCTTTGCGACCGCCGATCGTGAAGTCGCTCGTCGCGAGCGACGGAGTGAAGCCGTATAGCGAATCGGCCACGACACCGTCTACAAACAGGCGCGTCCAGACCGTCGCCGGGTCGTACGCAACCTTCACGTTGTGCCAGTGCCCGTCTGCAATGGCAACGCCCGACGCCATCGACTGGTGACGCCCTGGCTCGCCCCGGTAAAACGCGATCCCCCCGTCGCCGGTTACCACCAGTTCGAGTAGATAGGGTGCTGCGCTGCTGCCCGACCAGTCTGACAGAACGACCTGATTGGTCTTGGTCGTCTTCAGCCAGAGCGAAACCGTGTGCCGACTGCTGGGCAAAAAATCAGACAACAACTGCCGATCGATTTGAACCGTCGCGCTTCCGTCGAAGCTCCCCGCTCTGTTCACGCCGGCCGCGGCGCTGCGATTGCGGAGCGCTGTCGATGCGACGCGCTCGAAGGCAAGGCCGGCTGCCTCAATGATCCGGCCTTCCTCTCGTCGGATGGGAGTGACCGTCGCTCGCGATCGGGTGACCGAATTGCCTGTCTTGAAAGAGACAAGTAGGGTGCAATCTGTTTCCATCAAGGCTGACTCCACCTGCACGGCGGACAGGCTGCGCCAGACAACCGACTCTGGCCTTACGGTGCCACGTCTCGGGTCAAAGATCTCCACCGACAGGACGCTCCAGTCTCGCGGCAACGAAATGCGCACGCCGTCAGCCCACTTAGTGCCGCGCCATTCGGCAACCAGCACGCCCTCTTCGCCCGGGGAATACGCTTCAAGTGACGTGGTACGGGATACCTGCGCAGGCACGTCGACTGGACGCGCCGCGAGGACACAAGTAATCGCAAAAAGCAGTATTTGACGCCGCAGGATCAAGCCAGAATATTGACCTATTTTGTCCGCGCCCCGAAGATTCGACTGCTATCGTTGCAGATCAATCTCTGGGGATAAGTTGTTGATAGCCTGGCGCAGAAAACAGTCAAAAACTGAGGATTACGACGAATCTATGAGTTCAGTCTTGCGGGTTGGCTTGTTGACCGGAGGTGGTGACTGCCCCGGTCTCAATGCCGTCATCCGGGCCGTGTCGAAAAGCCTGATTCTGCAGCACCGCGCGCAGATCGTTGGCTTCGAGAACGGATACGAGGGGTTGATTAAGCAGCGAAGCCGTCGACTGGAGTACGCTGATGTCTCCGGGATTCTGACGTTGGGAGGCACGGTTCTCGGCACGTCGAACACCGCCAATCCTTTCCGGTACTACGGCCGTGGCGACGCAGACGTATCCCGCTCCGTCCTTCAATACTATCACCAACTCGGGCTGGACGCGGTTGTCGCGATTGGTGGTGACGGTACGATGTCGATTTTGCACCAGCTTCAGGAAATCGGACTGCAGTGCGTTGGGGTGCCCAAGACAATCGACAACGACCTTGTCGGCACAGACCGAACGTTCGGTTTCGACACGGCGGTCTCCATCGCAGCCGATGCGATCGATCGACTTCAGTCGACAGCCCAGGCCCACAGCCGGGTAATGATCATCGAAACAATGGGGCGCCATGCAGGGTGGATCGCTCTATATGCCGGCGTCGCAGGTGCCTCAGACATCATCCTTATTCCGGAACTACCATACGATATTGACGAGGTAGCACGTGTCTGCCGCGAACGCGAAATCGGTGGACAAAACTTCACGATCATCACCGTTGCCGAGGGCGCACGCGCTGCCGGCGGTGACTCGGCCATGCTCGAGGGCACCGACCGCGGGGGCAACCTTCGGTTCGGCGGCATCGGTCACCTTTTGCAGGAGCAATTGAGTACGCGAATCCGGAGTCAGCTGCGAACATCGATACTCGGGCACGTGCAGCGGGGTGGAACACCCACCGCTTTCGACCGAACGCTCGCAACCGCGTTCGGCTCATACGCGGCTGCGATGGTCGCCGACAAGCAGTTTGGCCGGATGGTGACGCTGCACAACAACCAGCTCGGTAGCATCTCGCTGAGTGAGGTCGCGAACAGAACGCGCACCGTTCCTGTCGACTCGCCCATGCTCGCAGCCGCGATTGCGGTCGGCACATCTGTAGGAGTCAAGGACTTCGACCTCAGAATGCAGGGTGACATCGAAACGAGGGCGGTGACGTGAGCGACAATCAACCAGGTGTTGGAAAGAAGTACGTTTCGATCGCCGGCAATATCGGTGCGGGCAAGAGCTCGCTGACCAGGCTGTTGAGCGACTACTTCAAGTGGGAGGCTTTCTACGAACAGGTAGATGACAATCCGTACCTCTCCGACTTCTACGCGGACATGCACCGCTGGTCATTCAATCTGCAGGTGTTCTTCCTGTCGAATCGGTTCAATCACCAGCGCGCAATCGAGTCACTTCCCTACTCGGTTGTCCAAGACAGAACCATCTACGAGGATGCCGAGATTTTCGCCCGCAACCTGCACGAGATGGGATTGATGGCTGAGCGGGACTACCAGAACTACTCAGACCTGTACGGGATTATGACGTCCTACCTGCAGGCGCCCGACCTTCTCGTCTACCTCCGCGCAACCGTACCAACACTTGTACGTCACATTCAATCGCGCGGAAGAGAGTTCGAGTCCACCATTCGCATCGAATACCTCGAGAAACTGCACGAGCATTACGAAGACTGGGTGGGTCGGTATGACCTCGGTCCGAAGCTGATCATCGAAGCAGACGATCTCGACTTTGTTAATGACGACAACGACCGACTCTCGGTGATCTCTCAGATCGAAAGCCGGCTGTTTGGGCTTTTTCCCGACAGGCAATGATCAGGACTCTGCCGTTCCTGCTCCTGATGTTGCTTTCCGCCGTCTACGGAGCTCGTGCGGCGACAGCTCAATCCCAAACCGACGTTCCTTCGTCAACTCTTTCGGCCTTTTCGGATCCGACGCACACAGTTTCGGAGTCGCTTGGCGGATTCACCTACGATTTTTCCATACCGGGCTGGCCCTCGGGTTGGACAATCCAGGGCTTATCGCCGAACATACTTGGGGTAGTTGGCGGCCGAACGTCGTATGACGACCTCTTTTCGGGCCGACCTCGTTACGACCTCGTTCCCACGCAGCTACACACTGCGCCCCAACTATCGCACGCACCTGGACGATCCGCTGTGGAGGCGCACTTCGGGAGCCGCCCGTTCTTGAGCCCCGAGCCACTCACTGAGGGCACCTATTGGTCGAGCAATCGCGGCCTCAAGAGCGTGCGCATCGTCCACGCCCAACAGCGAATCTGGCAGCGGTTACCAGACGCCGCGTCCGGAGGAGCGTCTTTGCTCGACGCTCCCGGGACTCCGCCTGACTCCCTGGCCCAGGACGACGTTGCACCCGACACGTCAACGGTCGTTGCACCTACAGAGACCATCCCGCCTTCGTTGTCTCCGCCCGTTGTCGCAAACATGCTATTCAGCTATCACGGTATAGCCGCGACGGGTGAGTACCCGGGGAGCAAGGTCGCTCGCGGAAGGCAATTGGCAATCCAGTTTGCCGTAGAGAGGGGGCCGCTTCGCGTTGGTGTGGCCGAGTCGTTTAACCGGCGATCTGTCGGCGCCCACGGTGGCGTGAACCCGCCGGTTTTTTTGCGACTGGGTGCCTCGGTCAGGGACGCCAGCGCAGTACGCGAGACCCGGCGCAACGACCTGACGCTATTCGGGAGCTACGAGCTCGCGCAGTTTCGGCCACTCGAGGTTGCACTCACGTGGTCGACCGCAACAGAACGCTACACAACGACGGCAGATACCATAGAGGCTCGCTCTCGCCGGATAGCGTGGGATATAGCCCAGCCCATTGTCGTTAGGCGGGACACGAAGATTCCTTTGACTGCTTCCGTCATCGTTCGCGGTGCACGTGACGCAATAGCGAGCACCCGCGGATTTGGCGGGCTCCCAGCGTCATCATTGATCGACACCACCACGGACGCTACCGCCGGTGCCTGGTTTGCCGGCCTCGGTGGCGACGTACAGGTAGGCACGTCCCTGTCCGCGCGGGTCTCAGCCGGAGTTGAAAACGCGTTTGGCCGGGGCATCGCAACCGGAACCGGCCCGGCCGGGTCGGCAGAAATCATCGTCGACGTCGCGCCCCTCTCGTTTCAGGCATCCCTTGCGACGACGCTGGACCGCGCGCGACTGGTGCACGCGACAGGCTACGGTGAATACCTCTCGTCCGCGGTGCGCGAAGTTGACGCGGGTCGGACAACAACAGGTGCGCTCACATCCGCGGTTCAGTGGCGTACGGTTCGTCTATCGCTCACCGGATTTGCGACGCGCTCAGCCGACGCCATCGACTTCTTCGCGACGGACGTTCCAGATTCGGTGGCGGTGATGCAGGTGCCGGGTACCTCGCGCACGGTCGGCGCCAGCGCCGAATTGAACTGGCGCGCCGACGCCGCAAAGGGGGTCTATCTGAATGCTCGCGGCACACTCATGGGTCGCCCGTCAACTCCAGACGGACTGGGCGGCACTACTGCTGTGGCTTGGCGCGAGGTAATTCCTGATTGGCATGTCGCCGGACAGGTCGGGTTCCGTCGCTCGATGTTCGAGGGAGATCTCATCGGCGACTTCGCCCTCCGAGCGCGCGCCTGGCCGGCTTTCGGCGGCCGCGATCTGCATCCGCAAACGGGCCTGCTTGTGGTACCCGCAGCCTCTTCGAATTCAAGAGTGCCGGCATCCGGGACCCTCGATTTTGTGGTTGAAGCGAAGGTTCGGGTAGCAACACTCTGGGTGGCCTTCGAAAACTTCCTGTCGGGAACGCAAGCGCTCGAGGGCAATCTTCTGGTTCCGGGCTACCCACTTGAAGAGCAGCGACTCCGGTTCGGCGTCAACTGGCCGATTCGAGGGTAGCCCTGTGGACTATACACTCCGCCGCCTCGTCGTCGCAGATGCGCCGGAACTGCTCCGGGTGCTCGAAGCGAATCGCAGCCATCTGGATCGGTGGCTGCGATGGTCAGGTGCCATAACGACATTGTCAGAGACCATCAGTTTCGTTAAAGATCTGACCGAGAAGCCTGGTGCCTTTCATGAAGGAATATGGTGTGCCGACGCGCTTGCCGGCGGCGCCATATGCTGGGGGATAGAGCCAGCCAGTCGGTGCGCCGAGGTGGGTTACTGGCTTTCCGCCGATCGCACCGGTCACGGAGTGGCCACAGGTGCCGTTGCGTCGGTCATTCGCGGCCTCTTCGAGCAATCTGGGGTCAACCGAATTGAGATGCAATGCGCAGTTGACAACGTTCGAAGCCGGGCGCTACCAGAGCGACTCGGCTTTCAGTTCGAGGGCATCCGTCGCGAGTCGCACCGGATCGCAAACCAGTTTGTCGATCATGCAGTGTACTCCCTGCTCGCGCGCGAGTACAGTCAACGCGGCTAGCTAGACGCCACTCCAAACGCTGAAACCACCATCGATAGGGACGACAACACCGGTCACGAACGATGCTGCGTCACTGCACAGCCAAACGGCCGTACCGACAACCTCTTCGGGGCGCCCAAATCGACCTGCAGGCGTTTGCGCGAGGATGGTCCGGGACCGATCCGTGAACGTGCCGTCTTCGTTGAGCAACACGTCGCGATTCTGCTGCGTAACGAAGAAACCGGGCGCGATCGCGTTGACGCGCATTTCTGGACCGTGTCTGCGCGCTACGTCTGCTGACAACCACCGAGTGAAGTTGTCTATCGCCCCCTTTGCAACCGAGTATCCGGAGACGCCGCTGATCGCGAGGAGGGCAGCCATCGAGGAGATGTTGACAATGGAGCCGCTGTTCCGGGCTGCCATTGCGTCGCCGAATACGAGCGTCGGATATACAGTGCCGTGCAAGTTGAGTCGAACGACCTCATCAAACGCATCGAACCCAACATCGAAGACGGGGCGATCATCCGAGCGCGCCGAAGCCACGTTCCCGCCGGCTGCGTTCACGAGGATATCCACGCGTCCGAACGCGTCGAGCGTCGCGGCGCATGCGATTCGTAGCTGCTCCTCGTTGGTAACATCGGCGCTCAGGCCGAGCGTGCGCACACCACCGGACTCCTCGCGAATCACCGTTGCCTTACGCTCTGATCGTTCTTTGTCCCGACCGAGAATAACGGTATGAGCACCCGCCTCGGCGAGACCGGCGGCGATGACGCCACCAAGGACTCCGTAGCCGCCGGTTACAACGGCAACGCGACCCTCAAGGTCAAATTGTTGGGATCCTCCTGTCGACATTCCACTCCCGGAACCGGAATTTACCTCCGCCAAAGATACCCCGAGAGTCCGCGTGCACAAGCTTGAGCTGAAGATACCGCCGGTCGTCGTGTTCTTGCTTGCGGCGGGCCTCATGTGGCAGCTCGACCGTGTTAGCGCCGCGGCCCGCTTTGGGGGTAGCGACGACTGGCGCGGCATGTGTGCTGCGGCACTCCTGCTAATCGGTGTGGGCATCGGCGTCGTCGGCG
>JANQRN010000258.1 GCA_028284545.1 Rhodothermales bacterium | reverse complement strand
TGCTAAGCCTTGCGCCGTCGCGCCGGCACAACTACCACCGGGCAGTCTACAACATCCATGATCTGCTGGTGAACTCGCGACGTAGAGAGAGCGGTCAAGATGCGATTCCTGTACTTGTGGCCAACAATGAGCATGTCTACGCTCTTTGTGACGCGCGCCAGAAGCTTCGCCGGACTGCTACCCTTGTAGATCTTGACAGGAATTGAGTCTGCCAGCTCTCGGTATCCCCGGCGCCGTATGTGATCGCGGACGTCATCTTCGGTGAACAACGGGAACGGCTCCATCTTGAAGGTGGGCTTTCCCGCGCTTGGATAGCTGATGTGTACGGCGTACAGCTTCGCATCAAGCTGCGAGGCCAGCCGCACCGCCTCGTGCACCACTTGCGGGTTCGCAGACTTGCCTGCAACGGCGACCGCGATCTTCTTGATTGGGGGAAGTTTCTTGGGCATGAAGGGACAGATTTGCGTGTCGGAGAATATACGCTGGACTTCCACACAGATTACCGGGGGGTGACGTATCCTCTGTATCCACATCACAAGAGCGCGTGGCCGAACTCCCCCGTCAATCACCAGGCGACGCACCGCCAAAGTCTTTCAGCTCGGAGATCCGCGACGTTCTCGCCGGGCGTTCGCGCGACTACACAACTGGTTCGCTCAGACGAGCGATCGTTCTGCTTGCCATCCCGATGGTTCTCGAGATGTCGATGCAGGCCGTGTTCGAGGTGGCGGATGTCTTCTTCGTGGGTCGACTCGGTCCCGATGCGGTTGCAGCGGTCGGGTACACAGCGACGCTGCTGGTTCTCGTCTTCGCCATCGGAATCGGCCTCAGCATGGCCGCCGCGGCTACAGTGGCCCGCCGCATCGGCGAGGGCGACCCGGATGCCGCGGCCCGAGCCGCGGTGCAGGCCATTGCCCTGGGAATCGCAGTCTCCATCCCGGCCGCACTGATCGGCGGATTCGGTGCCGGACCGCTGCTGCGTCTCATGGGGGCGACCGACGCCGTTGTCGCAGCGGGCACGAGCTACTTCAGGTGGCTGTTCGTCACGAACGTCGTGATCGTGTTGCTCTTCCTCATCAACGCGATCTTCCGCGGCGTCGGCGACGCGATCTTTGCGATGCGAGCACTCTGGCTCGCGAACATTCTGAACATCGTCCTGGATCCAATCCTGATATTCGGACTCGGCCCAATTCCAGCTTTTGGCGTCCAGGGCGCGGCGATAGCGACGGTCATCGGACGATCAATCGGAGTCGCCTACCAGCTTCGCGTGCTGACGAGCGGGCGGCTTCGCATCCGAGTCACCCGTGATCACATCACGATGCGCCCCGATACACTGCGCAAGCTGATCAACCTCTCCATCCCGGCGGTCGTTCAATACCTCGTCGGGACCGCAAGCTGGATCGGAGTCATGCGGATGCTGGCGGAGTTCGGCAGCGCGGTCGTCGCCGGTTACACGATAGCAGTAAGGGTGATTGTGTTTGCGCTGCTACCGTCGTGGGGAATGGGCAATGCAGCGGCTACGCTGGTCGGGCAAAACCTCGGGGCCGGAAAGCCAGACAGATCGGAAAGGTCTGTGTGGATCTCCGGCGCTATCAACACCATCTTCCTGACGGCGTTCGGCGTCGCCATGTACTTCTACGGAGGTGAGATCGTCGGACTTTTTACGGACGATCTTGATGCCATCGCGGCCGGTGCGCTGTGCCTCGCGGTGATCGCGTTTAGCTACCCCTTCTTCGGGTACGGGATGGTCGTCGTGCAAGCCTTCAACGGCGCCGGCGACACACGAACGCCTACAATCATCAACCTGATAGCGTACTGGATACTTCAGATTCCACTCGCCTGGCTCCTCGCCTTCAAGTTCGGCCTTGGCCAGACAGGCGTGTTTATAGCTATCGCGGTGGCGCAGGCAGTGCTAGCCCTTCTGGCTGCGGTGTGGTTTCGAGCCGGACGCTGGAAGACGCTGATCGTCTAGGTCGGGCAAGCACAACTCAGAACGAGTCGGCAAGAGGACGGGGACGGAGAAGGGCGAAGGGGTGAGAGGGAATTCGTGCCGATGAATGTGCTGCGGTTGCGGGAGCCACACCAATTTGATACTTCCGCTGCAAACACATCTCCGATTTCATCAAGCACCTACTGCATTCCCCCCCACCTTTCACCCGATCGATGGCCGGTGGGCCAAGGCCTAGTTGCCGGACGGCAGGAGCACAGCGTCGATTACGTGGATCACACCGTTGTCGGCAGGGATGTCGACACTGGTTACGTTGGCACCGTTGACCTGGACAACACCGTTGACAACCGCGATGGAGATTTCCTCACCCTGCACCGTGGTCGCGCTCGTCAGGTTTACAACCTGATCTGAGGTCACCTCACCGGCGACGACGTGGTACGTCAGGATCCCTGCGAGATCAGCCTGGTTGGCTGGAAGCAGGAGGTTGTCCAGCGTGCCGGCCGGGAGAGCTGCGAAGGCCGCATCGGTCGGCGCAAAGACGGTGAACGGTCCCGGGCCTTCCAGGGTCGAAACGAGGTTTGCTGCCTGGACAGCGGCAACCAACGTGTTGAACCCGCCAGACACGGCGACATCGACAATTGTGTTAGGATCATCGGAGCTGTCTGACGAGCAGCCAGCGACCGTCATCGCCATGATTCCCAGAACGACTGGAAACGTAGCGAGAAGAGAAGAACGAAGCTTTTTCATTGGATTAAGCGGTTTGCTTGGTGGTATAAACAGTCAAATTTGATTATCCGAACGGTTTGCACGCCGGATTCTTGACTATAGAACACCAGAGTCGTTCGCTATACCCAGTCTGAACGATAATTATTTTCATCTCGTCGCCGGTAGCCACCGCGGGGCTGACTGGCGGATCGGCCGAGGACAGGGGGCCTCCCGATTCCGGTCTGTTTTCGCTAACCTCCAGAGCCGCCACGGGGCGGTTTCCAGCACATCTACCACTACGACAACGACAATGAAGCCTGCCTCAATCCTCCTGGCGAGCATCCTCATCTGGGCACCCCAGGCGTTCTCGCAGACTGCGCTAGACCGCGGCTCCGACAATATCACCGTGGAGGGCCACGTCCCACTCGGCGCACGGATGAGCGTCACCGACATCGAGCTGGAACAGGAACTGGACCGTCCGTTCGCCTACGTAGGTCGGGCCTCGATCCTCGAGGAGGGCCCCAAGGGTATGGATATCATCGAGCTCAGTGACCCCAAGAACCCCAGGGTCATCTTGCAGTGGCGCCTCGAGAATCAGGATCTCCACATGAACCGCGGTGGCATGGACGTCAAGTACTTCAAGTGGGACGGCCGCTACTACGTCGTGCAGTCCTTCGAGTTTGCCCAGGGTGGGCCGAACAATGACCTCGGCGCCGTGGTGTTCGACGTCACGGGCCTGCCCGATCCCGGTGCAGTAAAAGAGGTCACGCGCATCATGATTCCTGAATACCCCGGCGGCTTCCACAACATCTTCATTTACAAACATTCGAACGGGCGACCGCTGCTGCTGACAACCACGCGTACCGGAAAGGCACACGCGTACGACCTCGGCCGCGTCGTTGAAGGTGATGTCGAGAATTCACTCGTTGGCGAAATCCCGCTGCCCGAGGTGCCCGGCCGTTCAAGTCGCAACACGTCTTATCACGACCTCTACGCCGCCTATCACCCAGACACCGGCGAGGACCGTTTCTACGGAGGGGGAACCGGTGGGTACTACGTCTACGATATCAGCGACCTCGACAATCCGGTGCTCCGGATCTCACTCACCGGTGTGTCGGGCGTTGACTGGGGCCACACCTTCACGCCTGACCCAACCGGGCGTTACGCGGTCGCCGAAGTGGAATACCAGTACGCGCCGCTTCGCATATTCGATATGAAGCCCGCACTCGACGGGGAAGCAACAAACATTCGTCAGCCGATTTCCGCCTGGACCGCGAACTGGAAAAACCTCGTGCACAATCACGAGGTGCGTTGGCCTTTTGTGTTTGTGTCGGGGTACCTCGACGGACTCCAGGTCTTCAGTCTTGCCGATCCGCACAACCCACAGACGATTGGCTACTATGACACGTACATCGGCCCGCCGACGTACGAGTGGATAGCCGTTATCAACGGTGCGTTCGGCGTCGACGTACGCAACGCTGACGGTCTGATCGTCATCTCCGATATGACAACCGGCTTCTGGGCCTTCCGGATGGACGGCTTCGAAGGCTGGAACGGAGAAAGCTGGGGAGTGCCGGATATTTCAAGCGTCCAGAAGTGGGACGATTAGGCCCGATTGCCCGATAACTTGTACCAGTACCAGCAGACCGGCCGGTACTTCGCTCAGATCGCCGGCGGTCTGGAGGAAGAGGGCGCAGACGAACTACGCAGCCTCGGCGCGACCGCAGCCGACGTTGCCTACCGTGGGGTCTACTTCGAGGCCGACACGCAAACGGCGTATCGCGCCAATTACTGTTCGCGACTCGCCACGCGTGTACTCGCCCCCCTGTTGACGTTCGACTGTCACAGTGACCGGTACCTGTACAAGACAGCGCGGGACATTCGTTGGACGGACTTCATCGCAGCCGACGACACCTTCGCGATCGCCGCGAATGTCTCCAACAGCCGAATATCTCACTCGAAGTTCGCCGCGCTCAGACTAAAAGACGCGATAGTCGACGAGTTTCGCGCCCGATACAACAAGCGTCCCAGCGTTGACAGGCGAACACCCGACCTCGCGCTGAACCTGCACATTGACAACAACCGCGCGGTCATCAGCGTTGACATGTCGGGAGGCTCATTGCATCGGCGCGGCTACCGGAAGCAGTCGGTCGAAGCCCCAATTCAGGAGACCGTTGCGGCGGCAATCATCCGATGGACCGACTGGAAACCGGTGCGACCGATTTACGACCCCATGTGCGGGTCGGGCACCCTGCTGGCTGAAGCTCTCATGTCGGCAACGGGTACACCGGCCGGCTACCTGCGCGAACGTTTCGGGTTTGAGCGACTGCCGGACTTTGACTCCGATCTCTGGCGGGAAGTGAAGGCGCAAGCAGACGCCGAAATCAGCGGGGTTGCAAAAGGCCTCATCGCAGGCAGTGACGTGAGCGAACAGGCCGTTTCTGCCACACGAAAGAACCTGGCCGCGCTTCCACATGGCAAGAATGTGGCGGTCCAACAAGCGGATTTCTTCACGCTTCCGGGCTTCGAGGACACCACGATCGTCTTCAACCCACCTTACGGTCGGCGGCTCGGCCGGGACGACGAAATGGCCGCCTTCTACAAATCGGTTGGTGACTTCCTGAAGCAGCGCTGCACAGGTTCTACGGCGTTCGTTTACTTCGGCAAGCGCGAATGGATCAAGAGTCTTGGCTTGCGCGCGTCTTTCAAGCGGCCGCTCGTAAACGGCGCATTGGACGGCCGGCTCGTGAAGTACGAGCTGTATTGATCTGTTTGTCTCGAGATGACAAACCGCTATTCCAATCCACGGCCGGGTTTCTACACACCCGACGGGGTCAAGACGCTGCCCGGGATCCGGGAGGCGATTGAGCGGCACGACTGGCAGGAGGCGACGACTAGCCGGGCGATCTCGCCTCTCGTCGCAGTAGAAAAAGGGTGTGCCGGTACAGTCCGTTGGGACAATAGTAATCGTCTTCCTTCACTACGCTGAAGTGCCCGCCGCGCTCCAACAGTTGGCGTTGCTCGTCCCGCTCGCGAACGAAGTCGCCGCGGTCCATCCGGTACAGCCAGCGAGAAAGCGGATTTCGATTCACCGGGTAGAGGTCCAAAACGAAGAACTGCTTTGCGCAGCCCGACAGCCACGACAACAGCCGGTCGACCTCAGCGTCGGAGAGGTGGTGCAGTACGCTGATCAACATGGCCAGGTCGAACTGTTCCACGATCTCAAGGTCCGCGGCGTCCGCCTGCACAAATCGCTTGGTCGTGTCGCCGGCGAACCGGCGCGTACAGCCGGCAATAAACGACGGCGAACTGTCGATTCCCAGATACGGTACGTCCACAAGCTCAGCCCAGTTACCCGTCCCACATCCGATGTCAATCACCGACTCAAACTGCACGCTCTGCAGGAAGCGCCTTATCTGTCGACCCTTTCCCCCATCAACGACTGTCTGGTAGGCGTTGAAGACGGCGGGTCGCTCGAAGAGGTCGAAGACCTTGCGGTATAGTGCGCTGGACTTGTCCACGGTAACAAAGATACGGTCACCCGATCGGCGCATAAGATCGCGCATCAGATCACGCATCAGATAGGCAAATCAGATAAGGTCGCGCGCGCCCACGGATGCCCGTCTGGATGGATATATTGCGGGTTGGAGTCTACGCCGGCCGCGGCGATACGATTTATACAATCTCGACCATGAATACTCAGACCAACGCCCCGCCAATCAACACTCGAATCGCTGTCGCCGTGCTGGCGGTAACATTCGGTTTGTTCGCCAGTGGCCCGGCAACTGCCCAGGACGTGGATGCGACCGCTGACATGGCGCGTGCGCTCACCGAGCAGGACTACGCTGACGCAGAGCGCATGCTGTCTCGCTATACCAGCCCGCTCATTACGCGCGCGACCGTGCGACCAAACTGGATTGATGACCGGCGGATGTGGTATCGCAACACCGTGGAAGGCGGAGCCGAGTTCGTCCTCGTTGACGCTCGGCGTCGCACTCGCGATCGCGCGTTTGACCATAGCCGACTGGCTGCCGCGCTGGGAGCGGTTAGCGACACAACGTATAAGGCACTTCGCCTGCCGTTCAGTTCATTCGAGTTCGCAAACGACGGAGACGCGATTTCGTTTGGCACCCGCGATGGTCGGTTTACGTGTGACATCCGTCGGTACAGCTGCGAGGTATCTAGCGACGAAAGCGCGGGTGGCGTTGGTTCGATGGGCAGTCAACGGTTTTTTCGCCGCGTGACAAGTCCGTCCCCCGACGGGTCATCGATCGCCTTTATTCGAGACCACAACCTGTGGATCCGAGATGCGGAGACCCGCGAAGAACGGCAACTCACCTTCGACGGAGTTGAAGACTTCGGCTACGCGACGAACAACGCGGGGTGGACAAAGAGCGACGCACCCGTACTGAAGTGGTCTCCCGACTCGCGCCAGATAGCTACGTTCCAGCATGACGGTCGCGGCGTCAGCATGATGCATCTCGTGTCGACGGGTGTTGGCAGCCCCGAGGTTCGATCCTGGAAGTACCCGTTTCCCGGCGACAGCCTGATCTTCCGGGTAGAGCGTGTGATCATTGACATAGAGACCGGGAACGTCGTGCGTTTGCAGATGCCACCGGACGCACATCGGTCGACGATTACCGACCACATCGCTTACCGTGGCGAGCTAGCCGATGCGGAGTTCAGTGACGACGGCTCGCGATTCTTCTTCGTGTCGAGTTCGCGAGATCACAAAGAGGCGCGCCTTCGCGAGGCAAATCCGGAAACAGGGGAAGTACGGGATATCCTCGAGGAAATCGTCAGCACGTTCTATGAGTCGGGCAACAGCACAATCAACTGGACTGTGCTTGAGGATAGCGACGAGGTGATCTGGTATTCGCACCGATCGAACTGGGGGCATCTGTACCTGTACGACCTGAGTACAGGCGTGTTGAAGTCCGCGATTACCAGCGGAGACTGGAACGTATTGGACGTCGTTCACATCGACGAGGAACGTCGGGAGATCTACTTCAAGGGTAACGAGCGCGAGGACGGGGATCCCTACTACCAGTACCTCTACCGAATCAAGATGGACGGCTCAGGGCTCACGCTGCTGACGCCAGAATCGGCCAACCACTCGATCACGTTTTCACCGAGTTACCGGTATTTCGTCGATACTTATTCGACACCGTACGATCCGCCGGTGACTGTCTTGCGAGATGCGCGAAGGGGAAGCCTGCTCGCGACGCTGGAGGAAGCCGACATATCGCGGCTCGTGGAGTCGGGCTGGCAGCCGCCAACGGCGGTGAAGGTCAAGGCCCGCGACGGAGAAACTGATATTTACGGATTGATGTACAGGCCGACAGATTTTGATCCGAGCGCTTCGTATCCGGTTATCAACTACATCTACCCTGGCCCGCAGACGGGCAGTGTTGGCAGCAGGAGTTTCCGACCGTCTCGCGGTGACAAGCAGGCGCTGGCCGAGCTCGGATTCATCGTCGTCGAAGTCGACGCCATGGGTACCCCCATGCGCTCCAAGTCGTTTCACGAAGCCTACTACGGCGACATGGGAGACAACGGGTTACCAGATCAGATTGCTGCGATTCAGCAGCTTGCCGAATCGTACCCGGCGATGGACCTGGATCGTGTCGGGACATACGGCCACTCAGGTGGTGGATTTGCCTCCGCCGCAGCGATTCTGAGGTATCCGGACTTTTACAAGGTTGCTGTCTCGCAGGCGGGTAATCACGACAACGCCACGTATGAGGACGATTGGGGTGAGAAGTGGCACGGCCTGCTCGAGCGCTATCCGGATGGCACGACGAACTACGACAAACAGGCGAACTACCTGCTCGCCGAAAACCTGAAGGGAAAGCTGCTTCTCGCGCATGGCTCCATGGACAGCAATGTTCCGCACAACAATACTCTGCATCTGGCTGACGCTTTGATGGACGCAAACAAAGACTTCGATCTGCTGATCTTCCCGAACAGGGGCCACGGATTTGGCAACGAGCCTTACATGATGCGCCGCCGGTGGGACTACTTCGTGCGACATCTCATGGGCGCCCAGCCGCCGAAGGAGTACGAGTTCGGCAAACTCGATACTTCAAGGCAAGCGTTCTAGAGTTGCTGCTGCCCGAGCCTTATTGTGTTCGCGCAGATGAAAGACCAGATCGACACCTGTCTTCAGTACGACGAGTAGCAGGAGCATCGCCAGCGGCGAACCGAGTGCGATCGTCGCGAATCCACCGAGGATTAGCGTGAAGTGGAGCAGGATAATGCGACCATACGGCGAGCCCATGGACCTCACCACGTTTGCGCCGCTTCTCTCGTCACGAACGAAGTAGTTGACGACTAGCGATATACCGTGACTCGCCAGGAGCGCGGCGAACGCGACATCCCACCAACGCGGGGCGTTCTGGTATGCAAACGCAGCAACGTTGTACAGCAGCTCGAGGAAAACAAAGACAAAGGGCCATGACTGTTCGAAGTCCATGAGCTGCTGCGCGTCTCCAGTGCCGGTCATTGCCAGGATCAGCATCCCGTGCACGGCACAGAACCCGCCGTAGTGAATCACGAAGAACGCACCGGTGAAGAGTCCTGCGATTGGCGCCTTGCTCAGCATTTTGACGAGCGCGCTGGCACCGATAATCAGGTTCTCTGCCCAGTAGAGCAGCAGAAGTCCGCCAACGTCCCACCCCAACCAGACGACACCCGCCAGCGGTATCAGATTCACCAGGACGAGCGCCAGTGGCGGCACGTCAACAACCTGATCTCTAAACTCTTGGAGGTCCATCTGCGGTGGTATCGGCTTCAGGTGTCCAGTTTCAACGCAGCGTCGTTTTCGTTATCGTGCCTCCCGACGCAAAGAACGACACACCTACTGTCATGATCGACGTATTCTCACCCAGAGATCCCAATCGTCTGGCGACCTATATAGTGCGTGTCGTCCTCGGAATCACGTTAATTGGCATGATGCCTGGCTGCAGCTCAACTCCGTCTGATCGCGTTGACAAGTTGATGGCGGATTATCGCGGGGACGTTCCCGGCGCGTCGGTGCTCGTCGTCTCCGATGGCGTCGTTCTCTATCGAAAGGCGTTTGGTCTCGCCGATGTCGACCGGGCGGTCCCCACAACGACGGCAACGAACTACCGGCTGGCCAGCATCACCAAGCAATTCACGGCCACCGCGATAATGAAGCTCGTGCACGCCGGCCGGCTTTCGTATGAGTCGAGTCTAGTTGATGTCTTTCCGGACTTCCCTGAGTACGGCAGTCAGATCAGCATCAGTCACGTGCTGAGCCACACGTCTGGACTTCTCGACTATGAGGAGTTCGTTTCAGACACGGCGTCGACACAGATTCGCGACGCTCAGATTCTGGAAATGATGAGGAAGCAGGATTCAACGTATTTCGTCCCCGGTTCCGCGTACCGGTACTCCAACACCGGCTACGCCCTGCTTGCGATGGCAGTGGAAGAAATCACCGGGCAGCCCTTTCCCGCGTTCCTCGAAGCACAAATATTCCAGCCGCTGGAGATGGACGGGTCCGTGGCCTACGTATCCGGACAATCGAGCGTGCCAAATCGTGCCTTTGGACACGCCTTTGAAGAGTCCGAGGGAGCGTTTGTCGTCCGGGATCAGAGCCCGACAAGTGCCGTGCTCGGTGACGGCGGGGTGTATAGCTCCATCGACGACCTCCTGAAATGGGACCAGGCACTGTACGCCAACACCGTGCTGCCTTCGGCTGTACTAAGCGATGCGTGGTCGGCGAAGCCGAACACCGTCCACGACGAGGGAGAAGAGTATGGCTACGGTTGGTACGTCAACAGCTATCGGGGCCACCGAAACTTGCGGCACAGCGGCAGTACCATGGGCTTCCGCAACGACATGGAGCGATTTCCGGACGAACGACTCACCGTCATCGTCCTTACAAACCGAAACTCCCCGGCCGTCATAAACCTGACACGGCGCATCGCGGATATATATCTCGGCGACTGACTGTGGGTTCGCCTCGAGGTGTGTCACTTCCTACCCTCAACGCTCGACCCTCAACCTACACCTCATAGCTCATACCCCTCCCGATACTCCCGATGCAGGAATTGATTCGCCTCGTCGTTGTTCATTACAACGCCCTTCTTGCCGTCCCACGTTATTTGCACGCCTTGGCCAGCCCGCAGCGCGACGATTCCAAGCAGCATTGTCTCGGTTAGTGGCCCGGCGTAGCTGAACGGTGAAACCGCCTTGCCCTCCCCTTTGCAGGCGTTGACCCAATTCATCTCGTGCGTTGTCGTGACGCGGGCGTACGTCTCGGGTACGTTGGCGGACATCTCGTTGAGGTGCGCAGGGTACATCATCGGCTTTCCGCCGTACGTCTCGTGCATTAGTACGCCTTTCTCGCCGATGTAAATCACCCCGCCGTCCCGGTTGAGCGGGACGTTCGCCGGCAGTGCCTCCGGGCGTTCCGGCATAAGCCCACCGTCGTACCAGTGCATCGAGACGCCCGGCAACATTCCTTGACTCGGAAACTTGTAGTGCACCTTCATTGCCAGCGGGTACGACACGATGTTGCGTTGCGGACCACCCCATGGGCTCGCATTGTCCGCTCCCCACGGCGTCGATGTGGCTTCAACGCTCTCCGGGTACTCAAGACCGAGCGCCCAGTACGGATGGTCGATTAGGTGAGCACCCATATCTCCCAATGCCCCAACTCCATAATCACACCATCCCCGCCAGTTGAAGGGCTGGTATGCGGGGTGGTAGTCGACCCTGGGGGCGGGCCCGAGGAAAGCGTCCCAGTCCAGGCTCTTCGGCGTGCGATGCCGTCCGGTCATTGCAGCAGATAGACGGACGATGAACGAGTCGATTCCCCAACCGGTTTTGTCGTCAACCTTGTGCGACTTCGGCGCGGGCACGCCCTGGGGCCAGACGGGCCGATTCGTCCAAACGTGTACCTCACGAACGAGTCCGATCGCGCCTGCCTGGATCCACTCGTTGACCCGGCGAGCGTCATCAGTTGAGTGCCCCTGGTTCCCCATCTGGGTTACAACCCCGGTATCATCTGCAATTTCACGCAGGCGCCGCGCCTCGTAGACCGACCAGGTCAGCGGCTTCTGCACATATACATGCTTGCCCAATCGCATCGCCTTGGCCGCCGCAACCGCGTGCACATGGTCGGGCGTGGCAACAAGTACGGCATCTACATCAGACTGGTGAGCGTCGAGCATCCGACGAAAGTCAGCGTACCGCTTTGCGGAGTCATACTTCTCCTTGAGCTCGGCACGATCTTCGCGCACCTTGCCGTCCTTCATGAGTCCTCGGTATACGTAGTCGAAATCCACGTCGCACAGGGCGACGATGTTCTCCGACACCATGCGCGAGGCGTTGCCGGTGCCCATCCCTCCCGCGCCGACGATGGCGATGTTCAGGGTATCGCTCGGGGCGCGACGACCTCGACTGGCGCCCACGACGTGGCGCGGCAGGACCATTGCGGCAGACGCCGAAACACCGGCGGTCTTAATGAACTCGCGTCGGGTAGTACCCGCGGCTGATTCAGTCTTTTGCTTTTTCATACTGTTTCCTGGTGGAGTCCCTGCGTCGGACGCGCCCATTGTAAACTATCCGCGCCATGCGGCGATCATCGCATCTATCGTGTCGTTGATCGACTGCTCGACAACCTGCCGGCCAGGGTCTGCGTCGAACCACGCCATAACCTCTCGCACACCGTCAGCGTACGGTATCGAAGCCTCAAAACCAGGTACGACCTGCCTGATTTTGGCGTTGCTAAATATAACGGAGTGCATCTTGTCGCCGAGTAGGCTGTCGCCCCACATGCTGTCGTGTCGCGCAATGACTTCAGACGGGATATGCACTATCTCAGGATTGGGTACGCCGGCTGCCGCCCCGATCATTCGGTATATCTGGTTCCAGGACAGCAGTTCATCCGACGTGATGTGAAAGGCCTCACCGATCGCACGCGGATTGCCGAGCAGCGGTACGAAGCCTTTGGCAAAGTCGGCGTGATGCGTCAGCACCCATAGCGACGTCCCGTCTCCGGGCACAACAACTGGGCGCCCGCGGCGCATCCGATCAACAATCGTGTAGCGACCGTAGATCGGCAGGCGCGTCTTGTCGTAGGTATGAGACGGTCGAACGATGGTCGCGGGGAACCCAGAGTCGCGATACTGTTGCACAAGGAGATCTTCGCACGCAATCTTGTTCCGTGAGTATTCCCAGAACGGATTCGCCAGTGGAGTCGATTCGGTAATCGGCAGCAGCGCGGGCGGCTTCTGGTATGCCGAGGCCGAGCTGATGAAGACATATTGTTTGGTTCGCTCGCCAAACATTTCGATGTCGGCCTGTACCTCGCCCGGGTGGAACGCTACCCAGTTGACGACAGCATCGAAGGTCAGATCGCCGAGCGCTTCGCGTGCCCGCCCGCGGTCGGAGATGTCCGCACGCAGAACGGTTGCCCCCGAAGGCGTTGGGCGCAGCGACGAGCCGCGGTTCATCAAGAAAAGGTCAATACCCTGACTTATCGCCAGCTCAGAGCAGGCCGAGCTGATGGTACCTGTTCCACCGATAAATAGGACGCGCATTGCCGGAGGTTTTGCCAGACGTTGGAGTGCGCGACAAGTTAGAAAAAATCCAGAGCCACCGGATCCACCTTGACCCACGAAAGCGGGTTGTGTAACTAGCGCAATCAGATCCCAACCAACTACCGAAAGAGGTATCCCTCATGGGTTGTTTTCACGACGCGCACGACCTGAGCGCGATGATCGGTCAAGGCCAGCTCAAGGAAGCCATTGACAAGTATTACGCTGACGATGTGGAAATCGTCGAGGCGAACGGCGACACTTTCAATGGCAAGGAGAAGCAGAAGGAACGAGTCGACGAATGGCAGGCAAGTATCGATGAGATGCATGGCGGCGGCGTCCACTCGATTACGGCGAACGAAGACGCGGGTGTTTCCACGATCGAGTCATGGGTCGACGTGAAGTTCAAGGGCGCCCCGGCCCCGATGAAGTTCGAGGAAGTCGCGGTCCAGAACTGGAAGGACGGCAAGATTGTCAGGGAGCGCTTCTACTACAATATGCCCGGGCAGTAGTCAGCCGACAACGGGCAGATCGAATATTGGCCCGGGTGCGGGGACGCGCCCGGTCCGCTTGTTTGCACGCCGTCTGGTTCCGCAAGGCCGTAAGTAGTAGCTTTCGATTCCCTTTCTCCGACCCCAACGCCCGTGGAATCCTTCGGCTGGCTCTCCATCCTTCCCCCGATCGTGGCCATCGGGCTTGCCATCCGCACGAAGCAGGTCTACCTGTCTCTGTGGCTCTTCATCTGGCTTGGGTGGACGATCATGAATGGCTGGAATCCGGTTACCGGATTGATCGAGGCTGTCGACGTCTTCATTGCCGCTGTTACGGACGAGGGCAACGCGCGGACACTCATTTTCTCGGCACTGATTGGCGCCATAATAACGTTCACGCAGGCTTCTGGGGGCATGGACGGCTTCGTGCGCTGGGTCGAAGGGTCGCGCCTTGCGCGGTCCAAGCGGTCGGTTGGTCTTGTAGCGGCATTCACCTCCATGGGTGTCTTCCTCGAGTCCAACTTCGGCCTGCTCGTCTCGGGATCGGTCGCGCGCCCGCTCTTTGACCGCGCGAAGATCTCCCGCGAAAAACTCGCCTACATAATCGACGGGACGTGTGCCCCGAAGCAGCTCTTGATCCCCATAAACGCCTGGGGTGCGTATATCGTTGGCCTGCTCGCGGCGCAGCAGGTGGACGAACCGATCAGCCTCCTTCTCTCCTCGTTACCGCTGAACTTCTATTCGATTATTGCAATCATCGTCGTGTTCGTCGTAATCATCACCGGATGGCACGTTGGTCCGATGAAAGAGGCGGAGCGTCGCGTTTCGGAAGACGGGTTGTTACTGCGAGAAGGAGCTGAGCCGATGATATCAGAGGAGGTTTCCCAGCTAGTCGCAAAGCCCGGAGTACCCAAGCGCGCGATCAACATGTTGGCGCCGATCATCGCGATGGTCGCCACCGTGCCCTACGTGCTGTGGCTCACGGGCGACGGTGACATTTTGAATGGTAGCGGATCCCAGGGAGTACTCTGGGGTGTGATCGTCGGGCTCCTCGTCGGCGGGATTCTATATCGCGTTCAGGGTATCATGGACGTCCGCGAGATGACCGAGTACACGATCAAAGGCATACAGGGTCTTATGCCACTCGTGCTGGTTCTCGCGCTGGCGTTTGGCATCGCAGCAACGCAACGTTCACTGGGCACGGGTGTGTTTCTTGCGCAGGCGGCCGAGGCCACGTTGAACCCTGGTTTTGTCCCTGCGATCGTCTTCATCCTCGCCTGCCTGATGGCGTTTTCGACGGGCACGTCCTGGGGTACGTTCGCGATCATGATCCCGATCGTAGTACCGATGACCGCCCTACTCGACGTTCATGCGCCACTCATGCTCGCGGCAGCTCTAGGGGGCGGAATCTTTGGCGACCACTGCTCACCAATCTCCGACAGCACCATCGTCGCATCGATGGCGGCGGCGACCGATCACATTGATCACGTCAGAACGCAACTCCCCTACGCGCTCACTGCCGCGAGCATCTCCCTCGTGCTGTTCGTGATAGCTGGATTCGTTTTTTAGCCGTCGTCGTCGTTGCTGCCGCCGAAGGTCTTCGAAATTCCCGCGCCGATGACAACCCCGCCGGATCCTCCGCCGAGTACGGCGTGCGCTTTGCCAAACAGATCGACAGGACCAACGGGGTACACTGCGACCGCGCCCGCATTCAGGCCGATGTCGGTGCCGGAAGTCTCGAACTCCACGAGTCCACCAAAACCGTTAAACCCGCCGCCGTCGTAACTGCCAGACCAACGCAGAACGTTCACGCCGCCCAGAAGAGATACATCGAGGCCCGATGCCTGGGCAATAAGGTTGTACAGGGCGTTGATATTGAGCGTCCAAAGCGTAAAGTCGACAGCTCCGAAGTCGTCCGTGAAGTAATAGGTAAACTCCCCACCCACCTTGATGCCGTCGAGTATCGGGAAATAGCCGCCGGCCATGACTCCAGCGTCTTCGACGTGGCTGGAAAAAGCGAGTCCGGCGTGGACGCTTGGGAGGCCCTGGGCCGTGGTCGCTTTGGGAGCGGCGAGTGAAAGCGCAACGACCGCAACGATCGCTACAGAAAGCATGTGACGTGGCATGTATTTCTCCGTGATTGAGTCCCAACCACCACCCGCCGCAATCACCGTTGATTGCGGTCGGTAACACAGCCCGATGGCTGACCCTCGTTACGGGATTGTAATGACGGCCAACAAGAAAAACCAGCGGCAAACGGCAGATTAGCGTTGCAACACAACGCTATGCGCAGCCTATCCACCAGAAATTGCCGACAGCGCTGCGCGGGCGCGCGGGTCCTTGCTCTCGCCGAGCAGTTCGATCGCCTCACGCTTTGTGCTAGCCGCCGGGGCGTTCATCGCGACGTCGATCACCGCTGAGATCCCGATTCCACCGGGCATCTCCGCCAACGCCTCGAGCGCCTCGTTGCGTACAGAACTGCTCTGATCCTGCATCGCCGCTTTCTTCAGCGCGACTATGGACTCGTCTCCCGGTAGTTCAGCCAGCGCTTCAGCAACTTCACCGCGGATGTTGGCCGAAGGGTGGCTTGCGATCAAGCCAGTAAGAATCGGTGCCCCGAGATCATGCCGCATCTCTGCGAGACCGTCAACCGCTTCGTCCTGAACGCTCGAACTCTTGTCGCGCATGGCAATGCGCTCAAGCGCGCGCGCTGCCTCATCCGAATTGAATTCTGCGATACACTCGACTGCTTCCTCGCGCACGCGAGCGTCTTTGTGCACCTCAGCGATCTTGACGAGTTCAGTAAACGCGCCCTCAATTCCACCGACACCCAACTCGCCGATGGACTCGACCGCCTCCTCCTGTACCTCCCGCGACACGTCGTCGCTAGCGGCCGCAACCAGCGGCGCCAGCGCCCGGCGATCCTGCTGCTTGCCCAGCCACTCCGCAGCCTCATCTCGAACACCAACATACCGATGTGTTTCCAGGATCTCCTGCAATACCGGAAGTACGCGATCGACGTCTGATTGGGCACCGATCGCGGCAACAATCCCGCTGATGGGGCGGGTCACTTTCTTCGAGGCCTTGGCGCCAGCAGTGCGTCCGGCCATGCTTGCGGCCGTGCGCTCAGCCAACTGCATCTCGCCTAGCAAAACGTCGGTCGCCTCGCCCGCTTTCGCGGCGCCTACCCAGTACAGCGTGGGCGCGTCTATATCTGCCCCGAGTTCTACGTTCCCAAGCCAGAGATCCGCAATGGCACCATCGCGGTAGGTGAGGACGAAACCTATCTCCCGCAATACGACCGTCTCTTTGTATTCAATTCGACCCAACTCCGCAAGCACCATTCGTGCGGTGCGCTGCACGGCCTCCGCAGTCGACAGCACCTCCCGCTGCGGTATGCGACCGGCCGCA
>JANQRN010000081.1 GCA_028284545.1 Rhodothermales bacterium | reverse complement strand
TGGCGGCAGAGAGATTCACCCAATCAACCTGCGCGTCGGAGGATTCTACCGCGTCCCGACGAATGCCGAGCTGCAGTCGCTGCGCGACGAGATCGAATGGGGCGCCGCAGCCTCGCGCACGGCACTCGCGACGCTATCCAAACTGGAATTCCCAGACTTCGAGCGCGACTACGAATTTGTGGCGCTGCGCCACCCGTCGGAGTACGCAATTCTCGACGGACGCATCGTGTCGAACAAAGGCTGCGACATCTCGATCGACGAGTTTGAGAACGAATTCGAAGAACTCCACGTCGAACACTCTACGTCGCTTCACGCGCGAAGAAAGCAACACGGCTCGTACCTCGTCGGGCCGATGGCGCGCTACAATATCAATTTCGACCGCCTGTCAGACGCCGCCCGGGAAGCGGCGCTACAATCGGGCCTTGAAGAGACGTGTAACAATCCGTTCAAGAGTATCCTCATTCGTTGTGTCGAACTGATACACTCATTCGACCTGGCACTCGAGCTCATCGACAACTACGATGAACCCGCGCAGTCGGCCGTTGAGGTGAAACCGCGCGAGTCAACCGGAACGGGTTGCACCGAGGCACCACGTGGGATATGCTGGCACAAGTACTCCATGGACAACGACGGCGTGATTCAGCTGGCGCGAATCGTTCCGCCCACTTCCCAGAATCAGGGCTGCATCGAGGAAGACATGTGGCAGTTCGCATCGCAGAACCTCGACCTGGATAACGAACGGTTGCAGTGGGTCTGCGAGCAGGGTATCCGGAACTACGATCCATGCATATCTTGCTCCTGCCACTTCCTGAACCTTACGGTGGACCGATCCTGACGAATGCCCATATCCCCTGAACCCGCACTCCTGTCGGCCGCACTCGCAAGCGGATTCCTCCTCGGCTTCCGGCACGCCCTGGACCCCGACCACATCGCCGCTGTTTCGACCCTGTCATCCACGCAACGCCGGTATTCAGCCTTGCTGCAGCTTGCCGTTTGGTGGGGCGTTGGACACACGGCCATGTTGGCAATCTCGGGGTTGCTGGTCGTGCTGCTCAAGACGAGTATCCCACCACCGGCCGAACTCGTCTTTGAGGGGATGGTAGGTCTGATGCTTGTAGCACTCGGCTTTCGGCTACTAAACAGATCTCATGAGGACGCCCCGCCCATACGGACCGGCCGCGAGGCCTTTCTGGTTGGCGCTTTACACGGACTCGCAGGCAGCGCAGCAGTAGTACTGCTGGCAGCGGCTGCCATCGACACGCCAGTGTACCTGCTCCTCTTCGTTGCAGTCTTCGGCAGCGGGTCTATCATTGGGATGTTGCTGTTTACCGGACTCCTCGGAGTCCCCGCGTACCTGTACCGCGACTCTGAGTGGTTTGCACGCTGGTTCAGCATCGCAGCTGCCATCGCCTCGGTCGGGATCGGCGCACTCATCTTCATTGCTTCCATCAGAGGTTTAGTCGTCGCATGAGCAGGGTGATTCGAATAGTGGGCATCGGGAACCCGTATCGACGGGACGACGGTTTCGGACCAGCCGTGGTGCAGGCGCTGCGCCAGCAAGTGCCAGACACCGTAGAGGTGTTCGAAGACTCAGGCGAGGGCGCGACCTTGATCGATCGATTTGCCGGTGCTGACGCCGTTGTCTTTGTCGATGCGGCGCGCGCCGCCGACGGGCCGGCCGGGGAATACGTGAAGCTGGACGCGACGGTAGAAACAATCCCGTCAGACTACTTCAGTTACTCTACTCACGCCTTCAGCCTGGCGGAGGCCGTCGAGATGGCGAAGGCGCTGCAGATGCTGCCGGATGCCGTCTGGATTCACGCCGTGACGGCCTCGGACTTCTCCGCTGGCGAGGGACTGTCAGATGCGGTAGCCTCCACCCTACCCCTCGTCGTCGAGTCGGTTTTGGTTCAGGTAAACGAATGGGTGCAGCAAGATGCATGAACTTGGATTGCTACGCGGACTGATGAAGAAGATTGACTCGATTGCAGACGACAACGGCGCCCAGTCCGTTACCTGCGTACGTGTCAAGATCGGCGCACTGGCGCACATCTCGGGAGATCACTTCCGTGAGCACTTCGAACAGGCGGCTCGCAACACGCGCGCAGAAAATGCGACACTCGAAGTGGTTGAACTCACCGATACAAGCGACCCCGATGCACAGGAGATCGTCCTCGAGTCCATCGACGTCGAGTGAAGAAGCGACGGTGCGTCGGCGTGTTCGGCTTGCGATAGCAGGTACCGTTCAGGGTGTCGGCTTCAGGCCGCACGTGTATCGGCTTGCAAGATCGCAGCGCATCGCGGGGTGGATTTCCAACACCTCTGAGGGCGTCCTCCTGGAGGCCGAGGGCGCGCCGTCAAATGTTTCGGCGTTCCTGCGACGCGTTGTCGAAGAGGCCCCGCCACACGCTGTCTTGGCGTCGACCGACCTCGCAGAATTGTCGCCGTCAGGAGAAGATGTCTTCCGGATTCGAGAAAGCCGCGCTGGTGCCCCGACGGCGTGGATGCTGCCGGACCTCTCAACGTGCCCGGACTGCCTGAACGATATCACAAACCCGGCCAATCGGCGGTTCGACTATCCGTTCACAAACTGCACGCACTGCGGGCCCCGTTTCAGCATCATCCACTCGCTACCGTACGACAGGGAGCGTACGACAATGAAGGCCTTCAAGCAGTGCTCCCACTGCTTGCGAGAATACGCTGATCCCGGTGATCGGAGGTTTCACGCGCAACCCAACGCGTGCCCCACGTGCGGCCCCCAGGTGTGGCTCTGCCGCCCGGACGGACACGTAATGAGTCGCAGATCAGAGGCACTCGAACATGCGGCGCGGGCAATACTGTCTGACCAGGTCGTAGCCGTGAAGGGCCTCGGCGGGTTCCACCTTGTTGCACGCGCTGGATCTGTGGATGCCGTCCGCACTCTTCGACGCAGAAAGCACCGCGGCGAAAAGCCCTTCGCCGTCATGGTCCGCGACGTACCGGCAGCCGAGCTGCTGTGTCTCCTCGAGGAAGGCGAGCGCGCCGCCCTCAGAAGTCGCGAAGCGCCGATCGTTCTGGCGCGCCGAAACAGCTGCGCCGGCGACTGCGCGGTACTGCAAAACCCACACATTGCGCCGGGCAACGACCGACTCGGCCTGATGCTCCCGTACACGCCACTGCACCACCTCCTCCTGCGTCGGATCGACGAGCCAATCGTCGCGACCAGCGGCAACCTTTCTGACGAGCCAATCTGCACGCAAAACGACGAGGCGCGGGCCCGTCTCGGTGATATCGCCGACCTGTTCCTGATGCACAACAGACCCATCGAAAGACCAGTTGATGATTCGGTCGTGCAAATCGTCTGCGGTCGCCGCCAGGTGCTTCGCCGGTCCAGAGGTTTTTCACCACTACCGATCACGCCACGGCGTACGACTCGTACCACGCGTTCACATCCAACGCTACTCGCGGTCGGTGCGCACCAGAAGAACACCGTTGCACTGGCGCGCGGCAGCAACGTTTTCGTAAGCCAACATATCGGCGACCTCGACACGCTTCCGGCAATCCGAGCATTCGAGGAGGCCGCGGCCGACCTGCCGCGGATTTACCAGGCACCCGCCGACGTACTGGTGCACGACTTGCATCCAGACTATGGCTCATCGCAGTATGCGCGCGACCAACAGGATCGGTTTGGAAAAGAAGCCGTAGGGGTGCAACACCACGTCGCGCACGTGTTTTCGTTGATGGCTGAGGCTGATGTCGCCGCCCCCCTGGTCGCCTTTTCCTGGGACGGTACAGGCATCGGCACCGACGGTACCGTATGGGGCGGCGAGTGCTTCCTTGTGGACGCCGAAGCACGGGCACCCGAAGACCAGGTCCGCAGGGTCGCCTCTCTGGTTCCTTTCCCTCTCGTTGGCGGGGACGTGGCGGCGCGGGAGCCGAGGCGTGCGGCCATGGGACTGTGGACGGCTGCCGGGAAACCCGCGCAGGTGCGGACACCCATACAGAAGATGTTCGATGAGGCCGAGTTTCGCTTGATTCAGGCTGCGGCGGCAACCGGTCTTGCGACGCATGAGACGACATCCGCGGGTCGTCTTTTCGACGGTCTCGCGGCCCTGATTCTGGGAACCGGGCACGTCAACTTTGAGGCCCAGGCAGCGATGGCGCTGGAAGACAAAGCGTGGCGGGCGCTGGAAGGCCAACCATTGTCCCGATTTGCAGACTTCGAATCGCCAGTCGTCAACCTGCTTGAAGAAGATGACCTCGTTCTGATGGACTGGCGACCGCTAATTGCCTTTGCCGCGGAAAGCAGCCAATGTCAGGAGGCGCGTGCCCTAGGCGTCCACATTGCACTCGCCCGCGGGATCTGCGACCTCGCCGAGACCTATCTTGAACTGCCGGTACTGGTGACGGGGGGCTGCTTCCAGAATCGCCTGCTGACCGAACTCGTTGAAGCGAGTATCCGCGAACGGGGTGGGACAGTGCATTTCCATCGCGAGGTCCCGCCGAACGACGGAGGTATATCGCTTGGGCAGGCGGTGGCAGCAAGCGTTTTCAGCCGAGCGACACCCTTTGTCCGAAGCGCCGTCGGACATCAATGACCTAGAATCCGATCCACTGAACCATGTGCCTTGCTGTACCGGGAGAGTTGCTCTCGCTTTCAGGCAAAACGCCTGAGACACGCACGGGAGAAATCGACTTCGGCGGCGTTCGAAGATCGGTCAACATGGCGTACCTCCCCGATGCCAACCCGGGCGATCACGTGATGGTTCACGTGGGGTTTGGCATTGCCGTCGTCGACGAAGCAGAAGCTCAGCGACTCTGGGACCTGCTCGAGGAAATTGGCGAGACCGGTTTCGACTGATGAAATTCCTGCACGAATACCGAGATGGTAACGCCGTTTCTCGACTCGCCGACGAGATCGGCCGAACGGTTACGAAGCCCTGGAGTCTCATGGAGGTGTGCGGCGGCCAAACGCATTCGATCGTTCGCTACGGGATCGACCAGCTACTGCCGGATCAACTGACGCTTATCCACGGTCCCGGATGTCCCGTCTGCGTCACACCGCTCGACATGATTGATCGCGCAATCGAGATTGCCTCGAGACCGGGTGTGATCTTCACCTCCTTTGGCGACATGTTGCGCGTCCCGGGGTCAGACCGCGACCTCTTGTCCGTCAAGGCATCCGGTGGAGACGTGCGCATCGTCTATTCACCACTCGACGCGGTAGCCATCGCAGAGGAAAACCCTGACCGCGAAGTTGTCTTCTTTGCCGTTGGTTTCGAAACCACGGCGCCGGCCAATGCCATGGCCGTGTTCCAGGCATTCGAGAAGGGGTTGGAAACCTTCTCCGTCCTGGTCTCACAGGTACTCGTCCCGCCGGCAATTGAGTCGCTGATGCAATCGCCAGACACGCGAATAGATGGCTTTCTTGCAGCTGGCCACGTCTGCGCGATCATGGGCATCGAGGAATATCTCCCTGTTGCGGAGCGGTACCACGTGCCAATCGTCGTGGCCGGCTTCGAGCCCGTCGATCTCATGCAGGGCATACTTCAATGTGTCCGCCAGCTGGAAGCGGGTGAGCACCGCGTCGAGAACGCGTACGCCCGAACCGTCAGAAGTAGCGGAAACCCGGCGGCACAGGATCTCATGAGGAAGGTCTTCGCCATCACGAATCGGAATTGGCGCGGCCTCGGAGCGATCACAGACAGCGGGCTGTCGCTTCGGCCACCGTATGATCGATTTGATGCGATTACGCGCTTCGATGTCGCCGGTATCGCCCCCGAAGAACCACGCGACTGCCTCTCTGGCAAGGTGCTTCAAGGCTTGATCAAGCCAACCGACTGCCCCGCATTCGGCACCCGATGCACGCCGGAACATCCGCTTGGTGCAACCATGGTCTCGGGCGAAGGTGCGTGTGCTGCCTACTATCGCTATCGACCAGACGTGGTCGCATGACGGAATGTCCCATTCCGATATCCACGTATCCCACGGTCACCATGGCACACGGTGGCGGCGGTCGGTTGATGCAGCAACTCATCGGCGACATGTTTGCCAAGGCGTTTGCAGATATCGGTCTGCAGGCCACGGATGATGCCGCATCGCTGCAACTGTCGTCGACGGCCGTGGCATACACGACAGA
>JANQRN010000067.1 GCA_028284545.1 Rhodothermales bacterium | reverse complement strand
CGAGGTTGCAACCATGTTGCCGATCTGAATTCGCGGGGCTTCGCCATCGCTGGTCACAACTGCGGTTCCGAACAGTTCGTTGACGTACGTACCCGCGTACTTGTCGGCCGGCTGCAACAGTGTCCACTCGCGACTGGCTCGGTTTGCGCGATCAGCTGCTACGCGTTCGGTGAACTGTGAGACGCGCATCGCGACCTCATCAACGAACTGCTCCGCCTCGGCTACAGCACCCTCTCGGTCAAGCCATAGTCTGTACGCGAGATTAGCAATGCTCATTGCTACCCGACCGCCCATCCCACTTTCGTTCACGAACACGGCTACGCCAAGGCCCCGCTCGGGAAGAAACGAAATGTGACTGTGCGTGCCGCCGAACCCACCGAGGTGGTGAATGTGGCGTTCGCCGGCCAAGTCGTTTCCAAAACCGCCGAGGTACCAGCCGAGGCCATATCCATCACGCTGAAAATCGCCGAAAGCAGCATCGACATCGGCAGCGCTGGTGTGCATTGCACGGATGATCTCGGCTGGAAAGACCTGATCGCCGTCAATGACCCCTTCGTTAAGTTGGGCCTCTATCCACCTTGAGGCATCGCGCGCGCTCGTGTACATCCCGCCGGCCGCGTGCATGGTGTTGTCACGTTTTGCCAGGTACGACCGCGACGCCGTGCCGTCGCCACCAAACGCTACGTAAGGTTCGGCAACGGGACGATCAAATCCTCTTGCCTCAGAGGCGTAGGCGGTCGTGTTGTGCAGTCCGGCAGGCTCAAAAACGCGCTCATCGAGTACATCCTGCCAGTTCTTTCCTGTCTGCGCATCGATGAACAGGCTCAAAATGTTGTACCCGACGTTCGTGTAGTCAAACTCACCAAGGGCCGAGTTCGCGCTGGGCTCCGTTGCCGAGAGCAGTCGCCAGAGGACCTCAGGCGAGTGGTCGCCGGTGAAGGCCGTTCGCGTGACCATCGCGGGGTTTGCCAATCCCGATGTGTGTGAGAGCAGATCCCGGACGGTCACCTCATCTGCCCGCACGTCGGTATGAAAAGACGCATCGCCAGCATACGTGGATATCGGAGCATCGAGCTCAAGGATCCCGTCGCGATCAAGCATCGCCGTGGCAAGCGCCGTGAACGGCTTGGTCGAAGAGGCAATGTAGAAGGGCGTGTCGCCATCAACCGGGACGTTGTTCTCTACGTCTGCTAAGCCAAAGCCGCGCAGGTAGACAAGATCCGCATCCTTTACGACAGCCACGGCGAGTCCGGGAACGTTACCGCCGGTAGCTTCGAGCATCGCTGCAACTAGTCTGCCCATCGTTTCAGACTGCTCGGATACCGGTGGCACTGCAGGCCCAGAATCACTGCACGCTGCGAGCAGAATGACGGCCAGACAGAGGACGGCGTATGCGCTACCCGATTGGTATTTCATGGCATTTACATGGTGCGCTTGGTCGGCTGGCGCGACCAAGATTAGTGGCGGGGGCTCGTGGGCGTACGGCACGGCCTCGGCCATAGTTGCGTGATTCCAGCCGTCGTCCTCAGTTGCCGCCAGTATCTGTGAATCTGTCCGGGCCGTCAAGCGGACGAACACCACTCGAACGCGCCGGGTGTGACGTCGTGACCACTCCGTCTGAAATGGTAACGTAGAAACCACCAGACGCTCGCGCGTCGCGATCGTTTTCTTCGGCCAACTTGAGCTCAGCATCCATCAGCTGAGCGAAACCGCGACTGCATTCTCTTGACGACTTGTCCCCCTCGGTGTACTGGAAGACAGGAGCATCGAAACCACCCTCAGCGACAAAGTACAGGAACGAGTAACCCTGATGAAACAGGAATACCGTGGCCTGATCTGGTAGTAACTCGCTGATACCCGATTCACGGAGTAGATCCTCGGCATCCGACCTGAATTCATCAAAGTCGCTGAGCCTCGCTAGCTGGCTGCCACGAAACAGCTCGCCGGGAGATTTACCGATAGTCGACAGGTACTCTCGGAATACAGCCGGAAATCGGCCCCCCAGACGCGCCTCGGCCGAAGCGATCTCAGTCTCAGCAAATCCCACGAACGTCCGCTTGTGACGCTGATATGCCGCGGCATCACTACGCGACGTGTTGACAAATCGATACGGTGGGTCGAGTGTCATCTCGATGAGGCGCCGGCGCACACCGTCGACAATGCGATAGGCATCCTGTGTCATGGACCACTGGCTGAATTCCGTCACTCGGCAGTCGTCGTGTCGGACCTTGGGGAGACCCCTGCAACGACCATATTTCGATCAATACTCCGCAATAGACGATTCGTGTACGCGTGGAGCGAAGACGGTTCCGTGCGGTCGATTTCAATAGGTATCAACACCTCGTCGCGGTTTCTCCCTATGCGCGCAGCCTAGAAGAGGCTTGCATGCGCAGTATAAATCGGGCTGTAGGTCATCCGGAGCAGCGTCCGGATTGGGCTGATCGGCCCACTAACCGAGAACTGCTATGTTTGAAATGCCCACATTGTCGATAGGGCAGTACACGCTGGTCTACAACATGTTGTCGTTCGCAATCGCCTCGATGTTCGCGGCGTTTGTGTTCTTCATCATGAGCCAGAATCGGGTCGCACCGAAGTATCGAATCTCCCTGATGGTGTCTGCCTTGGTCGTCGGGATCGCCGGCTACCATTATTTCCGCATCTTCGGATCCTGGACGGAAGCGTACCAGCTTTCTGGAGGCGTGTACGAAGCGACGGGGAAGCCGTTCAACGACGCATATCGCTACGTTGACTGGCTCCTGACCGTCCCCCTCCTGCTCGTCGAGCTCGTACTCGTACTTGGCCTCGCTCGGTCAAAGGCGAACTCGATGCTCACACGGCTTGTGATCGCCGCGATCGCGATGATCGCGCTGGGTTACCCCGGCGAACTTATCAAGGACGCCACGTCCATGTTCTCCGACCGCGGCCTCTGGGGTCTGCTCTCAACCTTCCCCTTCCTATACATCCTGTACGTCCTCTGGGGTGAGCTCGGCAAGGCGATGGCGTCCCAGCCGCCGCGGGTGGCTAAGCTCTTTGAGGGAATCCGTTGGCTATTGTTGGCAACCTGGGGCTTCTATCCTATCGCCTACATGATGCCGTTTTTCGGTCTCTCGGGTGCGGGAGCGGAAGTCGGACTTCAAGTTGGCTACAGCATTGCTGATGTCCTCGCCAAGGCGGGCTACGGCCTCATGATCTACGCCATCGCGCGTGCAAAGACTGAGGCGGACGCAGAGTTCGAGGAAGTCATTTCAGCTCCTGCCCCGGCAGTAGCGTGATCCAGTTCCCGGGCGGGTCGGACGGTGCGGTCCGACCCGTCAAGGGTTCTTCACTTCCAACCGATTACTCCGATGTCCAGCACCCAATCTAGCCAGCCTAGTTACCGACGAAGTCGCAGAGCCTCGTCTATCATTCTTCTCGGATTCGTCTGTGGCGCTCTCTTCGGCGTTTGCTTCGGCGCCATTGCATCCATCTTCCAGAATGGCCCATCACTCGCAGAGGGCATTCGTGAGTCATGGTGGTGGTTTGCCATAGTGGGCATGCTCATCGCCGGCGGGTGGATCCGAGCTATCTGGGACCGGTTGTCGTCACCGACGCGCACTCCCTCTCCCGTGCGCGTTCGCGCACGTCCTTAGAGACGCATCGAGATGACGTATCTCCAATTCCACCTCGTCTTTCTGGTACCCGCACTCGCCGTGCTCCGCGCCCTTCGCCCGGCGGTGTCAACGTCAGATGCGTTCAAGGCGACTGCCTCTCTGGCGCTCATCTGCGTGATCGCTTTTCTCTACACGACGCCGTGGGATAACTACCTCGTCGCGCAAGGCGTTTGGGGCTACGGCACTGATCGAGTTATCGGGACCGTTGGCCATGTACCCATCGAAGAGTACCTCTTCTTCATTCTTCAGCCGATCCTTACCGGATTGTTCCTCTACCGGCTCATCTGGACGCGGCGTGCCAATCGTGCGCCGCAGACCGGACCCATTCCGAAGCTCGTCCGATGGGGCGGTGCCGTCGCCAGCCTTCTGATCACAGCCGCAGGCTACACAATGCTTGCCGCGGATGAGACGCGGTACATGGCGCTAATTCTCGTGTGGGCTTTTCCAATGATCGCAATTCAATTTGCATACGGCGGGCACCACCTGTGGAGATTGAGGCGACTAGTCTCGCTGGCTGTGCTCGTGCCGACTGCGTATCTGTGGGTAGCAGACCGAATCGCAATCGAATTAGGCATTTGGCATATATCGTCGACCTATACGACCGGTGTCGCTCCCTTCGGGCTGCCGATAGAGGAAGCGCTGTTCTTCCTGGTAACAAACGTGCTCGTCGTTCAGGGACTCGTACTCACGCTTCACCTGTGGGGCGTAAGGGCACTGCAAGCGCGGGTTTGAGTGGAGACTCCGATGCAGGCACCAGCAATTACCAGAGCGGCGAGCGTTCGAACGGCCAAACCAGGAAAGCTGACGGCAAACATCATCTTCCTGAGTTGGGTCGCGTTTTGTGCGGTTTCGCTGGCGTCGCTGCTCGGCCTTCGGCTGCCGGAGACCTGGCTCGTCGCGCCGCTGGTCGCGAGTATTCTTGTTCTCGGTCTGCCTCACGGAGCCGCGGATCATATCGTTCTCTTACGCCAGCGCGGTCTGCCATTTTCGTGGTTCGCGGTAGCGCGCGTTATCGTGCCCTACGTCGCTCTTGCCATCGCATATCTAGCGCTGTGGCTCGCGGCTGCCGAGCTCGCCTTCCTCTTGTTCATTGTGCTCACCTGGGTTCATTGGGGGCAAGGAGACGTGCACTCACTGAACGCGTTCACCGGCGCGACACACCTGCGCACGCGCGCCTCGCGAATTCTGGCACTCGTTGTACGCGGCGGACTGCCGATGTTGGTGCCGTTGTTGTTCTTTCCCGACGTCTATACCGACGTGGCGGGCTGGGTCATCAATACCATCGAGCCCGACGGATCGATTGCCTGGATTACTGATGCTACCTTCCGGTCGACTATCGGGTTCGGTTTTCTCGCGCTGAGTGCTTACTACTTTCTCACCTCGTTTCCACGCGAACGAATGAGTCCTGCTGGCCCTGGTGCGCGAGTATCCTGGAATAGAGACCTGACGGAGTTTCTCGTGCTGGCACTCTTCTTCGCGACCGTTCATCCATTGCTTGCCATCGGACTCTACTTCTGCCTCTGGCATTCTGCCCGCCATATCCTTCGTGTCGTTTCAACACACTATGGTGGAAATCATCCTGCCCAGCTGCGAATTAGCAGTCAGCAGGTTCGTCGCTTCGCGTTCTACGCGCTCCCGACAACAGTTGTCGCGATTCTCGCACTCGCGGCGCTCTATGTTCTGGTACCACCAGGAGCACAGTTAGCAACTGCATCCGACCCCAGCGTCGCTTCGACATTCGTAGGGCGCTACTTATTGCTGATCTCGATACTGACGCTGCCCCATGTCTGGGTCGTCTTTCGGATGGATAAATCGGAGGGGATCTGGAAAGGTAAGCTGAGCAACTGAGTGCCGGTTTGGACAGACCTTCACTTGTCGCAGACGCCGGGTCGCCTTATTTTATCGGGCTCTGCACGCGCCCGTAGCTCAGCTGGATAGAGCGTCTGACTACGGATCAGAAGGTCGGGTGTTCGAATCATCCCGGGCGCGCAGGAAAGGGCCAGCGAAAGCTGGCCCTTTTACGTAGACGGGTAGATGAGAACACCCGCAGGGTGGTCGACACGAGCGGCTGCGACACCTATCAGGAAAGCCACCCGATTCCCGCGACTGATGAGCGACCAAAGGGAGCGAATAATCATCCCGGGCGCGCAGGTCGTCCAGAAAAAGGGCCAGCGAAAGCTGGCCCTTTTGCGTAGACGGGTACGGTATGGCTTGCGCCGGTGAAGGGTCGCTTTCCGCACCAGCCCGTACATTTGAAGTTGACTCGACCGGCGATCCGCTGCCGATGGAGCTATACCCGATTGCCTGCGGCAACCGGGTCCAGTGTTGCCACCAAATGGCGATCGAGTGACTTGGCCCATTCCACTCGAAATTGAACCTTATCGAGCGCTATCGGGTAATGGCCGACGACGACCGGGTTGCCTTTCTGGGTGTGCCAATGTTCGCGGCACTTGCTGCTGCGCCCTTCTCGGAAGCGAAATCGAAAACAGCACATGATGATTCGACCGATTCTAACGACCGCCCTCGTGCTTTGCATACCAGGATTCGCCGCAGCGACTTCGCCGGCGGACACGACACGGGCATCCTTGCTGGGTGATGCCATCCTGAGTAACCAGGGCTACGAACTGCTAGAGACCTTGACTACTCGATTTGGTCATCGGATGGCCGGAACGGAAGGCAACACGCGCTCAATGGATTTTCTTGAGGGCGAATTGCGGTCCCTGGGTATCACAACCCGCCGAGAGACGTTCACCGTCCCCGGCTGGACGCGTGGCGATGACCGGGTAACCCTGCTCGACCCCGGGCCGAGACCTGTTCGCGCCGTGGCCATCGGCTACGTCAACGCTCATGAGCCAGTTGAGGCTGGACTCGTGTTCATCGGCAGCCGGAATTTCGGCAACCTGAATGCGGACGACACGCGGGGAAAGATCGGAGTGGCCGCACCTAATATGCGATTCACCCACCGTGATTATGAGACCCTCGTCGATACATACGGTTTGCGGGGGATGCTGCTGATCAATCGGGTTAACGGCGGCCAGCTTCTCGCCCGGACAGGCAACCTAGACGGCATTCCAACCCCTCTCCCAGTGTATTCGATCACCGCAGAGGAAGGGAGTTGGATGGTGCGGCAACTCGAGGACGGCTCCGACCTAAGGGTCTTGATCGAAACAGAATCAAGATCGTCCGACATCGAAGTCGACAACCTCATAGCAGTATTTCCCGGCCGTTCTGATCAGGTAGTCGTAGTTGGCGGGCACTTTGACTCATGGGACCTGGGGCAGGGTGCGCTAGACAACGGCGTTGGTGTCGCCCAGCTGTTTGACCTCGCCCGCCTCCTCAATACCCACAGCGTCGTCAATGAGCACACGGTCGAGATCGCGTGGTTCAACGCGGAGGAATGGGGACTCTGGGGTTCCATTGACTACACGGAACGCCACGATCTTAGCGCGGTCCGCGCGATGCTCAACCTGGACATGGTCGGCGATCCCATAGCTGTCAATGCGATGGGCTTCGATGAGCTGGTGCCATTTCTGGAGACTTGGTCCGAGAGTCTGGGTGCCTGGGACTTCCGAAAGGAGGTCGCCAACAAAACCTGGCTTGGCAGCGACCATCATCCGTTTATTCTGAATGGCGTTCCCTCAATTACCTTCAATGCACCGTTCGACCCCGAAGACGTTCGCTACTACCATGACTTCGGTGACACCTTTGACAAGGTAGATCGCGTGATGCTCGCCCGGTCTACTGCGCTGGTAGCCCTCCTTACGTACGAGCTCGCCAACGACACCGAATCAGGGGTCCGCAACTACAGTCCCCAGGAAACGGCAGAGCTCTTTCGCAAAGCGGGTCTCGTTGACCTTGCGAAGCAGTTGGGCGGATGACGTGTTGCCGTCCTGCCGCACCATTGATCGCTGGATTCGATTGGCTCCTGCGACAAACTTAAGCCGTTTCGATCAAGCGGAGCAGAGGCTATTTCTCGTGAACGCTGTCGGGAGGCAGATCCGCAGTCGCGGAACCGTACTCCCGCCTAATCTTCCACACGACGAGTAGCAACGGCCCCCCATGCACGACGAGGTCGAAGACATCCGCGGGTCGCGATAACTCGCCATTCACGAGCATAACCAGCTTCTCCCAGAGGTGCGGCTGCGGAAAAAAGGGGGCCAAACCCAGCAGCACTGCGGCGATGACCATGACCGACAAAGGTATTCTGTCCAGCAAGCTCATGTATGTTCGTTCGCGTTCCTGAGATACATAAACTAGCTCGAAACTTGGTCAGGGACCCAAGCTCGAGCTGGCATTCCTCCGTCGAGACCGTTATCGTGATCGATACATAACGAGCGGTGGAATTGTCGCAAACGGCCACGCCATGTTAATCGCGGGCGCATACTTGCTTCGGCGAAGCCCGAACCTGTGCCTGACTCAACGGAGTGCACCGCTTAGTCGGGCAGAAACCCGAGGTCCGGCCGCGCAATCCGTCGCTTAGTCGATGAGCCGAGCAGCGAAGGAAGTGGATTGCCTATCGACCAGATCATCCGAATAGACCGGCCCCTCCCATGCAATTCACCCATAGTCGATTTCCCCGCGCGAGTCTGTTTCTAGTGTTTTGCGCACTTGTGCTTACGGAAGGGTGTGACTGCAGTGCCGTGCTGAGCGATGAAGAGTGCGTCTATAGTCGTCGCGGTATCGGTGGCGTCGGAGTAGTGAAGTGTACTTCGGCTCAGGATTCGTACGAGGAGTTTTGGTTTCAGGTCAACCGGTTTTTCGGCATCGACCGACCAACCGGGAAAAGACGAATTAGCCTGGACCCCGGTCCCACTAACGTCGGTAGCGTCGGTGGGCCGCCCCGTTCGGAGGTACGCGTAGTACACCGAGACACTCTTGGGAATGTGTTCGCCGGCGGTCTGTTCGAAGAAGCAAAGGGAACTGACGGCACGACGATCGCGGTGGAGAACATCGTAGTGTGGCGCGTCCAAACAAGAGCGTGGGAGCGACTTGGAGACGGTTTGAACGGCGCGGTGACGGACATTGCAACAAACGGTGATAACGTCTACGCAGGCGGTGACTTTGGTGGGAGTGGAGAGGAAGTGGTTCGCCTCCTGGCGCACTGGGATGGAACGGGAATGTGGAAGACCGTTGGCCAGGGGATCACGGGCAGCAGAATCGATCAACTCGAATTCGACCAAGACGGCGGACTGATCGTGGCGGGCGACTTCACCGAGGTGGTCGACGCGTCGGGAATCTCGACGGCCGCTAACGGAATTGCACGCTGGGACCCGAACGCCCAGACGTGGTCGACATACGGTACGGGATTCGAGTTCAGCTTCTTCGACGCAATCCTCCCGCAACCCGCCGGAAAACTGCTGATATCGGGAGATCTGACCCCTCTAGGGTCGACTATGAACAGTGTCGTGATGTACTGGGATGGCGTCTCCTGGACTCCGAGCGACAGCGGGGTTTCGACGATAAGCGGAGCGGAGATTGCCGAGGACTCCGAAGGACGCCAGTACTTCCGCTATTACGAACAGCCCGCCAGTTTCGTGGTGGCGCAGCGAGATTCGACGCACGGCACCTGGACTCCGTTTGTATCCGACATCGGAATAACGAATGTCGAAGCGAGCAGAGAGTCGTCGGGTGCGGTCCTTTCAGGTAGCTTTACGCAACTGGACGGGAAACCTGCAAACGGACGAGCGTTCTGGGATGGCGAATCCATCGAGCCGATTCCGATGCCCGGAGCATGCGCCAGCCTTCAGCTCATCCATGCAATTGCCGACCCGAGCGCGCTTCCGGTGGATCTCGTCCTCGACGACACGCCGATCGTGGAGGACTTCGCATTCGGAACCGCGACTGGCACAATGTCGATGACGGTCGGCCAGCCATACAAAGCCAACGTGCTAGCCGGTGGCGGTGCCGCGGGTAAATGGTTGCGGCGCGTGCTTACGGGAGCGTCTGGCGACACGCTGCTGACGTACGAAAACCTTGTGTTCGACGATCGTTCATGCATCGCCGCACCAGTGGGCGTCTTGTCGCCGAGTCAATTTGCTGAAAACCCGGAGGCAAGAGACACGAGCCCGACACTTGCTTTTGCAGAGCTGCCTTCCGACGCTGGTCACCAGATCGGGATGGCGTCAGTGCTACTTATGCACGGTGTAAGTGACGCTCCCTCAATCGATGTATTCCTCGATGGAACAAGAGTCGCCGAAGATTTGGCCTTCGGCAACTTCAGCGAGGTATTGACGCTCACGCCAGGGCCATATCGGCTTATCCTTGAACGGGCATCGGATGGCAGCGAGCTTGGCAGCTACAACATCGATCTCACCGGTGCCGAAGAATCGATTCGCACAATCACGGTTACCGGGTTTCTCGAGCCGGGGGCGAACCAAAACGGTCCCGAGATGGCGGTTCTTGTCGTAGACGACGCTGGTACAATCACGCCCACTAACGTTGAACCGACGGACCCGATAGAGTCCGTGGGGTTGGCCCTACACGGAAACTACCCGAATCCCTTCGCCGACGAAACCACCATCACGTATTCCCTCAAGCGGTCCGCTCGAACGACCATACAGTTGTTCGACCTGTTGGGTCGCCGCGTTAAGACGCTCGTCGACAGTCGAAAGCCGCCGGGTACTCATATGGTGACGATGACGAAGGACGGCCTGTCGGCTGGAACGTACGTCCTGCAACTTGTTGCCGGTGAATCCGAAATGTCGGCTACGGTGGTGGTGACCAACTGAGCGCCGGGCGAAGGCCTATATCGAAGACAGCGTTCTCAATTGTGGCGCTGTCAATTTCGAGATTTGAAGAGGCGATGGTTAGCTTTTTCACGATCCTATTCGGCGTATGGCGTTTGCACCCGGGATTGTTGTCGACACTCGCAACTAGTCGGTCACAGTAGCCGCATCCTCCCGATTAACTCGTACCAATTGCCAGACCTTGACTGGAACGACAATATCACATTACCGCATCACGGGCGAACTGGGTCGAGGTGGCATGGGTGTGGTGTACCGGGCTGAAGACGAGCGGCTCAAGCGCACCGTCGCGCTGAAATTTTTGTCGCCGCAGCTTAGCCACGACGAGGACGCCCGCCAACGATTCGAGTTGGAAGCGCAGGCCGCGTCGGCGTTGAACCACCCCAACGTTTGCGTGGTGCACGAGATCGGCGAATCCGAGGACGGGCGAGCGTTCATCGCAATGGCCTACTACGAAGGCCGGAGCCTTGCAGACCAACTGACCTCAGGCTCTCTGCCCGCGCGCGACGCGCTAGACATCATGCGCCAGGTGGCTTCCGGGCTACAGGCAGCGCACGACCGGGGCGTAGTGCACCGGGACATCAAGCCTGCCAACATCTTTCTTACTGAGGACGGCCGAGCCATAATCCTCGACTTCGGGCTTGCGAAATCGGCGGGCCTTGATCTTACGAAACACGGCGCTACCCTCGGGACAGCGTACTACATGTCGCCCGAACAGGTGCGTGGCGAAACAATAGATGGCCGAACCGACCAGTGGGCGCTGGGTGTCGTGCTTTACGAGATGCTCACCGGTGGGCGACCCTTTGACGGTCCGTATGAACAGGCAATCGCTTACGAGATTCTGAACGAGACGTTTGACGCCAGGGCAGCTAACATACCCGAACCAGTCGCCACCTCGATAAACCGCGCACTTGCGAAAGCGCCCGGTGAGCGATTTGCGACGGTAGCAGCGTTTGCTGAATCGCTCGCCACGCACAAGGTGAAGGTTGCGCCGGTCCGAATGATCAGTTGGCCGACCATGCTAGCCGCGGCGGCCGTTCTCGCCATAGTGGCGACCGGCGCGTTGCTTCTATCCCGTCCGGGCGTCGATGCGCGCTGGTTGATGGCCGAAGCCGTGCCAGAGATCGACAGTCTGTTGATGCGGGACGAGTTTGTTCAGGCTTTCAGACTGGTTCAACGCGTGCAAGCGATCGATCCGGATCACCCGATTGTGCGGAGGGTAATGTCGTCGGCCGCGCAACCCTGGAGGCTGACGACGGATCCTCCCGGTGCCTCATTTCGCTATAAAGAGTACGATAAGCCAGATGGAGAGTGGATCGAGGCCGGCACTACCCCGCTGGAAGGTGTACTGATTCCGAAGGCCCAGATTCGGTGGCAGGCAGTGCTTGACGGGTACGACACGGCGCGGGGGTCCGCGGTCGAGATGATTCAGCCGACCATCAACGTCAAGATGAACGGCCCGGACGATCCTGACGGGATGGTCTACATCCCCGGAAGCCCGCTGTTTGTGACGGGGCGCCCGCCAACAGAAATCCCACCCTTTTGGATCGATCGCACCGAGGTAACGAATCAAGAGTTCAGCGCGTTTGTCGATGCTGGCGGATACACAAATCGCGAACTCTGGCCGGCCTTTGTCCGTGATGGCCAGCCGCTGGACTGGATCGACGGTGTCAGCGCGTTCCGGGATGCCACGGGTCGGCCGGGCCCCGCGACCTGGGAGCTTGGGACCTATCCGGACGGCACTGCCGACTTGCCCGTAACCGGTGTCAGTTGGTATGAGGCTGTCGCCTACGCAACTTGGTCCGGCCGCGTTCTCCCGAGCTTGTACCACTGGCGCGCGGCGGCAGGTCTTGGCGGCCTCACTAGTTTGTACTCGGAGATACTGCGCTTCAGCAACTTCGGCGACGGACCCATTCCCGTTGCGACGGCGGCCGGCATATCACCTTTTGGCGCGTACGACATGGCCGGAAACGCACGAGAGTGGGTTCAAAACGAAGCGGCCGACCGCTTGCATCTGCTGGTCGGTGGCGCGTGGTCCGATCTTCCATACCGATTCGGCGACCTGCAACCCGTTGCCCCCTGGGACCGGGATGAGGCAAACGGGTTTCGATGTGCTCTCTACGTCGAGGACGAAGACAGTCATGAGGACCTCACTGCTCGGCACCCGATGACGGCTCTGGATCTAGAGGACGTAGCGTCGGCCCCGGACGATCTTTTCGCTGTCTATCGCGGATTATACGACTACGACAACAGACCAATCGAAGCCCGAAGTGAAGCGCCCGACGATACGACCGAATACTACGTTCTCCGAACGGTGAGCTATGATGCGGGCTACGGTATTGAGCGGATGACCGCCCGCATCCTGTTGCCCCGGAATGCGCGGCCACCGCTGCAACCAGTTGTCTACTTCCCGCCAAGTAGCAGCCTCATGGCCCCAACAATAGAAGGAGCTCCAGATTTTCTTCGAAACGAGTTCATCCCGCGTAGTGGCCGAGCCCTGATCTTTCCGGTCTACGCCAGAACGTACGAGCGGGGTGGCGGGAGGCCGATTCGGAGTTTTGCCGAGAACCGGGACATCGTACTCCAGTGGAGCAAGGAGATCCAGCGCACCGTTGACTACTTGTCCGGCCAACCTGAATTCGATTCTACTCGGATCGCCTATCTGGGTGTCAGTCTCGGCGCAACGTGGGGGCCGGCTTTTCTCGCCGTCGAATCCCGATTCCGCGCCGGCGTTCTGCTGGCGCCCAACTACGGGCCGTCGATCACCTTTCTTCCCGAGGAGGTGGATCCGATCCACTTCATGCCGCGGGCGCGACAACCTGTTTTGTTGGTTGCGGGCCGCTTTGACCTGGGTAATCCCGCGGATCGCATTCTGCGCCCGATGATCGATCGATTCGGGGCGCCCGCAGATCGGAAACGTCTCGCGTTGTACGATGCCGGCCACATCATCCCACTCAACGACAACATTCGCGAGACACTCAACTGGTTGGACGAATACCTTGGACCGGTGATCGTTCAATGACCCTGCCGCCAAACCGAAACTGGTAGCGCCTTGTTAACGGTTCACGACGTCCCTTGGGTCAATCATCTCGCCCCGCAGCAACCGCAAGACGTTGCCCACCGTCCTGAGGCACATACCCCTGTACGTAGACTCGGTCAACGCGGCGACGTGGGGAGTGATGACGACGTTATCGCAACCAAGCAGCGCATCAGCGGCGTCGGGTGGCTCCTGCGACAAAACATCCGCGCCGAACCCGCCCAGTCTGCCCGCTGCCAGCGCGTCGACAAGGGCTGCTTGATCAATAATGGCTCCGCGCGCCGTGTTCACCAGTACGGCCCCGAGCTTCATCGAAGCCAACTCCCCGCGACCCAACAAGCCGCGCGTCTCCGGCGTCAGCGCGACGTTGACGCTCACAACGTCTGACTCACTCAGCAACTCGTCAAGTTCCTTTCTGGGCCACGACACGTTTCGCGGACTTCGATTCCAGTACGCCACCTCCATCCCGAAAGCAGTCGCCAACTCCGCCACGCGGTGACCGATCGCACCCATCCCGATGATCCCAAGTGACTTGCCGCTGAGATCGTCGCCTCGATAGTCCGACCTGCGCGACCACTGCCCGGCCCGCACAGCGCTCGTCATCGGTACAAGCCCTCGGACCAGCGCCGCGATTAACGTAAATGTATGCTCCGAAGTCGCAGTCGTCGTGCTGCCCGGTGCATTGATCACGGTTATGCCGCGGTCGGTTGCCGCCGCGACGTCGACATTGTCGAGTCCGACGCCAACGCGGGCAATGACCTTCACTCCCGGGCACGCGTCCATCAAGCGAGGAGCGACCTGGCCGCGACCGCGCGTCAACAGGACATCCACCTGTGTAGAAGCTCCGGCAGCAAGTGCCTGCTCCAGAGTCGGCGCGAACAGCACATTGCCGGTGGCCTCCAACTCACCCAGCGCGTCTGGATGTATAGTCTCCAGCAGGAGGAACGTCGGTCGAACCGCTTTATCCTCAGACTCCGAAGCAGCCACCTAGTCGTCTCGCGCGTCTTTCGCCACGTCTTCCCGCACGTCGTCCCGGCGCGAGTGGTACAGTGTCGCGTCTTCCGCCTGCACACCGCGCGCATCCTTCCGGTTCGACACAAAGATGCCCTCACCCTGAACCAGCTCCGTGTCATCGAAGATCTCGTCGTCGACCGGCGTGCCGGGTGCGCATGAGACCTCGACAAGATTGTCAGCAGGGTCTCGGATGAACATCTGCATCGCGCCGTCTGGCAGCCTCCGCACCTTACCCCACGGATCAATATCGATCCGCTTCTTCTCGCGCATCAAGTAGAAGACGCGGTTGAAGTCCTCCACCTGGAGACAGACGTGGCCCCGAAACGACGGCTGGTCCTTCCATTCGGTCAGGTGCAGCTGTTGCTCATCGTTGATGCGATAGAACTGCGCCGGAAAGTCCAACTTGAAAGCCGGCACCACCTCGAGACCGAACGTCTCCTCGTAGAAAGCGCAGGCTTCCTCCAGATTCCGGACGACGAGTGTCACGTGGTTAATCCGTTTGACGTTTGACATCTTGGACACCTCTACGAAAGACCTACTGACGGAGCTACTGACGGAGCGACTGAAAGACCCAGAAAAACAGACGTACCGAAAAAGACCTACTGAAAAGACCTACTGAAAAAGACCTACTGCAACACGGAATCGTAGCGAGGCACAATCTAGGACATGCCCCATCAGACATCCCGATTCTATGCCACTTTGTATTTGCGGATGAACTCCGGGCGCGGCGTCACGCCAAGACCGGGCATCGTCGGGGCTTGCATTCTCCCGCCTGTTGCCTCTGTCTTTTCCTCGACCAGATCGTGTAGCATCGGATTTCCCCCTAGCGAAAATTCGAGAATAGTGGCTGCCGGACTCGCAAACGCCACGTGCAGCCCTGCCATGAACGAAAACGCTGAACCCCACAAGTGCGGTGCGAGCTCCAACCCATAGGTGTGCGCAAGCTGCGCAACGCGCACAGTCTCGGTTATGCCGCCGATGATCGCGGCGTCTGGCTGGACGACGTCGATGGCGCGATGCTCGATTAGATCGCGGACGTCGAAGCGCGTGTACTCGCTCTCCCCGGCAGCTATCGGTATAGTCGTCGACGCGCGCACCTCGGCGGTGCCACGCGGATGATCTGCCACTATTGGCTCTTCAAACCAGTACAAGTTTTCGTCCTCGACCGCGCGGCAGAACTGTTTTGCCTCCGGCACGCTAAACGTGCCGTGGGCGTCTACCATTATCTTGACATCAGGACCGAGGAACTTGCGCGCTGCACGCACGCGGGCGGCGCTCGTCGCAACATCGCCGTCCATGACGCCGACGCGCATTTTGACCGCCTGAAACCCCTTTGCCACGTATGAAGCGAGCTGGGCTCCGATGCCGTCGGCATCCGCCCAACCGCCGCTGGCATACGCGGGCATGCTCGAACGACAGGCACCGCCGAGCAGCTGGACAACCGGGACATGCAGCGACTTGCCGAGCAAATCCCACAGCGCCATATCAACCCCGCTCATGGCCGATATTGCGAGTCCGCGTCGACCGAGAATCGGAAACACCCGTCCGCGATCGCGGGCATAGTGGTCTCGCGTACCGTTGTACATCGTCTCCCACAAGCGCGTGATTTCGCGGGCGTCCTGGCCAACGAGAAGCGGGCGCAATTCCTGCATCACACAGGTGACGAGCGAAGCACAGGAGCCAGTGCTTCCAACGGCCGCCTTCGCCTCGCCGTATCCGACGCGACCGTCCTTGGTGGACACCGAGATCAGCGCCATGTCGAACGTCTTCAGTCGACCAAAATCCGACACGTGCTGCTTCTCCTCCGGTATCGGGCAGCTCAGCCAGTGCGCTTCGACGTCCGCAATTATCATGACGCGTCCGCTACAAGTGGCAGCAACGTCTCGGCGGACTTCGCTACGTGCAGCTCGTAGAACTCGGTACTGAACGTGCTACTGCCGTGGTCCTCGAGGAACTTACGCTCTGATTCGGAGATGCCTTCCGGGTCTTCGTCAACAGAATTTGGATACTCGTTGGCCGGGGTGCGATCGAGGGCTGGACAGAATTCTACCGAGAGCGCGCCGTCATATCCAACCTCTTTCAGCGTGCGAATAATGGCCGACCAGTCAAAATGCCCCATCCCCGGTGCGCGACGATTGTTATCGGCGACATGGAAGTTTACGAGCCGGTCTGCCGCACTGCGGATGGACTGCAGCGGGTCCTCGTCTTCCAGATTCATATGGAAGATGTCGAGGCACACACCGCAGTCCGGACCAACAGCTTCCGCCAACGCCATCGCCTGCGCTGCGCGGTTCACGAAATAAGTCTCGAACCGGTTAATCGGTTCGATGCCAATCTTGACCCCGCGATCTCGAGCAAACGCATTGATGTCCTGAAGCGTAGCTACCGCCCACTCCCACTCCAACTCAGGCGTTGCGTCAGGGACAAGCTTTCCTACAGTCCCCGGGACAACCGAGATCACCTTGCCGCCGAGTTCGTGAACCATCGTGATGCAGTCCTTCACGTATGTGACAGAGGCGGCTCGCTGATTCTCGTTCTTTGCCAGCAAGTTCCGGTCGTCCAGCATGAGGGTCACGCTACCCCAACACGAGACGCCGTTTTCGTCCAACAGCTGCTTGACGGCGGCCGTGTCGTATTTATCCGGGGCGCCCTGAATCTCGAGCGCGCCGTACCCGTACTTCGCTAGCCGCCGGATGGTGACGTCGATGGGTTCGGCCTTCATCCAGTTGTGTATTGCCAGGTGCACCCGTTGTCCTCCAAATGTGAGTCTCGCTGAAAGTAGGCTAAATATAGCGAGACCGTGTGGCGAGTCGCTGATACATCATAGTAACTTGCCTGCCAGTCGCGTTTGGGAGGCGCAGTTACATCCGATCAACTTCCCCAGTTAGCACCGTTGGACCAGCACTATCCCGCCAGAGAGGTTGAAGTTGATCCCGCCCTCGTTGAGGCGCTGCTGGCCGATCAGCACCCGCGATTTCTCGGCGGAGCAGTACATCTCGCGGACGAGGGTTGGGACAATTTCACCTTTCGAATAGGTGAAACGTACGCGGCACGTCTGCCACGCCGCGAACCGGCCGTTAAGCTGCTGCTGAACGAGCAACGCTGGCTTCCGCAGATCAGCGGCCGCGTAGCGATTGCCGTGCCGGCACCGGTGGCGGTCGGCGAACCGTCGAAGCGTTTCCGGTGGCCGTGGAGCGTGGTC
>JANQRN010000063.1 GCA_028284545.1 Rhodothermales bacterium | reverse complement strand
CCACCCGGCTTGAAGTCTCCTGCAATCTTGTAGGAGTAGCTGGCGCGAACCGCCGTGTTGCGCCACGAGGCGCCGCCAAGCGCTCTTACGCGCCGGAGCGATGACGCGGACTCATAACCTGATTCGAGATTGGCGTAAAACGGGACGTCAAACCGCGGTTTTTCAGTGACGAGGTTCACCGATCCACCGATCTGGGAGGCGTTGTTCAAATCGAAACCACCTTTCGAGAGCTCAAGCTTCTCCAGGTTCTCAACCTCGACGTACGCTGATGTCGGATCCATCTTGTCAACGCAGGCCCCGAAGATCTTCACGCCGTCGATTACGAGTCCGACCTGTGCCCCGCTCAATCCCCGAATGGCGGGCTCCCACGCAAAATTCGCGCGCTGTATCATGCCCGCACCCGGAACACGGCCCAGCAGATCCTCGGTCGCATTGAGCTTCCGCGGCGGGGCGGCCAGGTCGTTGACGAATTCAGCATTTGACGAGATTACAACCTCGTCGTGCAGAATGATTTGCGGCTGCAGAGCCACGTGCAACTCAGGTAGCGCACCCGCCTCAACTCGAATGGCGTGCGTCTGCGCGGCGTAGCCGATGGCAGAAACCCGCAGCGTGTAGTCACCGCTCTTGAGACTGAGCACAAAGTGTCCATTGATATCCGTGACCGCTCCCGTGCCTGATCCAACTACAAGAACGTTGGCGTTGATCACGTCTTCGCGCGTGGCGGCGTCATGAATATGACCTTTCACGGCGTACATCGGATTATCCTGCGCAAGCGAAAGTTCGGCTGCCGCGGCCTGGACAATAAGTAGCGTTGCGAAGGCGATCAGGCGCACGGCACCGGATCCTCTCTGCATCACGCTTTTCTGGGTCTCGACTTCGCTCATCTTAGTGTACCGTAAAGCCGGCGAATAGGACTTCCTGCTCGGGCAGTCCAGGGATGCGAAGGAACACGGTCATGTCCCAACCGCCTGACATAATGAAGTTCACGCGGCCGCTGTATAGTCCGCGAAACGGGCCGCCGGCCTTAGCCGTTGGCGCCTCGTAAGGCGTGCTGTGTCCCTCCCCGGCACCCATGTCCATGTACGGATACAGGTCCAAAGTGCCATTCTCGACACCCACAATCTCGCCAGCCGACTCGCGAAAGACGGCCAACTCGAAATCCGCATCACCGGTCTCCGGTCGTATCGGATTGATCCACGCCACGTAGTAGACATCTCCGGCCGTAGCGTCGACGAACTCCTGCAACCAGAGGCTGTCGCCAACAGTCAGGTCAAAGCTAGCCGGCACGGTGTCATTGCCTACCGTCACAGAAACATCGAGGCGCCAGTTCGCTTCGGCACCCTTTCGCTGGAGGAACAGCGCATGCATCGGCATCCAACCTTCATCGTCGGCGGTCGACTGCTCCACGACTGAACCGGGAGTCGGGGCCGATAAGTCAGTCCGCGTCGACCTCGCCTCCAGTGACGCCGCGGTCACTGGTGCGCCGGACTTCCGGATACGTAGCAATAGTTGATTGCGACCGGCATAGGGTGCCGTTCGAGCACCTAGTTCAATCTCATAGGCGGCGGACGCAACTGTGCCGAGTGACATGATGTCTGGCGGCTCTAGTGCCTCTGGATCGGGATGCAATCTGTAGAAATCTGTCTCGGTGATATCGGGAGAACATCCCGACACCGCGACGATTGCACTAACGACGAGGATGAGTAGCGCAAGAGCCGTGACCGTCCGGCCGGCAATGCGCATCCCCACCTCTCCTCGGCTTGCTTCTCCGAGCGTTCTGTCTGGCAAAGTCATCTTCTATGAATCGCTTTCATTCGTACCCAGCTCCACCGAGGGCGTCGACCCCAGAGCGGACCTCTACGTCAGTGAGTGCATGCAGGAAGGCAACCAGATCGTCCCGTTCCTGCTGCGTCAGGTCGATCGGTTGTATCAAATTGTCCTGTCCTCGCGAACCAGAACCACCCGCGGCGTAGTGGTCGACGACCGACTCTAGTGACGCCAGGCGTCCGTCATGCATGTAGGGTGCCGTCAGTCCCACATTTCTTAGTGACGGCACACGGAAGCGCGCGAAGTCTTCGGCGCGCAACGTTATGCGTGCACGACCCGAGTCCGCGCTTGCGAAGGCGAGGCCGTTATTTCTGAACGAGTCATCTGTGAAACGCACGCCTGCGTGACAATTGCGACAGCCTGCGCGTCCCTCGAACAATTCAAGACCTCGACGTGCAGCCGCCGACAGTGCTGATCTGTCGCCGGCGATGTATTCGTCAAAAGGTGCTCCCGATCCAACGATCGTGCGCTGAAACGCGGCGATGGCCTGCGTGAAAGTGCGGACCGTCACCGAGTCACCAAATACCTCCTCAAAACGTTGCCGATAGGCGGCGTCTGCATTCAGTGTTCGGAGCACGTCCTCCAGCTCCGCGTCCATCTCGTTCGGATCCTCAAGGGGTGCCACAACCTGATTCTCGAGCGCAAACGAACCACCATCCCAGAAGAGCAACGGGGCGTACGCCACGTTCACAAGCCCTGGCGAGTTGCGTCTGCCCTTCCGGCCCTCGACTCCGCTACTTACGGGTGTCACATCCGAAAAAGCACGGTCGGGCAAGTGGCAGCTAGCGCATGAAATCGTGCCGTCCCGTGAGAGAGCCGGATCGAAGAACAGCTGCTCACCCAGCTCAACCTTTTGAATGGACAGCTGGTTGTGTGCTGGAATTGGGACCGGGCCGTAGCCCGGCGGCGCCTGAACAATCAGGCCGCCGCCCGGGCCATCCGGACCAATTATCTCGCAGCCAGCAACGACAAGCGTCACCAGCCCGGCCACACACAGCCGCGCAACGCGACTCCAGATTTGGCGTCCCAACACGGTTCGCCTAGTTGGCGTGCACGCCGTGGAACATGAACGCTTCGGTCGATCGCGCCCCCACTTTCTGGGCAACCGGTAGGTTGTTCATGGTGTGGCACAGCTGCTCGGCTGGGTCACTCAAGTCGACATCTGCGAGGAACTTCGCGTAGTCGACCATGACGTGCAGTTCGGTGTCGTCTCCGTCTTTCAGCTCAAACGAATTTGTCAAACTGATCGTCTGGAGAAAATTGCCGGTTCCGATGTGCGTTTCGTAGACCGTTTCGACGGTCCCGTCGCCATCAGCATCCACTTCGCCGTCGAGCCTGAGGTAGATGTAGCCGGCGTTCCATGACCAATGGTTGTTCCGGTCGGTCTGCTTTGCGAGCGGATGACCTGCCGGGACCTGCGTCGCATCGACTTTGTTGTTCAGGCCATCAATGCCCAGCTTGAAGCGGATGCCGGTGTACCGACCCGCCTCCACTTCGCCGAGCGCGTACTCGTCGACAGCCGTGTCGTGCTTTGCCAGAACGATTAGATCATCGACCGTATGAGAAACGTCATTCCCGTTGGCGTCCTTCGCCGGAACGGTGACCGGATTCGGTGACATGAAAGTCACCTCGCCACCACCCTCCTTCAGAAGGGTGATTTCTGACACGTACACGCGCGCGCTGGTCAGTGTCACATTCCGACCGTTCAGGGCATAGACGGTGGCTGGATCACCCGTTAGCTGGGTACCGTCGAAGACGGCGTCGAGATTCAGGGTAACTGTGGCAGTTTCGTCATCGACTGTCGAGTCGCATCCAACGAGTAGTAGGACGAAGGCCAGGACAAACGAGAAAGAAAGTGCAGATGCTGCACGGGAATACGAGCGTAACATATAGGTACTCTTGCGTGTTGCGGCATCAGATCGACGCCGACGTGAGACTGAGGATTCGTAAGCGTGAGCGGACATATGCCCGCCTTGGTTCAGGCGCTCGGAGGTCCTCTTGCAAGAGATGTTTCGACGTCGCTTGCCACGAGCAGAAAAGCCGTGGCGCCAGAGAACGCCTCAATCGACAGGTTGCGGGTAACAGTCGTCTCGACCGTGGCAACCCCTGTTCCCAGCGACGCGAATAGCGTAGCGTATTCGCACAAGACGTGGTCGATCGCTGGTGTTTCGAGCTGAGCTCCACCATCGGCGTGGCCGACAGGCGCATGCGTGTGCCCCATGTCTCCCGAAGCAAGCGCATCGGCAACCGACATGTAGCCGAAGTGGGCGGCTGGAGCAACAACGGCGCCCAGAACAAGGGCAAAGAGGCAAGCAAATCCGGCAATTCGCCTCCGGCTGTGAAGTCTCACACCCAGAGGGGCTGCCGAAGGATGATATTTGTTAGACCTCGAAAACATTGCCGAGCTATACGGTCTGAGACGAAGAAGTCGACCGTATTCTACAATTTACAACCGAGCAATCAACAAGTTGCATGTAGTATACTGCCCCCTCCCACCTTGAGTAAATATGACTCTTCTAGTCGTCTACATTACGATTGCGATCGGCGTCTCCTTCGTGTGCTCCGTGATGGAAGCCGTGATTCTGAGCGTTTCTCCGGCCTTTATAGGCGCTCTGGAGGAGAAGAACCCGGAATCTGCGGGCAGGCTGAAGGCGCTCAAAGCACAAATCGACCGGCCTCTTGCGGCCATACTGAGCCTCAACACGGTCGCCCACACCGTTGGCGCGGCCGGCGCCGGCGCCCAGGCCGCGGTTGTGTTTGGAAGCGCGGCCGTGGGCGTTTTTTCGGGCGTTCTGACACTGGGTATCCTCGTCCTCTCTGAGATCATTCCGAAGACGGTTGGCGCGGTCTACTGGCGGTCGCTAGCCGGACCCGTCGCTCGCCTCCTGCAGCCGCTCATCGTGCTGCTCTATCCCCTGGTCCTGCTCTCCCAATGGCTCACGCGGCTCATCGCAAGAGGACATAGCGAACATGACGTGAGCCGCGATGAGTTTGTCGCAATGGCGGACATCGGCTTCGCCCAGGGCGTCTTCGAGGAGCACGAAATCCGGCGACTGAAGAACCTGCTGCAGTTCGATACGCTAACGGCCAAAGACGTAATGACACCGCGAACCGTAATGGTCTCGTTCCCGGAGACGGCCACTGCTGAAACGCTCCGCGATGCAAAGGTGCAGTTCTCGCGCATTCCGGTGTACGAGGGCAATCGCGATCACGTTACCGGCTTCGTACTGAAAGACGACGTGCTCGAAGCTGTCGCGCGCGACCACCACAATCAGCCACTGTCGGAGTTGAAGCGAGAAATCCTAACCGTGTCAACCGATCTGCCACTGTCCCGTGTCTTCGACCGACTGATCGCGCGCCGCGAACACCTGGCGCTCGTCGTCGACGAGTACGGGGGTACTGCAGGACTCGTGAGCGTCGAGGATATCGTCGAAACACTTCTCGGGATGGAGATCCTCGACGAGGCTGACCGCACGTCCGACATGCAGGCGCTCGCCAAGCAGCGATGGGCTGAACGGGCCAGACGACTCGGCCACGAACCTAACGATGACGGCGAATCATGAACACGATTTCGGTTGAGAACGGAAAGAAGAAGACCTACCAGTTCAACGGCAAGGGAAGTGTCACCTTCACGTTGCCAAAAGGTACCCGCATCGAAACCGAAATCCGTGGCGCTCACCAACAACTGATCTTGCGGTCAGCAATAATCCACCGTATTCGTCGCGGCCCAAACTCCACGATCGACCTGAAAGGAACCGCCACGTTCGACGCACTCAAGAATCGGCTGGAGCCGTCGGCTGTGATCACGTTCAAGGTCGACAAGAAAGCCGCGATGACGCTCACAGCGTCCCGCGACAAGGCTTCGTTCAACCTCAAGTTGACTCTCTGATCGCGCACCCTGCGGCCGTTCAATGTAGCACGGTAAACAGGCGACGTGTGACGCTCGCCCCACTCCTGGCAATCACAACGTATTGGCCGGCTGGCCACCTGCGTGTGCGAATCTGGTGATCGTCTGTTGCGGAGACATCCGCACGCTTTCGACCAAGCATGTCAAACACCATCACTTGAACGGGTTGTTCGGCGGGGGACAAGGCGATCGTGACATAGTCGTCAGCGGGATTCGGGAACATGCCCGAAAGAAGTTGGCGGTTGGCCCCCCCTCGTTTGTCGTCCTGGACGGCGGTTCCAACAGGAGGCATTCCGAAAGCGTAGACCGCTCCAGAAGCCGAACCGGTTTGCACCTGATGTCCCGGGGCACCTATGAATACGGCGTCTCCCGTTGCAGCGATTGACTTGCCAAATTCGTCGCCGCCGGTTCCGTCGTTCGAAACGTAGCCGGTCGACTCCAGAAGTAGCGTGTCCGCGGCGTCGAACTCAAATCCGTAAACACGGCCCGAGGCGTTACTCGATCCCGACGCCCAGTTCGGCGCACCCACCAGCGCGGTACTGCCTTGAAACTTCACTGTGCTCCCAAACAGCATGAATCCGACCGAGTCGGCGCCGGTCGGGACGAGGGTTTGTCGAAACATCCAGTCGCCGGAGCCGCCCTCGTCGTGAAAGTAGAAATGAGCCGCACCATTGCCGCTGACGGACGTGGGACTACCCAAGTTGTGACCGACAAGCACGCGGTCGCCTTCGATGTCCACGGTGCTGCCGTAGTTAGTACTTCCGCGCGGTTCCGGAGCAATAATCCGATCCTCTTCGGTCCATCCCACCCCATCGTAGGTAAAAATGTAAGCGGCGCCCGCGTTGACATTTCCATCAGCGGTGGCCTGCAGCGCGGAGACAACAATGCGGTCACCGTCTGTGGCGACATCCGTCCCGAAGAAGGCAATCTGGGTAGTGTCGGAGGCCATGAGTTTTGCCTCCTGGACCCATGACCCCGCAATATTTCGAAACACAAATGCCGCGCCCGCTGAGAAGAAACCTTCGTCGTCGCCGGAAGAGGCAACTACCAGGATATCCCCGCTCAATGCAAGTTTGCCTCCGAAGGCGTCGTCGCGACTGGGCGTCGACGAAACCAGAGTCGACGAGTAAGACCATTCCGACCCGTTGAAGTTGTAGAGGTGAACGGCCCCGGTGTTCAGTCCGGCGGCATCGTCGTTGAGTTCACCCACGAACAGCGTATTTCCGGCTATCGCAACAGCACTGCCAAACGCGTCGAAGTTGCCTGGATTGGGAGAAATGACACGCTGTTCCTGCACCCACTGCGAACCGTCGAAGCGGTGGACGTAGACGGCGCCGGCGTCCAGCGGCGACACTGGGTGGTCCTCTTTGGGTGCGGCAACTACGATCAGCGCCGCGTCATTCTCATCAACGGCGACCGTGCCGTAGTCCTGGCCGGCCACAAGAGAATCCGGAGATAATTTGCCCTCAAACTGGCCTGCCGACGCCATAGGATGCGCGAGCGCAACGAGCATCAGGAGTGCGCTGCCGGCGAGCCTCGTCAGCGTACGTGGATTGGAAAGAGTGAACTTGACCATGAGCTACCGGCTGTAGATGTTCGTATGCTATACCGGTAGTTGCGCCGGATGCGACGCAACGTGGACATCGTCAGTACTAGAGCCTGCTTCGCACTGCCGCTAGGCGCTCCTTTATCTGCTCAAAGCCACTGTCGGTGGATTCCACCTGCTTCTGCACATCATCGAGAAGCGGGCCCGCTTCGGCCGGCCTTCCGACGTCGATCAAACATTCAGCCAGGTCCAGGCTGTTCCGGAGCACGGATCGATGATTCGGAGCAAACGCCTCACGTCGGACGGCCAGAGCTATCATATAGTACTCGACGGCTTCAGTGTGCTGTCCGTCGAGATGCTTGGCGCGGGCGAGGTTCCCCGTCGCGGTTGCATAGGCAGGATGGGACTCGCCTACAGCAAGCCGCAATGCTTCACGCGCCTGCTCGTAGTAGCCTGCCGCCGCCCGGTGTTGTCCGGTTCGACTCAGTACCGTCCCCAGGTTCACGAGCACCGTAGCGGTGCGCGGATGCCCCTTTCCATATAGGGCTTCGCGCATCTCCAGCGACTCCAGGTACAAACGCTCTGCCTCCTCGTAGTCCTCACGCTGGAGGTACACAAACGCGAGATTGTTGACGGTGACAGCGATCTGGGGGTGCGGTGACTCGTACAGCGAACGGCGGACCGCCAGCACTTTCCGGTAAAGCGGCTCGGCCTCATCGTATCGCCCCAGTTCACTGTAGACGTACGCAAGGTTTTGCCGGGTGGTCGCCAGCAGCGGATGCTCTTCCGGGAGATCGCGCTCCTGAATGCGGACAGCCTCTCCCATCAACGCCTCTGCGGCGTCGAGCGAGTCGAGTCGCACGAGCGTCGTTGCCAGGTTCATTTTGCTCGTGGCAACATCTGGGTGATCAACCCCAAACGCCGCTTCGTTCAGCGAGACGGCCTGCCGGTATACTGCCCCGGCATTCGCAAATTCTCCGCGATCCTGCAAGACGCTGCCCAGACCGTGTCGCGCTTTGGCGCGCGCTACCAACATGTCCGGCCGATCAGCATCCAGGTAGGCAATGGCGCTTCGGAACAACGGCTCAGCCGCCTCGCTCCGCCCCGATTGGAACAGGATTCGTCCCAGACTGACGCTACTCGCGGCTACATCGGCGTGAGCGATCGAGTCACCGGGGTACAGCATCTTTCGCACGGCGAGTGATCGCGTCACCAGAGATTCAGCTGCGGGGAGATCGCCAACACCCATTCGCGCCTCGCCAAGAAGCTGAAGCAGGTCGGCCTGCAAGACGGGCTGCTCTGAAAGATCGCGTGTGACCTGTTCTTCGCTCTCGGCAAGGAAGTCCCGAATTCGCAACGTGTCCCTGCGACCGGCCTGCCTCGCGTATGGATTTCCGGCGGCGAAGAGTCCCTCGACAAAGTCCACCACCTGACGGGCACGGTCTCTCTCGCTTTCCAGGACCGTCGCCTGCCTTGAAAGGCGGAACGCTTGCACACCGCTGACTACGGCAAACCCAGAGACTAACACAGCCCCGATCGCGGCCGCTGCCACAGCGGCCCGGTTGCGCCGCACGAACTTCTGCACCCGATAACTGAGCGTGTCCTTCCGCGCATGGACGGGCATGCCGTCCAGATACCTATCAATATCGTCGGCGAATTGACCCGCTGACCCATAACGCTGCTCGGGCTCCTTCCGCAACGCGGACATGACGATGTTGTCGAGGTCGCCCTGAAGCGTTCGCCTGAGCCTGCTCGAAGTACCGGGCCGAGTTTTCCCAGTGTCCGGATCTGTACCGGCCGCCACGCTCGGGCGCGGCGGTACATAGTCGCAGACAACGCGCTCGATCTCAGCCGGAACGCGTTTCTCGAATTCGTAGGGGCGTGTACCCGCCAGCAGCTCATACAGGAGCACACCGAGCGAGTACACGTCCGTCGCCGTCGTTACCGGAGCACCCATCACTTGCTCGGGTGCGGCGTAGTGCGGCGTCATCAACCGGACCTCAGACTGCGTCAGCGGGAGTTCGTATTCGCGCCCCGCGGCGTCGTCACCTCCGGTCTCGGTTTCCGGGTCCAGGAGCTTGGCAATCCCGAAGTCCAGTAGCTTGACCGTTCCGTCTTCTGTTACAAGGATGTTCGAAGGCTTCAGGTCGCGGTGTACCACGAGGTTTTGATGGGCGTGCTGCACGGCCCGGCAGGCGGTCGCGAACAGCTTCAGCCTATCCTGAACCGATAGCACATGTGCATCCGAGTACCGAGTAATTGGTGTTCCGCTCACGTACTGCATCACGAGATACGGGCGACCGTCCTCGGCCAGTCCGCCGTCAAGTAGCTGCGTGATGTTCGGATGCGAAAGCTGCGCCAACAGCTGTCTCTCAAGTCGGAACCGCCGCCGCAAGTCCGCTGACGCCAGCCCCGAGCGAATCAGCTTCAGTGCGACTTGTTGCTCGAAAGCACCGTCGCTTCGACTCGCGCGATAGACCGCACCCATGCCGCCTTCGCCAACAAGTTCTTCGAGCGTATACGGCCCAATTCGCTGGCCGACGGCGTCTCCATGGACAGGAGGAACGATGTCTTCGCCTGGCTCTCGAAGAAAGCGACGCTCAATCGCCAGGTGGCGACTCGTATCCGCAGCCTCGAGTAGCGAAAGCACGTCACGGCGCAGCTCGACGTCTTCCCCGCACTCTTTCTCCAAGAAGCGCGCCCGTTCGGGCTCGCTGATCTCGAGCGCGCGCTCGAAGAGCTCCTCCAATCTCTCCCATCTCTCCCATCTCTCCTTGCCCGCACCGGATGATTCAGAGTCGACCATAAGATCTACGCTTGTACCTCCCGGCGAAGCCATGCCATCCCGACATTCCAGGATCGCTGAATAGTCTTCACAGATACACCCATCGCCTGAGCCGTTTCCTGGAGCGTGAGTCCGCCGTAGAATCTGTACTCGACGATCGAAGCCGCCCGCTCGTTGACCCGCGCCAGACGCATAAGGGCATCGTCCAAGGCAAGGACCTCCTCAGCCTCTTGCTCGGAAAGAAAGTACGCGACGTCATCGATCGGAATACGATCAACGCCACCGCCTCGCTTCACGCGTTTCCGCGCGCGCGCGTAATCGATCAAGACGGTCCGCATCGTTCGGCTGGCAACCGCGAGAAAGTCCGATCTGTGGGAAACGTCGAGCCGTCGTTGTTTGACGAGCTTCAGGTATACCTCGTTGACGAGGGCCGTAGGATTGAGCGTATGGTCGCGCCGCTCGCGACGCAAGTGGCGGCCCGCAAGTTGGCGGAGCTCGTCATACAGCAGTGGCACTATGTGCTCCAGCGCCTGCTGATCTCCCTCGCGCAGACGGAGGATGAGTTGGGTGACGTCGGGGCTGCTCAACATTTTCGCGCTATCTTGTCAGCGGACTATTTCCCGGCTTCCTGTACCCAAATATGCGAAAAACGCGGCCGCCTTCTGCCGCTGATCGCGACACCCCCACGGTCATGTACCCTCTAAAGCCAAAAACAACGAACCGCCCCGCGTTTATCTGTCTGGCATTTGCGCTCTCGGTGCTGACTGCGGCCGGCTGCATAGACAACGCAAGCAGCGCTGGGGCGCACGTGAACTTGCCTCCCGCCGACAGTCCGGCCTACTCTGACAGCACGCTGGAGGACATTCAGCTTCCCGAGGGTTTCCGGATCGCCCTGTACGCAACAGGGGTCCCGAACGCGCGAATGATTGTTCGCGCCGATGACGGCACGGTCTACGTGAGCTCCAGAA
>JANQRN010000055.1 GCA_028284545.1 Rhodothermales bacterium | reverse complement strand
CACGGCCACACGATTACCACGCCCCAGAAGGTGCTTGCCGAGGGCCTCTATCAAACTGCTCTTGCCGGCACCAGGAGGTCCCGTTACGGCGATTCGCGTGGTCTCTGCCGGTCGCTGATCCCAGAGGGCCGTCAAGATTTCGCCGGCAAGCCGTCTGTCGCGATCTCGCGTGCTTTCAACGATAGTTATCGCACGGGCCAGTGCCGAGCGGCTGCCGCTGGCTACTGAAGCTGCCAGGCTGTCGACGCTAGTGTCGGATTGTTGGCTCAATCGGCAGTCAGAATGAGGTTCACAATCTCAACGGCAGCCTCCGAGATTACCGTGCCGGGTCCAAAAACCGCCGCCACGCCACTGGCGCGCAGCGCGTCGTGGTCCTGTACCGGAATCACACCGCCGACCGTGAGTAGTATGTTCTTGCCTCCTAGTTCGTCGAGGGCGCGTCGCGCTTCCGGGACGAGCGTCTTGTGCGCGCCCGCAAGCGTCGAGATGCCCAATACGTGGACGTCGTTTTCAATGGCCTGACGGGCGGCCTCGGCCGGCGTCTGAAAGAGTGGGCCTACGTCGACATCAAAGCCAGCATCAGCAAACGCAGACGCCACCACACGCGCGCCGCGGTCGTGACCGTCCTGCCCAAGTTTCGCTACGAGTATCCGCGGACGGCGGCCCGTCTCGGCCAGGAATGCTGCCGTCCGGCTGCGGGCGGCTTCAAACCCTGAGTCGTGCAGTGCCCCCTTCTCGTACACGCCGGTTACCATAGATGATCTGGCCTCGAACCTACCGAAGACTTCCTCGAGAGCATACGAAATCTCGCCCACCGTGGCGCGCGCGCGTGCAGCACGGACGGCAACCTCAAGTAGATTCCCGTCGTCGGTTTTCGCGCCCGCCTTCAGGTCGTCCAGCGCGGACAGAACGGCACGGCTGGATCGTCGCGCCTTCAAGTCGGCCACTCTCGCCACCTGGGCAGCGCGAACGGCGGCGTTATCGACCTCCAGAATGTCGAGTGCTTGGTCGCCGCCGCTCTTGATCGCGTTGACGCCGACAATGACTTCGCTACGGGTATCGATTGCAGCCTGCCGTGTGGCGGCTGCCTCTTCGATGCGCATTTTTGGAATGCCCAACTCGATTGCCCTCGTCATCCCGCCGGCTTCCTCAACCTCGGTCACGATACTTCGGGCCTCGTCGTATAGACGTGCTGTTTCGGCTTCAACGGCAAAGGAGCCACCAAGTGCATCGATTGCGTGCACAATACTCGGGTCGCGCTGCAAATGCAGTTGCGTCTGACGGGCGATCGCTGCTGTGTGATCTGTTGGAAGGGCGATGGCCTCGTCGAGGGCGTTGGTATGCAGCGACTGGGTATGACCGAGAACAGCAGCGAGCGCCTCGACGTAAGTTCTTGCAACATTGTTGTGCGCATCACTTGCGGCCAGACTCCACCCAGAGGTTTGACAGTGCGTTCGAAGCATGCGCGACTTCGGGTTCTGCGGAGAAAACTGGGATACGAGCTCTGACCAGAGCCATCTGGCGGCGCGAAGCTTGGCAATCTCCTGCACAAAGTTCATCCCGATTCCGAAGAAGAAGGACACCCGTGGAGCGAAGTCATCGATGTTCATTCCCGCTGAGAGCCCGCAGCGCAGATACTCGAGGCCATTCGCAAGCGTGTAGCCGAGCTCGATTCCAGCCGTGGCGCCCGCTTCCTGCATATGGTACCCACTCACGCTGATCGCGTTGAAGCGCGGCATACGTTCAGCGCAGTAGGCGAGGATGTCGCGCACAATCCGAAGCGACGGTGCAGGCGGGTAGATAAAGGTGTTGCGCACCATGAACTCCTTCAGGATGTCGTTCTGAATGGTGCCCGAAAGCGCAGACGGCGCAACGCCCTGTTCTTCAGCCGCGACGATGTAGAATGCGAGGATCGGAAGTACGGCGCCGTTCATGGTCATTGAGACAGACATCTTGTCAAGTGGTATTCCCTCGAACAACACTTGCATGTCTTCTACGCTGTCAATCGCAACACCCGCCTTGCCGACGTCACCGGTGACGCGTGGGTGGTCGGAATCGTAGCCGCGGTGTGTCGGCAAGTCAAAGGCAACCGAGAGCCCGCGCTGGCCCGCCGCGAGGTTGCGGCGGTAGAAGGCATTCGACTCGGCGGCTGTTGAGAAACCGGCGTACTGGCGGATCGTCCACGGGCGTCCGTTGTACATCGTCTCGTACGGCCCGCGGATGAAGGGTGGCGTACCGGCCGGTGTGAGGTTGGCCACGTGAGGTGGGTCGCTCCGGTCCACGACGGCCTGCGCATGGATGCCGTCGCCTGTCAAGGAGTCGACGAGATGGTCACCATAGAAGCTGCCCGAGAATACGTCGCCGGCAGCGTGTAGTCCCGTTTCTCGAAAAAGTACGTGTTGTAATGCGCAGTACCGCTTGATAACTGCGTGCATGTCGGTGCCATCTTCGATCGGCTCGAAAGCAACCATGTCTGCGCAGCCGAGCTTGGCGGTGACTGTGGCACCGGAGGCGTCGACCAGGGCCTCGTCGGCTGAACTCATTTCAAGCCCGGGACGGAAAACGATCGTCTGTGGCACGACAGTATCCTTCCGGACACGCGTCGCACGGAGGGTGGCGATGTCGTCAAGGAAAGCTCCTGTTGGCCCGAGCTCCCGCGCGACTCGCAAGCCCGAGAGTTCAGAGCCGCAGACCGTGGTGGACTGGGGGTCGCCGAACCCAATAACTGCTGATTGGATCATTGACGCATCTATGGACGCGCCCTCGGGAATCGACAGGTGGGCGATCGTCGACCTCGCCGCTTCCGTCTCGCGAAAGGCGGCCAACGCAGCGTCGAGATCGTCAGCAGTCCGGACGTGGAAGCAAACGTGATCGACTTTCATCAGTATTGCCGTTTCCAACATCTCGCGCAGGAATTCGGAATCCGCACTAAGGTCGATGCGAACACCATAGCGCGAGGCGACGGGGGCGTCCTGTAGCAACGAACAGTCGATGTGCCGCGTCGACTCAACCACCTGGGCTGGGATGTCGAGATGTTCTCGGACTTTCCTATTCATTTGGTCTAAGCCACACTATGGAGCTCGCGGTAACGGTCAACGATTCCCATGATGGCGATACCGAAGGCAACGGCGACGTTGAACGATTGCTTCGTCCCGTATTGGGGGATTTCGATCGCGACGTCTGCCTCCGCGATCGACTCATGCTTTAGTCCACCAACCTCGTTGCCGACAATCAGAGCTAGCGGAAACTGAGCTATCGCAAGGTCGCTGACCCTAGTCGGCGTGTCAGTAATCTCAAGCGCTGCAATGCAGTAGCCCGACTCGCGAAGAATTCGGATTGCGTCGACGCTCGAGCCCTGATGGGTCCAGTTAACCGTCTCCTCTGCACCCAGGGCGGTCTTGTGAATCATTCGGTTCTCGGGGGTGCCCGTGATGCCACAGAGAATCAGCTGCTCAATCGCAGCCGCGTCGGCGGTTCGGAACATGGAGCCGACGTTGTGGATTGACCGGACATCTTCGATGACCGCCTTGATCGGATGCTTCGGCAGGTCGCGGAAGGCGTCGGGTGAGAGACGCTCGATTTCGTTGTGTCGGAGTTTGCGCATAGCGTGAGACATCGAAGTTAAGACCCCCTAATCAATTTGCCCCAGCCAGGATGAGTCGCGTGATGAGCCCCAGATCGCTTCGAGCAAGCGTTTTGCCCGCCTTGATAGTTGTTTTCGTGACCCAGCTCCTCGGCTGCACGACGCTGCGAGAGTTTGCTGCGCTGAAGGAGGTAGCATTCAGCCTTGACAGAATCGACCAGGTAGATCTTGCCGGGGTGAGGCTCGACGAGGTCAGCGGATACGATGACCTTTCGGTAGTAGATCTTGCGAAGCTGGGCTCGAATCTGGCGCGAGAGCGAATGCCACTGGCATTCCGACTGCATGTTGGAGCCGCGAATCCGGAGGACAACCGGGTTTCGGCGCGGCTCGTGCGCTTCGACTGGACCCTCTTTCTAGAGGATCGGCGGACGATCAGTGGCGTTTTCGACGATGTTGTGGAGCTTCGGCCCGGCGAACCAACGGTGATTCCTCTTCAGATCGAGCTTGACTTGCTTGAGTTTTTCGGCAGCAACCTGACTGACCTGGCCGAGTTGGGACTGTCACTAGCCGGACAGGGCGGATCGCCCAAAAAAGTCCGCCTGGAGGCTCGTCCCACTATTGACACAGCGATTGGCCCCATTCAATACCCGGAGCCGATTCGCGTGGTGAGCCGGACAATCGGGTAGGGTAGCCGCAATATTCGCGTGTTCTCCTTGCCGGTGCGTCATGGCGGACGTATTTTTGCAGGCTGAGATTTCGCGAACCACGGCGCGGTGGGACCTTTGGTCCGCCATTAGCCCACGAGGGATAGTTTCGGATTGATAATCGCTATTGATGGGCCGGCTGGCTCTGGTAAGAGCTCGACGGCGAGAGCCGTTGCGCGGCGATTGGACTTCGGATATCTCGACACGGGAGCTATGTATCGTGCTGTGGCCTTGCACCTGTTACGTGCGGGTTTGACATCAGTTAGGGAGGATGAGCTGGCAGACGCCGAACGAGTCGGCGAAGCCCTGGACTCCTTTCGACTCGAGATGCTTCCCGAGGGTGACCAACTGAGAACGATGGTCAACCGCGAAGACGTGACAGAGATGATCCGGACGCCGGAGGTAGGTTTGATGGCGAGCCGGGCGAGCAGGCTGCACGTGGTGCGAGAGCGAATAGTTGACCTTCAGCGGCAGGTGGTCATAGCTATGACCAAAGACGGCCGGGGAGTCGTGGTCGAGGGGCGTGACATCGGAACAGTTGTCTTCCCTGACGCTGACCTGAAGGTATATATGGATGCCTCTGCGGAGGTGCGCGCGCGGCGTCGACAGGTGGACCTTCACCAGACCGGCAAGCACATCTCGCTGGACGACGTTCTCGCCGAAATCCGGAGTCGCGACAAGCGCGACGCGACTCGTGACCATTCACCGCTGCGACGCGCAGATGACGCGCTGCTGGTGGATACGACGCGCACGACTTTCGATGAGCAGGTCAACCTGATCGTCGAGCAAGTAACGGCGCCGACCCGGCTTGGAAGACCGGGGGCAGGCGTTTCCCAAGAACAAGATCAGAGAAGCGATCAATAACCCGAGAGGCGGCACCTTCCTGACAGAGCAAGCTCTGAGCTGTCCCTCACCAAACAATCATGGCTGAAGATCCGCAGGAGGTGACGGAAGTCACCGTCCCAGAAGAACCCAAAACTAAACCCGAGTCGGAGACGACCGAAGCTGCAGCTGATGTTGCAACTGAAGCGACCGCTGACGACTCGACGGCTGACGCCGCTGGCGATGGCGCCGCAGATGCGCCCTCAGAGACGCCCGTAGATACGCCCGCAGAATCTGCTGAAGCAACCGACGAACCCGACGCGGATTCCGCGGAAGCGGCGGCAGAAGAAACCAAAGAGTCACCATCTACGGTACGCGTCGGCTATACCGGCGAGATCGTCGGGGAAGTGTTCAAGCTGTCAGATCTGGAGACCGACCCGGAAGTAGGTGAGCTTGCGCAGCGGCACAAGGCGCTTGCTGACCTCGTCGACTCCACGCTGACGAACGTCTCGGCGCACGAAATCGTTACGGGCCGCATCGTGAGCCTGGGAGACAAAGATGTTGTTATCGACATCGGTTTCAAGAGTGATGGGATCGTCTCGCGGAACGAATTCGCAGAAGACCTGGATATCGGTCAGGAGGTTGAAGTCTATCTCGAGCGGATCGAGGATTACCACGGTCAGCTTGTACTCTCGAAGACAAAGGCCGAGAAGGTCCAGCGCTGGAAGAGGATCGAGAACGCCTTCGAAAATGAGGAGGTCCTTGAGGGGGTCATCGTGCGTCGCATCAAGGGCGGCATGATCGCGGAGTTGTTTGACGGGGTGGAGGCCTTTTTGCCGGGGTCTCAGATCGACGTGCGTCCAGTTCGCGACTTCGACGCGTACCTCGAGAAGCGCATGGAGTTCAAGATCGTCAAGCTCAACCCGGCCAACGAGAACATCGTTGTCTCACACAAGGCGCTTATCGAGAAGGATCTCGAGAAGCAGCGAGAGTCAATTCTGTCGACCATGGAGCCGGGGCAGATTCTCGAGGGTCTCGTGAAGAACATCACCGACTTCGGTGTCTTCATCGACCTTGGCGGCGTCGACGGCCTGCTGCACATTACGGATCTCTCCTGGGGTCGTGTGTCGCATCCGTCGGAACTTGTCTCTCTGGACGAGAAGCTTAAGGTCGTGGTACTCGACTACGACAAAGAGCGTCAGCGGATTTCGCTTGGCCTGAAGCAGCTTCAGCCGCATCCGTGGGACAACATCGGCGAGCGCTACGCGATCGATAGCACCGTAGAGGGTAAGGTCGTTTCCATCACCGACTACGGCGCCTTTGTCGAGCTCGAGAAGGGAATCGAGGGGTTGGTTCACATCTCAGAGATGAGTTGGACCGAGCATGTGAAGCATCCAAGCCAGATGGTCTCACTCGGCCAGATGGTGAGCGTCAAAATCCTGAGCATCGACCACGAAGGGAAGAAGATTTCCCTCGGAATGAAGCAGCTCGAGCCCGATCCATGGGAGAACATCATCGAGCGCTACCCCCCGGGAACGGTACTCAGGGGTACGGTGCGCAACATCACAAACTTCGGTGTCTTCGTGGAGATCGAGCCAGGTATCGACGGGCTCGTACACATCTCCGACCTGTCGTGGACAAAGAAGGTGCGTCACCCGGGCGAGGTTGTGAAGAAGGGACAGGAGCTCGATGTCGTCGTGCTGAACATCGACACGGATGAGCGCCGGATCTCGCTCGGCCATAAGCAGGTCGAGACCAATCCGTGGACGCATTTCACCGAGGTGTATGCGCCAGGTACGGAGACGGATGCGACGATCGCCCGGCACGAAGACGGCAACGTCATTGTCACCCTTCCGCTGGATGTTGAGGCAACGATTCCGTCGACCGAGCTGAAGAGCAAGTCGGAGGAGGCCTTCCGTCAGAACTATCCGATTGGCGAGAAGATCAGTGGGCTGCGCATCATCCGGTGCGACCCGAGTCAGAAGGAGATCGTCGCCAGCGAGACCGCCTCAGACGTTGCTGCCGCAAAAGCGCAGGCTTCGCAGGAACGCCGTGCGCAGCGTCAAC
>JANQRN010000042.1 GCA_028284545.1 Rhodothermales bacterium | reverse complement strand
TGGTGGGCGCGCTGCAGACATTCAACGTCGATAGCGCCGGTGTCGGATACGCACTGGCGTCCGGGGTCGTGACCTCCGGCATCGGCTACATCATCTGGTATGCCGTGTTGCCGCATATCAGCGTGGTCAACGCCTCCACCATTCAGCTGAGCGTACCGGCGCTTGCCGCGTTGATGGGAGTGCTGGTTCTAAGCGAGCCGGTCAGTTTGCGGCTGCTGGTGGCAACCGTTGCCATACTCCTGGGGATCGCAATTGTCCTGCGCGCGAAGCGCAGGAATCCAGGTGATTGACTGAGCGGCACACGTCCCGATGCCCTTACGGACACCAGGCAGTGTCATACCTCAGGGCAACGAAAATACTCGAACCCTCTCGATAGCGGCTTTGACAGCCGCCATGTACCTCTCCGTATGCTCAGCACGCATCACCTCGACCTCCGGAAGAATTTCTATCTCGCCGGGTTCGAGCGATTCGGACACGTCCAACCTGTGCCAGACCACCTCGTTCAATCCCTCGATCTCCTTACCTGAAGCGCAATCATAGAGAAGAACAATGGATGAGTACCCAACCGACGTGACCGTCCGTTTGCCAAGCATCCTGCGTTGATCGTAACCGAACCCGCGATTTGCGAGCAGATACATCGTCGGCGTCGTCGCCAATCCCGGCTGGATCAATAGAAGATAGTCTGCGGTTTCCTCAGAGCAATACGCCTGAACGCGTCGAGTATTCTCTCCGAGCTTGCCGAAATTTGTCGACTCCCATTGGACGTGCTCGGAAAACTGGCTGGCTCCTCGGTTGCCGTTGTCGGCGATCTCGAATTTCGGATCCGACTGAAGCAGGCGGATCACCATTTGCCGGGCCTCTTCGGCAAGACCCCAGTTATCCAGCGGGATATAGGCGTCGTCCCTGCGCTCGAATATTGTCATCCCGGTATCGTTGATAAACATCTTGTCTTCGATCGTCGAAAGAACGATGAGCCTGGAGTTTTCCGGAATGTCGGACCGGTCGATACTGATGGAGGCGCAGCCTGCCAAGGACAAACTCAGCGCAGCGACCAGTATTCTTGATAATGTCTTTCTTCGTACGCTCATTGGAGCCTCGCAGAGAGATTTACTGTCGGGGATGCGTCCGCTTCGATTCAAGGCAGAGCAGGTCATCGCGTTTGGCAGAAGCGGTCATTGGGCAGAGCCGCTATCCGATCCCGCGATACGCACTGACGTGAGCTCTTCGCTCATTTTCATGAGCCGTTGCTGGGCTTCGGTATCGGATGCCTGCGGAATGGCCTCCCCAACCTCGAAGATATCGAAGAACTTGCCGGTGCCCACGTCGTCGTTGACGAGCTGCAGCAGCGCGTCCCTGCCGGTTTCAACCGACGACTGCGGCTCGAAGCCCGCTTCGATCACCATGTCGGTATTCATCAATGCCGACGGGAAAAGGGCATTGATTGAAATCCCCCGTTCCGCCAGGTCCGCCTGCATGGCGAAGGTCATCATGATCTGTGCGTTCTTGCTGCGGAAGTAGGCCTCCATGCCGCTGTAGCCATCTAGCAGCATGAGGTCATCGAAGTTCAGCGGGCTCTGTCCTGAAGCGACGTTGACAACGCGGCTCGGTGCGCTGGCCTCGAGCAGCGGCAATAGCTTCGCAGTGAGGATGTACCCGGCCAGGTAGTTGACTTGAAAGTGCAGCTCGTAACCGTCTTCGGTTGTCGGGCGCTCGTCTCGGTCCGGGATAAAGACGCCCGCGTTGTTGATCAGAACGTCGAGCCGATCGTAGTCGGCGAGAATGGCGTCCGCCAAACCCTTGATCTCTTCGAGGCTGGCAAAGTCGGCCTTGTAGAACTTCGCAGTGCCTCGACCGTCTTCCTCGATTTCCTGAATGACCTCGCGTGCACGCTCTTCGTTTCGACCGTGAATGATGACGTGATCGCCGCCACGAGCCAGCGCCAGGGCGGCCTCACGCCCAAGACCGCCTGTCGAACCCGTCACCAGGACTACGCGCCTGTCTTTCGCAGCTGTCTCTTCCACTGTTGTTTCTTCTTGTGCGCAGCCAAAGGTCGAAAACACCAGGAAGGCCGCGAAAAGACAGGCAGTGGATATCTTGATCATACTGGACCCCCGTTTTCCAACCGCCATTAGAACATACGCGCGATATCTATCCACGGACTTCTTCTGACACCTCCTTCCCCGCTTAACTGAGTTGTACCTCGAAACGCCGGTATCGGGAGGTCTTCCGGCATCGACGCTTTTATTGCGAAGAATTCATTCCGATTCAGCAGAAGGTATGTGATCGACGGGAACCACCAGATCAGTCTCGCGCATGATGCGCAGCAACTCGGTTCGCGAAGTCTTCTCCGCCGGGTGTCTGGACACGGAAACGGTAGCGTTGGGAAACACCGACGGGATGTAGTCGCTCTGCCAGCGGAAGAACGCTATCCAGTCTTTCTCATCGAAAGGCTCGGTACTCGTTTCCTGATAGTAGATGATCCGAAAACTGTTCGTCGTCGCTTCGCCGCGAGGGCTCGAGAAATCGATCTGGTAGGCTGGTTGGCCTGTGTCGGGATTGGGTATCCATATGTCTGATACATGCGGTCTTGCGTCCCGAGGTAAGTTGTTCGAGGAAGTGCTACCTAGACGAGTATCGAATCCCGCTATGGCGGCCAGCTCGTCGAGCTTGACGCGAAGCTCTTCTGTTGCGTACGTACGATCGAGCTCCACTGTGTATCGGGCGTCCGGAACCGGTGTACCAAACTCCAGGCGTTTTGCGCCCTCGGGTGAGCACGCCAGCAGTATTGAGGCCATGCAGACGGACACAATTGAGAGAGAGCATTTACGGTACATGGCATTCCCCCTAAGGGTCGTTTGTACAGCTCCCGCCTGTGGCAAGAAAGATTGTGACCCTAACCCTGTGTCGTAACGTCGATCGTCGAACCGAAGTCGCGGACGCGGCGCTGCACAGCGCTCCGGGAACGATTCGAAATCCGTCAGGTCGACCGTATCACCGCACGGCGGCTTCTGTGATTGTTCCGGGCCGTTGAAGACTTGTCCAGCCAAATTGGCGAAGGGTACCGCTTTCGAACGGGCAAGCTATGACGGCCGCCTAGTCATCGTCGTCATCATGTTCGTCCTCGTCGTCACAGGCGACAAACACTGCCGTCGTGCGTGCCGGCACGTAGAACGTGTAGCTGTCATCGAAGTAGTGAGCCCCGCGAACGGCCGGATCGTGCGAATGCTCCTGCACGGGGTGCAGATCGAATTCGCGGTCTTCGCCGGTCTCCAGCGTGAACCACTGTGCCTCGGGCGATGCGTTGAAGAGCGTAACGATCTCGATGTCTTTCTTGCCGCGCAGACTCATCACGACGAGGCCCGGTATTTGGCCCGGACCGGTGTTGTGGAATTCGACGCGCTCCTGAACGTCCTGACCGGTGCGCAGGCGGAACAGCTTCGAACTGCTGCGGATTTTGAGCATCTCGCGCATGTGCCGGCCCGCGGAGCGGATATCGCGCCGGTCGACATCCGCGAGTGCCGGATTAGCCAGCAACGCGGACTGTTCTTCCCAGTTGTTCTGGTTATCGCCAAAGGGCGGAAGTCCCCTGCCCCAGCCGGTCTTGCTGTAGCTCCAGTCGACGAAGTTGAACCAGTCGCCGGAGTTGAAGCTGTTCCTGTCGAGCGACTTCGAGCGCGCTATGTCCTGGCCCGCGTGGAACAGCGGCACACCCTGGCTGAGCGCAATGATGCTGTTGGCGAGATTCAGCACACGGATGCGATCGTCGGTGCTCGTCGCGAGAGGCAGCTTGTACTGACTGATATCGAACAACGTTTCGTTGTCGTGCGCCGAAGCGTAGTTGATAATCTCCTGCGGGTCGCTCGTGTAACCCGCGCCCGGGTTGCCGAAGTAGTCGATATCCCTGCCCTGCACGAGGTTGCCGAAGCGATCCATGAACTGGTAGTCGGCCATCGTTCCCGCCAATCCCAGGCGAATCCAGTCGGTCAACCGTAGCAGCTCGTCGAGTTCACCGTCACTGCCGCTGTTCAGTGCGTTCGGATCGGTGTACAGGCCGTTGATGAACCCCTGACGGCGCACGTGGTCTTCACCCGAATCGAACGGGCCGCCGCCGCGAACGGCGTCGCGCATGCGGTCGTTGAACGGACCGACGCCGGTGCCTCTACCCATGTTCGCCTGCGTAGCCTGCTCGAAGCGGGCGTCGTTGGCCACCTCGCCGAAATTCCAACCCTCGCCGTAAAGATAGATAGCACTGCCGTCTACGCCGTCGTCCTTGACGGTCAGCGACTGCAGCATGTCGCGCGCCTTTTCGATGTTGGCCTTCGTATGATGACCCATGAGGTCGAAGCGGAAGCCGTCGACCTTGTACTCGGTGGCCCAGACGCGCAGCGAATCGAGCATGAGCTTTTCCATCATGTTGTGCTCGGTCGCCGTATTCGCGCAGCAGCTCGAGGTTTCGATGAAACCGGCATCGTTCAGTCGATGGTAATAGCCGGGCACAACCTTATCGAGCACCGACTTGTCGCCGCCCTGGCTGCCGCTCGTGTGGTTGTAGACGACGTCCATGACGGTTCGCAGGCCTGAGCGGTTGAGCCCCGCGACCATCTCGCGGAATTCGAGAATGCGGGCCGGGCCGTC
>JANQRN010000034.1 GCA_028284545.1 Rhodothermales bacterium | reverse complement strand
AAAGCGGCTCTCGGTTGAAGGCGCGGTGGTGAAGCGGCTTCAAATCGAGGAGTTGGAGGTGGGGCGGCTGCGCGTGAAAGAGTTAGTCCGGGACGAGTAGGCTGAGCGGTCTGAGCGGGCGGCTGTCAAGTGTCGCTGATCACCGCGTCAGTCGCTAGCTTAGCTCATCTCGTGCCCTCCGGAATGAACACATGAGGACTCATGAAACTCTGGCTCTGCTGCTTTGCGCTGATCCTCTCGGGTGCCCTCCCGCTTCAAGCCCAGCCCCACAATGGCGAACCCGAGAACGTACAACTGCTTATCGTCATGGGAGGCGGGACGTATGAAAGCTCCGTCTTTCGCCTGTTCGAAACACTCGACGGGGTCAACTACACGGTTGTCATGGGTGACACCGTTGCCTTCCGGGAGGACATTCGTGGCCGGTTTGATGCGGTCCTTATGTACAATCTCAGCGGTTCACTCGCAGAGCCGGCGCGCACCAACCTTGTTCAGTTTATCGAGAGTGGCGGGGGACTGGTGGTGTGGCATCACGCGCTTGCGAACTACGGCGATTGGCCGTGGTGGCACACGGCAGTGGTTGGGGGCAGGTATTTCCTGAGGCCAGAAGGGGATCACGCCGCGTCGACATATCAGCAGGACGAGTCGATGGTGGCAAGGCCGACTAGCGCACATCCAGTGGTGTCAAGTCTGGGTGGGCATCCGATGCACCTCTACGACGAAACCTATAAGGGTCTCTGGATCTCGCCCGAAGTTGAAGTACTCCTCAGTACGACACTCACTAGCAGCGACGGGCCGCTAGTGTGGGTTGGGCCGTATCAAGCGGCCCGCGTGGTTGCTATTCAGCCGGGTCATGGCAGTAGTGCGTACTTCAACCTCGGATTTCGGTACATACTCAGGGACGCGATTCGCTGGGTTGCGGGTGACCTGGAATGAAGCGCTTCCTGAAACACCTGTCGTTTTCCGCTTTTCGGCTTGGGTGTCGTCTGGGCGTGTTCGTTCTACCAACGCACTACTACGCTTCGGTGGCGAACCCCCACCAGCTTGAGAAAACGCGTGACGCCTGGTCTGGCCGATCAGAGCTGCCCGGCATTCGGGTCGACCTCGACGACCAAATTGCGATTCTTCGACAAACGTGCGTGCCATACCAGGCGGAGTACACGGGTAACAGCACCTATCTGGAAGCGGTTGACCAGCAGTTCGGTCCGGGCTATGGTTTTGTCGAGGCGCAGGCGCTTCACGGCATTGTTCGGCACCATAAACCGAAGCGCATTGTCGAGGTTGGAAGCGGTGTATCAACTGCGTGCATGATTGCAGCGGCGGAGCGCAACAGAGCTGAGACAGGCATTCAATGCAAGATCACTTGCGTCGAGCCCTTTCCTTCTCCGGCGCTCCTGCAACTGGGCGGCATTGAGCTCATCCGAACGCCCGTGCAGACGGTCGACATGAGTCTCTTTTCCGCGCTCGGCCGTGGCGACTTGCTCTTCATTGACTCGTCTCACACGGTTAAGCCGGGCAGCGATGTCAACTTTCTTGTTCTGGAAGTCCTCCCGCGGCTCGCTCCGGGCGTTATCGTCCACGTCCACGATATCTACCTCCCATACGACTATCCGAGGGACGTACTAACCACCTACTTCCAGTGGATGGAGACGTCTCTTCTACGCGCGTTCATGACGCAAAATGACCACGTCCGCACGCTCTTCTGTCTGAGTCATCTGCACTACGATCGACCCGACATGTTGCGCGAGGTCTTTCCAGAATATGTCCCGGCGGATAACCGGGACGGACTTGAGGTGGCCAACTCATCTAGCCCGGGGCACTTTCCGGCATCGATCTTTCTGGAGATTACCTGACCGGCCTCTGCGGCGAACGGTGTCGACGCCAACGCGGCGTCAGCTGTCTTCCCGCTCCTCGCCTGTCTACAACTCGGTGATTCGGTCTCGTGCGCGTTTCTTGAATGCCGGATTATTTTCGATCGACACGTAGTGCTCGTACATCGACCTCGCGTCGTCCCGGCGCCCCTGCGCTTCGTAACTCTGGGCGAGTAGCCAACTGGTTTCCGGCCACCTGTCCTCTCGCTCGTGAGCCGATTCGAGATAGGTTATCGCGTCTTCGTACTGTTCCAGCACGAAGTGGGCCTTGCCAATGTTCTTGAAGATCAAGAAGGCGTACTGCGGCTCCGCTGTGAGGCTTGCATCAGCGAGCACGCGTAGCGCCTCGTCGGGGCGACCCTCCTCTATGAGCATGTCGCCCCACGCACTGAATGCGCGGGTGAAACTGGGCGTGATTTCGGTCGCGCGCTCAAACGCGCTGATTGCCTCGTCCACCTTACCCAGTTCCGATAACGCAAATCCGAGGTTGTAGTACGCGCCGTCGTTCTCCCTATCGAGCACGACGGCCTTTGTTGCAGCGTCTGCCGCCTCTGCAAAGTTGTTCAGCTGCAAATGTGCGGCAGACAGCGAACTCCAGGCGGCCGAGTACGTCGAGTCAAGGGAGATGGCCTGTTCAAGCTCGGCTACCGCTAGCGAGTAGTCTTGATCGGCCAGATAGTCAATTCCGGAACGGGCATGTTGCCGCGCCTCCGCTCGCGCGTCCTCGGTAATTACGGTCGCGACACCCGCATTCGACGCTCTGTTCTCGAGAAACCGCTGTTGGAAGAAGTATCCGATGACAACCGCTATGAGCGAGACCGCTACGCTGTAGAACAGTCGGGCAGCGACACCAAATACCTTCTTCGGAACTACCTCAACGACAGTCCTCGTGATGGTATCACGATTGAGCATATTCGTGATCGAGGACAGCCCGGTCATCTTCGACGCGGAGCCATCGGCAGCCGACACGGTGTCGATACGCGTCGGTACCGGGACCCTGCCATCGCTGTCGCCACCCAATGCCGCTACAACGTCGCCAGCAGACGCGTACCTGTCGTCAGGGTCCTTCTGTAGCAATCGATCCAAGATAACGAGGAGCTCCTCAGACACGTCTGGTCGTAGTTCCTGCACGTCGGGGGGATCGTTGTTGACGATCCCGTACGCGACCTCCGATGGATACGTGCCGACAAACGGGCGATCGCCCGTCAGCATTTCAAACATCACAACGCCGAGGGCCCACAGGTCGACACGATGATCGAATGGTTTCCCGGTTGACTGCTCCGGACTCAGGTACGCTGGTGTTCCAACGGACAAGTTGTCTGCGGTCAGCGTAACGTCGTGGACCTTCGCCAACCCGAAGTCAAGGATCTTCAGCAAGCCACTTTCCGTGACGATTGCGTTGCCCGGTTTGACGTCGCGGTGGATGATTCCCTTCTCGTGCGCACATTGGAGTCCGGCGGCAATCTGTCGGGTGTAGTCGGCTACCTCTTCGTTCGAGAGTTGCCGGCTCGCTATGTGCTCCGCAAGCGTATCGCCGGTGTAGTATCCCATGGCGATGAAGAGCTCCTTCTTCTCGGTCTCCCCAATCTCATAGACTACCGCAATGTTCGGATGGTCGAGCGCGGATATTGACTTGGCTTCATGTACAAATCGCGCCTCGGCGTCGTCGTCGGAGTGATGCGTACTCGGAAGGAATTTGAGCGCTACCGTTCGATCCAACCGTGTGTCCGTCGCCTTGTAGACGATTCCCATTCCGCCGCGTCCGATTTCGGACTCGATCAGGTAGTGAGAAACAGTGGTGCCTATCATCTTGGTCGAATGAACTCGTAATCCCCTTAGCGCCCGTAAGATAGAGTGAAATGCCCAAAACGCTTGTCCTCAGGCACTTGAGCCCTGGCCACTCAAGGTGGACCGGTATTGCTTCGGGGGGTTGGTTGAACGACCTTGCCGATGAACCTCCACGATTGAGACGTTGCGAACAAAGATGACAATTGTCGGCGGCCACCTCCTTCTTAAGCCAGGAACCCGGGATCAATTCCTGGCTGCCTCGAGGCCGGTCGTGGAGGCCGCGCGTCAGAATCCACACTGCGCCTCATTTAGTGTTTCGCCCGACCTGGTGGACGACAATCGCGTCAACGTTTTTGAACAGTGGTCGCATCGCGACGCGCTGATGTCGTTCCGCGAGACCGGGCCCGGTTCAGAAATGACGAGCCTCATAGTGTCTGTCGCCGTCGAGGAGTGGGAGGTGACACCGTCCAACTAACGACAATGCCCGACAACCCAGCAGCGTCATCTCCCGAGGTAGTCCGAGAGCTCTATGAGGCATCGGCGGATTGGTATGCGAAGATCATGGACGAGGAGATCAACCTGCCGATCTACGCGGATCTCCTCGAGCGACTGGCGAGCGACGTTCGCAACCTGCACGGTGCCGTTGTTGATACGTCTTGCGGGCCCGGCCACATGCTGGCGCTGTACGGCAGTCGTTTTGATCCCGACCGCCAACTCGTAGGCATCGACTTGTCGCCGGCGATGGTCCGCCTTGCAACTGACCGACTTCCCGAATCCGCCACGACTCTCGTGGGAGACATGCAAGATCTGGAGACAATCCGATCGGACTCGGTTGCGGGCATCTTGAGCTTTTTCGCTTTGCATCATCTCAGTGCTGACTCCGTGGAACCAACGCTTCGCGAGTGGGCTCGCGCACTGATCAGCGGCGGTCGACTGCTACTCGCGACGTGGGAGGGCAACGGCTGCATCGACTACGGCGAGGACTCGGATGTCGTGGCGCTGCGTTTCACCCAGAGCCAGATTGTCGGCTGGATGGAGGCGGCCGGATTCACCGTGAACCGTTGCTCGGTTGAACCGGTTGCGGGAATGGAGATGAACGCGATCTACGCGGAAGGCGCTCTGGGGTAGCATTGCTTCGATCCCCCGATTAAGCGAGATTCCCTGCGCACGAAACTCCCGGATACATGGCTACCACGAAAGAACACGATGAGCGCGTCGCCAACCTGAAATTCTCTTCGGTCTACCCGCACTACGTAGCAAAAGTGGAGAAGAAGGGCCGGACGACGGAAGAGCTTCACGAAGTCATCGAATGGCTGACTGGATACAACGAATCCAAGTTGCAGAAGCTCATCGACAAACAGGTGACATTCGAACAGTTCTTTGCCGAGGCGAACCTCAATCCGAACGCTAGCCTCATCAAGGGATCAGTTTGTGGCTACAGAATCGAAGAGATCAAGACGCCGCTTACTCGGCAGGCGAGATACCTGGACAAGCTGGTCGACGAACTGGCGAGAGGCCGCAAGATGGAGAAGATCTTGAGGACAGCCTAGAGAGAACGCCTCCAACAAGCGTTGACCACGCCCCAAACTCGGAGTCTTGTGCGCCCACTTCTAGTCACATTGTTCGGAGCCATCGTGCTCGTAGGCTGCGAAAGTCGCGACGGGCGAACTGTCGTCGGCAATACCCTCGACTCGCCATCACTTCCGGATGTCGCCGTCAGGGTAGACACGTCGTTTGTATTCGCGGGCTCGTTTGATATAGAGATCCTGGCGAACTCAGACGAGTGGCCCGACAGCCTCGTGGGCAGTCCGATTGCGGCCGGTGAACGCTTTGTGTTTGTTGATGTCGGGGGCGACGGCGAGGTGAAGCGACTCTTCATCGTCCAGTTTGAAGGCTTCCTGGACAACAACGACCAGACTTATAACTACAGTTTTGCCAATGCTGATACGATCGGCGAGAACGTGTATCGGCACAACACCTGGTTCTACAACAGCCGCGAACAAGCCACACGGAATCCGGCTGGCGAGGGTGCAAAAACGCGGAGGTTTCTCGCCGACCGCGAGTATGCAGTTGAGGACGAATTCATGATGTCCCGGTTCGTCGGGCTCGCATCAGAAGACAGACGAAACGAGATCATCATCTACTACATTGAGATGCTGCGGTCGTCTACGACATTTACGCTTGCTGAATGGGAAAGCACTGAAACAGATGGTTTGCGTGACGACATCGTTGGAAGGTTTGTCGATCGCTCTCGCGAATCGTTCGATATCGTTCGCGGTTAGCTAACGGACCATATCGCCCGCGCCCACGAGTGTCTCGAACAACGAGCCGTTCGGGGGCGCGTCGTGCTCGAACTGTAATTGCCTATGAAACCGATTCACACCAGCTATTCCACGGCGGAGACGTTCGTCTTCCCCGGGGCCATCACACTTAAACTCTTGCTCTCGGGCAAGGATACCGACGGAACGCAATCTGTCTTCGAGGACATCGTCGAGCCGGGGGTCGGACCCGGTCGTCACATTCATTACGAGCAAGACGAGACGTTCTTCTTTCTGACGGGGCGCTTCGACGTGGAGGTCGACGGCGTCCTGTATCACATGCAACCGGGCGACGTTGCGTTCGTGCCCCGAGGCACCGTTCACGCGTTCAAGAACGTTGGCGAAACAGCGGGTCGATTGCGGTACATTTTCTCCCCAACTTTGCGTATCGAGGACATGTTTCGGGCTCTCTACGCCTCGCTTGAAGAAGGTGATCTAGACGCGGAATCGATGGCAACGATCGCACTGGAGCACGGACAGGAGTTCGTAGGTCCGCCGCTTTGATGCGCGGAATACACCTTGCGACGATAGCCCCTCCATCAACCCCGGAAACGATCTACATGGACATCCTTAACTGTCGAAATCGAAACCGCCAAATTGCCGTGTCAAAACGATGCCTTTTTGTGCCGCTGTTGGTTCTCGTCCTGATGATGGCCGCGTCACCAGCCGCCGCTCAATCAGGCTCGTTTGGTAGCTCGGTCATCGTAACCGATGGCGAAATACTCGTCGGAGAGCCAAACACTACATTTCGCGAGGGCTCTGTTTACGTTTACCAGCGCGAGGCCAGCGCCTGGGTGCAGACCGCGCGACTTACGGCGCCCGACGCCAAGCGAGCGGATGGATTCGGAAGCGCACTCGCAAGAAGCGGGCATACTCTGTTCATAGGGCAACGGAACGGGCCGCTCCACATCTTCACCCGGAGTGAAACAGGCTGGAGCGCAAGTGACATCTTGGACGGCGAAGGCACAAACGGGCTAGACCCGGGGTGCAACCAGTACGGATACTGCGGCACTGATTTTGGCATCACACTGGCAGCCGAAGGCGACTGGCTCCTGGTCGGCGCTCCCGGCGCCGCCCGTTCAGCCCAGCGCCGGAATGAGCCTGAGGCGCCGTCGTCGCCCGGAGTTGTGTTTGCCTATCACAGAGGGGAGGACGCTCGCTGGACACAGAAGGGCCGCATTCAAGCAACTGGTGGTACAAACGGGGACCGCTTTGGACTGACAATCCAGCTCTCCGGCAGCCGCGCCCTAATCGGCGCGCCGATGTGGAACGATTCCGCGAACGGCCTGGAGGAAGTCGGTCGCGTCGTCGAGTTCAGTCTTGTAGATGGCGAGTGGATCGAGTCGGGCAGACTCGCTGTCGACTCGCAGCCAAATGCACACTTTGGCAGTTCCATCGCCATTAGGGGTACGGAAGTCGTTGTCGGAGCACCGGGGGTGCGCGATAGCCGTGGTGCGGTATACCATTTCACCAAAGAGCAGGGGGCGTGGTCGCTGCATCGGAATATCAGTCTGGGCGAAGGCGAGAGCGGAGACAGGTTTGGAAATGGAGTTGGGTTCGCGGGCTCAGAGGTCTGGGTGGGGACGCCAACGCAGCGCGAAAACCTGACGGGATCAATCTATGTTTTTCCGGACGGGGCGGACGGGGCGGACGGGGCGGACGGGGCGGACG
>JANQRN010000021.1 GCA_028284545.1 Rhodothermales bacterium | reverse complement strand
CGAGTACCGGTACGTGGTCCCGGGCACGACTACTACCGGCGTTGCAATCGCCTGGATGTCGTAGGCGTTGGGACCGGCGGAATTCACTGTGAGGCGTAGCGCGCGCTCACCGGCATGCACCAGCCCAGGAACTGAGTCGTCGACAATCGCAAATTCGGGAGAGGCCGCGACATTCGCCTCCAGGTCCCAACCCTCGACGCCGTCGGCCAGGTCAGCTACGACGCCGACGGCTGTCGCCTCAAAGCCACCGTTAATGTTGACGGGATCCTGCGCCCACGCGGTGGGCGGATATAGCAACATCGCCACCAACAGGACGGACAGGAATGTGGGGAATGATCGGTTCATAGACATACCCTATAATAGGCCCCGTTGCACTAACCATCAGTCCGTCTTTGCAGCCACCTAGTAATGCCACCATCATCCTCACCTTCTTCCGGCCGACCTCCCGACCCGGCTCGTAGTGACAACCTCTATCGAGACCAAACATCCACGCCGAAAGAGCGAGCAGATGATCTGCTGAAGCGCATGAGCCTGGACGAGAAGGTCGCGCAGATGAGCGGCATCTGGAACGACAAAGATGCAACACTTGTCGACCCGAAGACTGGCGCGTTCGACATTGTGAAGGCGCGGTCGTCCTTCGGTCACGGTCATGGACTCGGACAGGTGGGACGCCCGTCTGATGCAGGAGCCACTCTGGAGGCACCCGAAGACGGTCAAGATGCGCGCAGCCAGGCGGAGTTGACGAACGCCATCCAACGGTTCTTCGTAGAGGAGTCGCGTCTTGGTATACCGGTAATCTTCCACGAAGAGTGTCTCCACGGTCAGGCCGCTCCAGGAGGCACTTCATTCCCCCAGCCCATCGCTCTTGGCGCGACCTTTGACCCGGAGCTCGTCGAGCGACTGTACACAATGACAGCCAAGGAGGCGGGCCTACGCGGAACTCATCAAGCGCTCACGCCCGTGGTGGACGTCGCACGCGACCCGCGGTGGGGCCGCGTCGAGGAGACCTTTGGCGAAGACCCGTTCCTGGTTTCCCAGCTCGGAGTCGCCGCGGTAAAGGGCTTCCAGGGTGACGGGACATTCAAGAACAAAGACCGTGTCATCGCCACGCTGAAACACTTCGCTGCACACGGACAGCCTGAGGGCGGAATGAACTGTGCACCGGTAAACGTCTCTGAACGGGAGCTCCGCGAGGTATTCTTGCGGCCATTCAAGGCTGCCATCGACGTTGGTTGCCTGAGTGTGATGGCCTCGTACAACGAGATTGACGGTGTCCCGAGCCATGCGAACTCGTGGCTGCTTCGCGACGTCCTGCGAAAGGAATGGGGCTTCGAAGGCTTCGTCGTTTCGGATTACTACGCAATCTGGGAGCTGACCGACCGACCCGATACACACGGCCACCACGTGGCTGCAGACAAAAAAGAGGCGGCGGCGCTCGCCGTACGCGCCGGCGTCAACATCGAGCTTCCCGAGCAAGACTGTTACCGACATCTCAGAGAGCTGGTTGAGTCAGGGGTCATTACCGAAGCTGAGATTGACGAGCTGGTCCGCCCAATGTTGGAGGCCAAGTTCCGCCTTGGCCTCTTTGATGATCCGTTTGTTGATCCAGACGCGGCGGAGGCGTTCGTCGGGAGCGCACCAAACCGCGCCCTCGCTCGCGAAGCCGGTCAGAAGTCGATTGTCCTGCTGAAGAATGATCAGGGTGTCCTTCCGATCGATCTTGACATCACGAGGAAGATCGCCGTGATCGGCCCCAACGCAGACCGAAGTCTGCTCGGCGGGTACAGCGGCACTCCGCCAGTCGATGTATCCGTGTTGGAGGGCATCCGCGCATATGTCGGCACACGCGCCGAGGTTCTTACCGCAGAGGGGTGTCGGATCACCATTGGCGGTGCATGGAATCTGGACGACGTCGAGCTTCCGAAGCCAGGTGACGAACGCGAACTGATTCAGCAGGCTGTCCGCGTCGCCGAAGATGCCGACCTGATTGTTCTTGCGCTGGGTGGCAACGAACAGACCGCGAGGGAGGCCTGGTCTAGAGTACATATGGGTGACCGCACAAAGCTCGACCTGGTCGGCGCGCAGAAGGAACTCGTTGCCGCAATGCTGGCGACCGGCAAACCAATCGTAGTTCTGTTGTTCAATGGGCGACCGCTGGCAATTCCAGAGATCGCTGCGACCGTACCTGCTATTGTAGAGTGCTTCTACCTCGGGCAGGAGACAGGGCACGCCGTGGCTGACGTTCTGTTCGGAGACGTGAACCCCAGCGGCAAGCTGCCTATCTCTATCCCCCGCTCGGCGGGCCACCTCCCGTCGTTCTACAACCACAAACCGAGCGCACGGCGAGGCTATCTGTTTGACGACGCCACTGCCCTGTACCCCTTCGGCTTTGGCCTCAGCTACACGGATTTCGAAATCAGCGACGCGCGTGTGCGGAGTCCGGAGATCGAGATCGGCGACGCAACCTCAGTTCTTGTAGAGGTTACCAACACGGGACAACGAGTTGGGACCGAGACGATCCAGCTCTACATCCGCGACATCGTGTCTTCGGTGACCCGACCGGTCAAGGAACTGAAGGGGTTCTGCAAGGTCACCCTCGGCGCGGGCGAAACCACTACGGTAGAGCTTCCGATTACTGAGTCGTCCCTCGCGTTCTGGCGGATCGACAAGTCGTTTGGCGTAGAGCCCGGAGACTTTGAACTCATGGTCGGCACGTCGTCGCGTGACCAGGACCTTACCCGCCTGAACCTCCGCGTTACTGACTAACTGCCGCCCCGCTTCTCTCATGACTGCAACCCCAATCACGGCTGACCCCGCCAACGTGAAGCTTACGTTTCGGGAGAAGGCCGGCTATAGCCTTGGGGACTCGTCCGCGAACCTCGTCTTTCAACTCCTCATTGTCTTCCAGGCCGGGTTCTACACCGATGTCATGGGGATCAGCGCGGGCGCCCTGGGGACGATGCTGTTGCTTGTCCGGTTCAGCGACGCCTTCACCGACCCCTTCATGGGGATCATCTCCGATCGGACAAATACGCGCTGCGGAAAATTCAGGCCGTGGCTCCTGTGGAGCGCGATCCCATTTGCCCTGCTTTTCTGGCTCGCGTTCACGGTACCCGATCTGAGCGACAGGGGCACGCTGATCTACGCGGTTGTCACGTATACGCTGTTGATGGTTGCCTACACCATGAACAACGTTCCGTACTCGGCGCTTACGGGCGTGATGACAGCCGACTCAGGCGAACGCACTGCCATTTCCTCGTACCGCTTCTTCGCTGCGATGGCGACCGCATTCATCGTCCAGGGCTTCACCCTACCGCTTGTACAGAAGCTCGGTGCCCAACCAGATGGCTCAGTCGATGAGGCTGCCGGATGGTCGCTTACCGTCGCCATCTACGCCGTTTTCGCAGTCGTCTTCTTCGTTGCGACGTTCTTCAGCGTGCGGGAGCGCGTCAAACCAATTGTCGACACTCGCGCGGACCCGAGACAAGACCTGCGTGACCTGAAAAGCAACGTGCCGTGGCTGGCCATGTTCGGGATGACGCTCTTCGTGTTCATTACGCTTTCCCTCCGCGGTAGCTCGATGTACTACTACTTCACGTACTACGTCGATCCGACAGCCCTTACCGAGCTCGTGCGAACCGTCGGACTCTTCTCGGCAGATTCCGAACTCGGTTTGGGACAACGCATCCTTGACACCTTCGGACTAATCGTAAAACCAGGTGACTCTCCCACTGCTGTCGGCTTCAGCCTGTTCAATATGGCTGGCACACTCGTCAGTATTCTCGGGGTGCTGGTTGCGAAGCCGCTGGCGGAACGGTTCGGAAAGAAGCTCGTGTTTGTCGTCGGGCTCGCGGGTGCGACGATACTACAGGCACTTTTCTACTTCCTGAAGCCGATCGATGTAAACGCCATGTTCGCGTTCACTATCCTCAGTAGCCTCAGCTACGGACCGACGATCCCGCTACTCTGGGCGATGATAGCCGACACCGCGGACTGGTCAGAGTGGACGAACAACCGGCGCGCAACCGGGATGGTGTATGCCGGTGTCACCTTTGCGCTCAAGGCAGGCCTCGGGCTGGGTGGCGCATTCGCCGGGTGGATCCTCGCTGCTTACGGATACGAAGTAGCGACCGCCCGGACGCCCGAGGTGCTGGAGGGTATCCGAATGTCGGCGACGATCTATTCCGCCATACCGTTTGCACTCGGAGTGGTCTGCATGCTCTTCTACCCGATCTCCAAGGCGCTCGAGCACAAGATTACCGCTGACCTTGCCAACCGACGCGCCAGAACGTCCTCGACATCACCATGATCGCTCGAACAAGCCTGGCCGCCACCGTTTGCCTCCTTACCGTCGCTGCGGGCGCCGGCTGCACACCTGAGACCGAGAACCCAACTACGACGCTGCGTGACAGTTATGCTGACGCATTCCTCATCGGCGTCGCGCTCAACGACCCACAACTCCGGGGAGAAGATCCGCGTGGCACCCCAATAGTCGAGTCACAGTTCAACAGTATCACGCCAGAGAACGTGATGAAATGGGAGAGCATCCACCCCGAAGCGGATCGCTATGACTTCGAATCGGCGGATGCCTTTGTGGCGTATGGCGAAGCAAACAACATGTTCATCGTCGGCCACACGCTCGTCTGGCACGAGCAGGTTGGGGATTGGGTTTTCGAACACCCAGATGGGACACCGCGGTCGCGGGGCGAGTTGCTGGCGATCCTTGAGGACCACATCACAACCATCGTTACGCGATACCGCGGCCGGGTAAATGGCTGGGACGTCGTTAACGAAGCACTAGCGGATGACGGATCCCTTCGAGAATCACCGTGGTCTCAGATCATTGGAGAAGACTACATCGCCCACGCCTTCAGGTTTGCACGGGCAGCCGACCCGGATGCCGAACTGTACTACAACGACTATGGACTCGAGAGTGCAGAGAAACGCGCCGGGGCCGTCCGTCTGCTAGCTGACCTTAATGATGCCGGCGTAGCAGTTGATGGGATCGGCGTGCAAACCCACATGTGGATGGATTGGCCGGCGATCGATGACATCGAGCAGCAAATAGAGGAGCTCGGACGATTGACGAATGTAATGGTGACGGAGCTCGATATCGGTGTACTCAAGGATTTCCCGGATCAGGGATCAGCCGATGTCTCGCTTCGCGGTGACGGCCCGGGCATGAACCCGTACACCGAAGGGCTCCCCGATTCCGTACATACAGCGCTCGCAGACCGCTACGCCGCCGCTTTCTCTGTCTTTCACCGCCACCGGGACAAAATCACGCGCGTGACTTTCTGGGGCGTAACCGACGGTGACTCGTGGCGCAACAACTGGGTCTTCCCCGGCCGCACCAATCACCCACTTCTGTTCGACCGCAACGGCAGCCCGAAGCCCGCCTTCAACTCGGTTCTGGAAGTGGCCCGAGCAAACCACTAAGCTACTCCCCGCCACTCACTCCTCAGCTTCGTTCGCCGTGGCAACGAAGCGCACCGCGATACCTCCGCCCGGCGCCAGCTTCATCGGAAGCGCAGTCGATGCATCAACCGTCTGCCGGGCGATCGTGTAGGCTTCCGGGTTTGTCTCCCAGTTTGCGTCCACAGCGTCAGCATATATCTCTGCCGTATATGTGCGTCCGGCGTCAAGGAAGTCAAGCGATGCCACGAGTGTGCGTGGCTGCCCGTCGGTAATGCCGCCGAGGTACCAGTCCTCGCTGTTGCGGTCTTTGCGGGCAATCGTGACGAAGTCGCCAATCCGGGCATGAACCACGCGCGTGTCTGACCAGTCGACCGGCACGTCTTTGATGAACTGAAAGGCCTCGGGGTGTGACTCGTAATTCTCCGGAAGGTCTGACGCCATCTGGAGCGGACTATACATCACGACGTAGAGTGCCAGCTGGTGGGCCAACGTTGACTCTACCGCGTTCTGCGGACCGGGTCCTTCTCCGTCCAGGTCGAAGGTACCCGGCGTAAAATCCATTGGGCCCGCCAGTAGCCGCGTAAACGGAAGTGTGACGTTGTGGTCGAGTCCGTTTCCGCCGCCCCAGGTAGAGTTGTACTCCTGACCACGCGCACCCTCCCGCGTCATCATGTTCGGGTAAGTTCGCCTGATTCCCGTCGGTTTGATAGGCTCATGAACGTTCAACATGATCTTATGATCGGCCATCCGCTGAAGGACGTGCCGATAGTGCTCCACCATGAACTGCCCATGGTGCCACTCGCCGACGCGACGCTGCTGAGACGTCGGGACGGTGTTTGCTGGCAGCGTTCGCTTGATGTCCTGCCCCCACTCGACGTACCCCGACTTCACCGCACGTACACCACGCTGCGCGTAATAGTCGAGTGCACCTTCAAGCTGCCGCGCATAGTTTTCCACGCCTCCACCATTCTCGTGGTGGCCGATGATGTACACGCCTCGTTCTCCCGCGTACCGGGATAGATACTCCATGTCAAAGTCCGGGTGGGCCTCCGTGAAACTGAAGTCTTCCCCGTCACCAGCCCAGTCTCCGTCCCATCCGGTATTCCAGCCCTCAACGAGCACACCGTCAAAGCCGTGGGCAGCGGCAAAGTCGATATACCGCTTGACGTTTTCGGTCGTTGCACCATGCGTTTCGCCCGAACCCCACGAGGAGATACCCAGGTGCATTTCCCACCACACACCAACATACTTACCCGGTTGAATCCAGGAAGTATCGTCCAGCTTGTTCGGCTCGTTCAGGTTTAGCACCAGGTAGGACGCAATCAGCTCACCCGGTTCATCAGCAATCTGAATCGTGCGCCAGGGGGAAACATGTGGTGCCTCCGCGAAGACAGCAGCACCGTCCGACCACGGGACGAGCTCCGCTCGCAGCGTAGTGCCGCCGGTGTGCTGCAGCGCCATGCTCGCGTAGTCGGTAAGTGCGGCTTCGTGCAGGCTGAGGTAGAGCCCATCCGGCGTAACCATTGTTAGCGGCGTGTGGACGCGGCCGAGTCGCGAAACGGGGTCTCTGGCATATAGGTACTCGTACCGCTGGTGTTCGAATGCTGGGATCCACCACGAGGTGTTGTCTTGCGCAAATGAGAACTCTGTGACCTCCTCCTCAACGACGAACTCGTCGAGGTACGGTTGCGACGGCCACTCGTATCTGAACCCGACGCCGTCGTCAAACACCCGAAACCTGAGCACCATGGTTCGTGGGTTCTGCACACCAGTCTCCTCCAGCGTGATGCGCATTTCCCGGTGATGGTCCCGAATCTGCGCTGTTTCACCCCACACCTGCTCCCATACGTCGTTGTGCTCGGAGCGCGCGACGCCGGCAACTGAAAACCCGGATGTCAGCGGAGCGGCATTGCGCAGAACCACGCCAAGCCGAGACCGCTCGATGATGGCAACGCCCGCGCGCGATACGGCGTAGGTCGGCACAGAATCGGCGAGCTCAAAAACCACAGATATGGTCCCATCTGGCGACGAGACCGTCTCGGTCTGTGCGTGAGAGAAAAGCGGTAAACTGGCGCGTAGCGCAAGACCCGCCAGCAGAACGAGGGCTGTCGGGCTTCGGAACGCCTTAGTCGCGTATTTCATGCCGGTAAATGGTCCGCAACGACACACTGTCAATTCGACGCTACAATATATTGTCGCTCCGCGTGAAAGAGGGACCGGATGAAGAATGATGTCGACGTTACGGAACTGCTGGCGCAGTGGCAGGAGGGGGATGGCACAGCCATCGACCAGCTCCTGCCCGTGGTGTACGACGAACTCCGACGGATTGCGCACCGCGAGATGCGACGCGAGCGGGCAGACCACACGCTGAACACGACAGCACTCGTCCACGAAGCGTATCTCAACCTCGCTCGATCTGACGGCGGTACACCGTGGGAGAGCCGCGCCCATTTCTTCGCGATTTCCGCCCGCGTCATGCGGCGCGTGCTGATCTGGTACGCACGCAAACGCAACGCCGACAAGCGGGGCGGTGGAAAGGCGGACGTGCGACTTGACGACATGCCTGAGGGTTTTGGCGTCTTCACCGACGACAGGATCGAAGAGCTCCTCGCCCTGAATCAAGCCATGGAGCGACTGGAGGCCATGGATGAGCGTCTCTGCCGCGTAGTCGAATGCCGACACTTTGCGGGACTCTCGGTGGTCGAGACGGGTCAAGTCCTCAACATTTCTCCGGCGACTGTCAAACGCGACTGGAAAACTGCACGTGCCTGGCTTCGCAACGAACTGCGAGCCCCAGAGTAGCCGCGATGCACATCTATGTCAAAACGTAGGATCGCGGCATGGACAGCATTCGCTGGAGAGAAATCCGCAGGCATTTTGAAGAGGCAACGGCGCTGCCCGAAAACCAGCGCGCGGAATACTTGCGACAGCACCTCGGCCACGACCCGACGATGGCCGCAGAGGTCGTAGCGCTACTCAAGTCCGCCGACACGGACGATGACTTCCTGGAAGACCCGCTTCCACCAGAAGCTCTGATCGGGCTGGCCGTCGCCTCAGAGCAGGCACCCGACGGCACGCGGATAGGCCCCTATGTGCTCGAGCGCGAGTTGGGCCGGGGCGGAATGGGTACCGTATTTCTGGCACAACGGGCCGACGGACAGTTCGAGCAAGAGGTCGCGATCAAACTCGTGCGCCAGGGTGTGCTGCGGGATGACCTGCTGGATAGGTTACGACACGAACGCCAGATTCTTGCCTCGTTGAAGCATCCGAACATCGCGCGGCTCCTCGACGGTGGTGTCACGGCATGGGGCTCGCCCTACATCGCCATGGAGTTTGTCGATGGCCTTCCGATAAGCAAGTACTGCGACGCACATGGACTCGGCGTAGACGAGCGGCTGCGGCTCTTCCAAACGGTGTGCGATGCTGTCCACTACGCTCACCGCAATCTCGTTGTACACCGCGACCTGAAGCCGTCCAACATTCTGGTGACTGCGGATGGACGGGTGAAGCTGCTCGACTTCGGCATTGCGAAGCTGGTGAAGGGTGCCGAGGCCGAGCCGGGCGCTGGCACGTCAGATCCCGGACGCGAAGCCTTGCTGACGCGACCCGGCCTCGAAGTGATGACAGTTGAGTACGCAAGTCCCGAACAAATCAGGCGCCTCCCGGTGACCACGTCGTCGGATGTTTACTCACTTGGTGTCATTCTGTACGAGCTTCTTACGACTAGTCGGCCGTACGCGCTGAGCGGGCTTCCACCAACTGAAGTCGAGCGAACAATCTGCGAGAGGGACCCACCGCGGCCGAGCAGCATTGGTGAACATCGACTCCAGCAGCGACTTCGTGGGGACCTGGACCGCATCGTTATGAAGGCGATGCACAAAGATCCGGGACGCCGCTACCTGTCCGCTGAGCGGCTCTCTGAGGATATCAGTCGTCATCTGGCCAACCTGCCCGTTTCAGCGCGTCCCGACACCCTCGGCTACAGACTCACAACATTCCTGAAGCGAAACACCACTGGAGCGATCGCCACCGGACTGGTCTTAACGGCACTGGTCGGCGGCATCATTGCAACGACGGTGCAGGCCCGAATCGCGCAGACTCGTTTTGAAGACGTGCGATCCCTCGCGAACACGCTTGTCTTCGATCTGCACGACGAACTCCGCGATCTGCCTGGAGCGACCCGCGCACGAGAGAAGCTTGTTGCCAGCGCCCTTGCCTACCTCGACAACTTGAACAGTACCCGAAGTGACCCGACACTTCAACTCGAGCTTGCCGAGGCATACGAAAGAATTGGCCGGATCCAGGGAAATCCTCACTACACAAATCTCGGCGATCTGGCGGGCTCGCGCGAAAGCTACGAGCGGTCCCGTTCACTTAGAGAAGCGCTGTTCCAGCAGGACTCCTCCAACGCCACAGTTCGACTGGCGCTGTCGCAGGTTATCGGACAACTCGCCGTCATCGACTTCTGGTCTGACGACGACACGCTTGCAATACCCACCGCCGAAAAGGCGCTCGGTTTGCTGGAGCACATTGTCAAGAAAGACTCCGCGGACGCAGCAACCCGCCATGTCTACGGACGCGTACTGAGCGAGGTCGGCTGGTACCGCATCTGGGGTGGGGACATACCGCAGGGAATCGAAGACCTTCTGAGGTCCGTCGCCATACTTGAAGATCTGGCGGTTGTGGCTCCTACCGACCTTGACCTGCAGCTGCACTTGTGGCGGGCGTACTCCTACCTGTACGACGGGTACCGGTTTTCCGGCAGGTTTGCCGAGGGCAAGGCTCTACTCGAGGCGCGTGGGCTGCCGCACCTCAAACGGCTCGAGCAGCGCGCGCCGCTGCACCCCCGGGTGCTGTACGGATTGCACATATGCCACTACTTCCTCGGAAACGCTGAGCTTGCGCTCGACAATGAAGAGAGCGCGTTGGGCCATGGGGAGCGATCACTCGATTATGCGCGCGAGATGGCGCGCACCGACCCGGCAAACGACAAGGGTCGTGAGGCGGTAGCCCGAGCACTTGGCAGCCTTTCGCGCAGCGCCGAGGCTGATGGTCAGCTGGACGCGGCTATTCAGTACCGACGACAGGCACTTGAAATCACGCGTGCGGCATTTGAGGAGGACAACGCGAACTCCGGTCGGGCCAACTCGACCGCTGGTGGCCTGCGCGTGATCTGCCGCCTTCAAATCAGGCAGGGCAAATTCGAGGACGCCTTGGCGACCTGCGAGGAGGGAATCGAGTTCCAGGAGCTCGCCAACGGCGAACATGCTGGTACCGTATTGCGAGGCAATCTGGGATCCGTGCTCACGTACACCGGGGATGCGCATGTCGCGCTGTCTGGACAGGCCAGAACCCTCAGTAGACGACGCACGCATCTTGAAGCAGCGCTTGCTCACTACGAGCGCGCGGCAGCGATCCTTGCCAGAGTGAGGATCGACAACGGCGCAACCAACGTCGAATGGGAGGTTGATCCCGATCGCGCCGCGGGTGCACGTGACCGCACCCGCGCAACGCTCGCCCAGTTAGTCTCAGACGCCGGTCAGTGAGGAAACCGCGCGAGTCGATGACGGATTGTCACGCGCGACCCACGAGACAGCCTTCAAGTGTGAGCCCGGGCCCAAACCCCATCGCAACTCCCAAGTTCAGTGTTTCACTGGCGCTACGATCGAAGAAGCGCTTGAGAACAAACAGGATCGTTGGTGAGCTCATGTTGCCATACAGCCGTAGCACTTCAAGACTGTCGCGCACATCGTCGCCTTCCAACCCGAGTGATTCGGCGGCGCTTTCCACAATTGCGCGGCCGCCGGGGTGAATCGCCCAGAAATCCACCTCGTCGCGGGAGCGACCCACGCTGTGTAGCAATTGATCCACGAGGCCTGGCGCATGTCTGCCGATTACGGCTGGAACCCGAGGTGAAAGGCCCATCTCGAAACCAACGTCTCCGATGTCCCAGGTCATGTAGTCCAAAGAATCGTCGTCGAGCGCGCTTCCCGATCCGAGAAACGAAAACTGACCGTCGGCATCGTGGCGGTCAGTCGCGGCCAGGACGCATGCGGCGGCACCGTCTGAGAAGAGTGAGTTCACCACGGCGTCTTCAAGCGAATCCCCCACACGAAAATGCAGCGTGCACAACTCAGCGCATACCAGCAGCACCCGGGCGTTCGGGTGGGAGCGACAGAAAGCGTCGGCCGCACGCAATCCGTTGAAAGCCGCATAACAACCCATGAAACCGACCATGGTACGTCGAGTCGTGGGCGGCAGACCGAGCCGCTTGACGAGTTCAATGTCAAAGCCTGGCGTAAAGGAACCGGTACACGAAACGCCGATGACATGCGTAATCTCGTCGGCGGGAACGCCGGAAGCAGCGAGAGCTCTGGACGCGACATCCTCAACGAGCGGAAGAATCTGTTCGCGATATTTCTTGTTTCGCGCCCCTGTCGAAGGCTCCGGCGAAAGCGCCCAGTTCTGAGGAAAGAACTCAAACGCGTCGGGCTCAACGCCGTAGTCGGCCACGCATGAATAGCGAAAATCGATTCCCGAACGATCGTACAACTTGGGAATCCGGGACTTGATTGGCTCCGGCAGACCGTCCAGTTGCTTCATGAACTCGACGGCGTATTCGCGGTCGCGCCGGAGCGGCGGGTTGCCCGTTTCAATCGAGCGAAAGACGGTCACCGTGTCTCGCGGTGCGGCACTTCGTGTGTCAGACATCGTCGCTACTTCCCTCGGGCCTCATCCCAAATTGCATCCATTTCCTCGAGAGTCGACTTCGCCGGGCTCGAACCGATCGATTCGAGTCTGTCCTCGACGTACGCAAATCGACCGGCGAACTTGTTACAGGTTGCTCTGAGTGCATTCTCGGGCGTGAGTCCAGACAGCCTCGCATAGTTAACGAGGGAGAACAACAGATCGCCGAACTCGGCCTCGCGGTCAGCAGGCGTTCCGCGTTCAGCGTCGCGGAACTCTTCTAGCTCTTCCTCGACCTTCGTCCACGCCGCCGAGGCATCAGGAAAGTCGAACCCAACTCCTGCAACTTTCTCCTGAATACGCTGGGCGCGCAGGAGCGATGGTAATGCACCGGGGACACCGTCAAGCACACGCTTAGGACGCCCTGCCGAACCCGCCTCGCTCAACTTGATCGCCTCCCAGTTCTCCAGCACCTCACCCACGCCACCCACGGCAACTTCGCCAAAGACATGCGGATGCCGTCTTACGAGCTTGCTTGTAATGTCTCGGATGACGTCACCGAGAACGAAACTCCCCGACTCCTCGGCCATGGCAGAATGAAAAACCACGTGGAGCAAGACGTCACCAAGCTCGCCGCGCAGGTCCTCGATGTCGCCGCGATCGATTGCGTCGACTGCTTCGAAGGTCTCTTCAATCAACAAGTGCTTGACAGAATCGTGCGTTTGCTCCCGGTCCCACGGACAGTCGCGCCGCAATTGCCGCACGACGGCAACAAAGTCGGCCCAGAGTTCCATTCCAGCGACGCCTTCGAGGTACTTCGGATCATATACCTTTCCCCCGCCGGCCGTACCACCGGGGCGTTTCTCTTCAGACAGCAAGGTTTCTGCGTTCGGTTTCGGTTGGGGTGGTGCTTGAGGGAAGAATCCTAACGTCAGGTATTAGAAATGGGTCCTGAACCCGCTGGCGGGGTTATGCCGGGGCGGCCGATGTGTCCTATCTTAAACGGACAAAGGAAAGGCCGTTGGCGCGAGCGCGTTGGCGACTTGCTGGTGGATCGTCGAGGACAGGCTGCCCGGGCGCCAAGGGGCGAGGTTGGGTGGCGGAGTCGTGTAACAGCACCAGGAATCATACACCGGCCCCCAGCCATACCGCTGTGGGCGGATAGACAACCAAGGAAGAAATGGCACGCGGAATCAACAAGGTTATTCTCATCGGCAACCTCGGGCAGGATCCCGAGCTGCGGTACACCAACTCGGGAACGGCGGTCTGCAATTTCCGACTCGCTACTAACGAGTCCTATAAGGACTCTAGCGGCCAGATGGTTGACAAAACCGAATGGCACAGCGTCGTGACATGGGCGCGGCTCGCCGAAATATGCGGCGAGTACCTTCGCAAGGGCTCGCAGGTCTATATCGAGGGATCTCTGCAGACGAGGTCGTACGAGGACCGCGAGGGAAACACGAAATACGTGACGGAAATCAAGGCGCGTGAAATGCAGATGCTTGGTGGCCGCGGCGGCGACAGCGCCACTGGGGGCTACTCCGGCAGCACGCAGCGTAGAGCACCTGCGACCGCCGTTGCCGACCAGTCAGACGATTACTCGTTCGAACCCGACGACGAACTTCCGTTCTAGCGTAGTAGCGCCCGGAAGCTTCAGGACGCCGCACCTCGGTCCGCTTGGCCCAGGGTGCGGCGTCGTCCGTTTTGGGATACTGGTGGGGCGAAATAGCCGCCCTTTCCTTGCTTTTGTCGGAGCCTTCTTGGTTTATTTGCGCACATCAACTCAATCCCTCGTGGCTGATCACACAACAACCGCCGCTGATGCGCGCGGGTCCTGGAAGTCCAAACTCGGATTCATCCTGGCAGCGTCCGGCTCGGCAATCGGGCTCGGCAACATCGTGTTCTTCGCTTCGAATGCCTATCAGTATGGCGGCGGAGCCTTCTACCTGCCGTACTTCATCGCCCTGTTCGTGCTCGGCATGCCGGTGATGATCCTGGAGTTCTCGATGGGTACCATGACCGGCCAATCGATGCCCATGGCCATGCGGCAGCTCGTCGGCAAGCGCGGAGAGTACGCAGCATGGTGGACGCTATCCTGCGCCCTGTTCATCACGATGTACTACATCACGATTCTGGGGTGGGCACTCACCATGTTCTTTGGGGCCCTGGGCGGACTGCTGACTGATCCGGCCGTTGCGCCATTCGTCGGGATGGACACGCCCACCTCGGGCCCGAACTCGACCGTCTACTTCTTCGGGATGATCTCAACGTGGGCCCCGATGTTGTCCGTGGTCGCCGTGTGGGTTGTTACGATCCTCGTGCTCTGGCGCGGGACAAAAACGATCGAGGCAGCGGTGCGCGTCTTCGTGCCACTGATGTGGATCTTCATGATCGTCCTGATCGTCCGCGGGGTGACCCTCGACGGCGGCGTCGACGGCGTGCTGTATCTCTTCACGCCGGATTGGGACGGAATCATGGACATCAACGTCTGGCAGGGGGCGTTTGCGCAGATGTTCTTTTCGCTCTCGCTGGGTCTCGGCACCATGACGGCGTACGCGAGCTACCTGCCGCGAGATGCCGACCAGATCAACAACTCGATGCTGGTCAGCTTCCTGAACTGCGGTTTCGAGTACATCGCTGGCGTCGCGATCTTCGCAATGCTCTTCGTGTATGCACTCAACCCCGCGGGAACGACGCTCTCACTCTCGTTCTTTGCCATCCCGCAGGGGATAGCAAACTTCCCGTTCTGGGTAAAGGGCTTCGGCGCATTCTTCTTCTTCCTCCTCGTGATCGCTGGAATAACGAGTGCCGTCTCGCTGGTTGAGGGAATGGCGTCGGCGCTTATCGACAAGCTGGGTATCTCGCGAGCACGAGGACTGGCGCTGGTCATGGTACCGGGAATCATCGGCTCACTTGCGTTTGCGCTCCCAAACATCATTGACCCGACGCTGTCGGGTGACGGCACGCTCGGACTGACGCTGCTCGATCTCCTGGACCACTGGGCGTTTCGCTACAGCCTTCTCGTTGGCGGCCTGATCGAGTGCATCATGATCGGATGGC
>JANQRN010000252.1 GCA_028284545.1 Rhodothermales bacterium | reverse complement strand
CTTAGCGGGCTGATGCGCATTCTCGCCGTCAGCGGACTCATTGGCTTCCTTACGAACTGGCTTGCCATCACGATGCTTTTCAATCCGCGCCAGTCGCGCCCCATCTTCGGCCAGGGGCTGATCCCGGCGCAACGCGAACGCGTCATCTATCGGCTTGCCAAGGCTGTGTCTGAGGAGCTCATAAACGAGGAGATCATCAAGGCGCGTATCGAGGCTTCTGGCGTGATTCCAAAGTATCGTGAGATGGCGTTGTCGGTTGCCCGAGGCGTCCTTGAAGACGAGGACTTCCGGGGTGACCTGAAGGGCATGACGGTCGATTACATCAACCGCGTTCTCGCGTCAGACGAGGTACGCGAACGAATCGTGGCGATCGCGATCGAAAAGCTGGAGAAGCAGATGGGCGAGGGCTTGTCGGGCGTCGCCCTGAAAGTCTACCGATTCCTGAACGAAGACGAGCTACGCCGCAAGCTCGATCAGGCAGTGCGCGAACTCCCGGACTCGCTTGACAACGTAATGGACGAGATGGACCGGCTGATCGACACGGTCCCGGCCCGAATCGAGGCCCGCTCTGAGCAGATAGAGACCTGGGCGACGCAGGTGATACTCGGTTTCGTCGAGAACCTGGACGTCTACGCGATGGTCATGGAGAACATGCGCAACTACGACGACCGCCAGTTGGAGGACCTACTGAAACGTACGAGTAACGAGCAGCTCAACTACATCAAGTACCTCGGTGGGATACTGGGGTGCGTGGGCGGCCTCGTAATCTGGCGACCGCTGCTTGCTCTTGCCGTGCTTGGTTCGATCGGCGTGGTGACGTACGCAATCGACGAGACGCTATTCAGGATCAGAAGCGCGCGCAGCGCCAACGGTTAATCCGTGAGCCCACGCAATCACGCCGATGTCGGCAGCACAGCACGCTTCACGCCGACGGAGGCGGGCCGCCCCGCGGGTACCGCGATCTGAGTTTCCGGCCAATCGTCGTTGAAGTTGAGCAGAAAGTCGATGACCGCATCGCGACTTCCCTTCTCCATGATCTCGGCGCGCAGCTTACCAGCGTTGCGGAAGCCCTTGAAGTAGCCGCCGTACATCCGACGCATCTCGAGCACGCCTTTTCGCTCGCCTAGCCAATCGCACTTGAGCGTCAGGTGCTCACACACCACCTCAAGTCTTTCACGCCATGACGGGCGCGGCGGTACCTCGCCGGTTTCCATGAATACCTTTGCATCCCGAAATATCCAAGGATTGCCGATCGCACCGCGACCGACCATGACGGCGTCCACGCCGGTCTCGTCGAACATCGCCTTGATTCTCTCCGGCGTCGTCGCATCTCCATTGCCGATCAGCGGAATCGAAATGCCCGACTCCTCTCTGATCTTTCGGAACCACTCCCACCGCGCGTCGCCGCGATAGAGTTGCGCTCGGGTGCGGGCGTGCACCGCCAACGCGGCAACACCGCAGTCTTCGAGCATCCGCGCAACCTCGACGATCTTGATCGACGAGTCGTTCCAGCCTAGACGCGTCTTGACCGTCACCGGGCGGGTAGCTACTTCGATCACGGCCTCAGTGATGCGCTGCATCTTCGGCAGGTTGCGGAGGATGCCCGCACCGCCGTCTTTGCACACCACTTTCTTCACCGGGCACCCGAAGTTGATGTCGATGATATCTGGATTGACGGCATCTACGATGCGAGCGGCCTCGCGTACCTGATCCACGTCCCCACCGAAGATCTGAATCCCGATCGGGCGCTCGTCCTCGCCAAACTCGAGCTTCTGCAAGGAGTCCTCAGCCTCGTAGATCAGCCCGCCGCTGGAGATGAACTCCGTATACAGCATATCCGCCCCGTATCGCTTGCAGAGCACACGAAACGGCGGATCACTGACGTCCTCCATCGGCGCCAGCAAGATCGGCCGCGGGGGCAGTCGAACGTGTCCTATTTCAACAGGCGCGGGGAGCACAGGAATTGATCTGTCCGGTTGAGAGATTTGAGTGCGCATGGCCGACAACGTCCAGGCAGGTGGGTCAACGGAGGGGCCGGATTCGGGTTTCCGGTCTAGGGCGCGTCAACACCCGTCGCACTGAAGGCGTCTGACAGGCCTCGGAAGAAATGGACCCACTCCAGCGTCGAATTGTCTTCGCGGAAACGGCGGTTGGCAGAGTTGACTGCGATTACAATGCCTCGGTCCGGATTCACGTAGACAAACTGGTCATAGATCCCGCGCGCCAGAAATTCGCGGCCGACCGCGCTGCCAACAGATCGCGGCGGGATCCACCACTGGAAGCCGTACCCGAAGGGATCACCGGTGGCTGACGGTGGCGCGACGTTTGATGTACTCATCTCCACCCAGCTCTCTGGCACGACCTGAGTGGTATCGACCCGGCCGCGGTCCATCATCATCAAGCCGAATCGGGCGTAGTCCCGCGTCGGCATCGAAAGCCCGCCAAGCGCAAACGCCACTTCTTCGCCATCTGTCGTGTAGTGGACCGGGCCCTGCGCTCCCATCGGACCAATAATCTTCTCTGACATGAGTTCTCGTACCGATCGCCCGGTCGCCCCACGAAGCACCATGCTGAGCACGTGGGTGTCAATAGAAACGTACTGCCGCAGTTCTCCGGGGGCGCGGTCGCGCTCGGCCAGTCCGGCCGCGAACTTGTCCATGGAGCGACCAAGTGCAAGCACACGCCCCATCTTGTTGATGTCGGATGAGAACTTCAGGTAGTCTTCGTCGAACGTGACGCCCGAAGACATCGTGAGCACGTCGCGGATCGTTGCTCCGTCATAGGCGGTACCCTCCAACAAGGGGGCGTACTTCGTAACCGGTTCGTCGATCGAGCCGATGTGGCCTTCTCGGACAATCACGCCAAACAGCGCCGACAGAAAACTCTTCGCTACCGACCAGGAGATTCGGACGTCCTCGCGTGTCGCTCCATTGTCGTATCGCTCGGCCACCAGTCGACCGTCTCTGACTACGACGATGCCCGTCACCTGGCGGTCATCGACCCACTGGTCGATATCAACCTGACCAAACTCGGTCTGTACCGGCGTAGGAAACGCGTAACGCAAGTCCGCCTCACCACCAGCAACAAGCAGGTCCCGAACGTTGCCGGTGGTTAGTTCGGAGCTCCAGAAGATTTCCGGCATCGACGCAAAGTTCGCTACGATCCGGTCCTCGTCAAACAGTGATATGACTTTGCTTAGTCGAACGAGTCTTTCAAGATTCAGCGCACCGACGACAAGGACCGCAAGTGCAACCAGGCCCAGAACCCACCCAGTACGTCGAAGCACAACACTCATATCGAGAACAATCACTCAACGACAGTAGCGTACGAGAATACAAACAACCTCCAATCACCCTCAAACTCATCGAACAACAGTGCGCGCCAGCCCACCAACCTCCGGTACCCTCCGAACTGATCCCTCACCCTTCCACCCTCATCCCTCTTCCGTAACAATCACCGCGGTTTGCCGTTTAGAAACCTTTACGAACCGACCAGCAGCCCAGAAATGGATCAGCCCAGAAAACACGCGCTTCTCCAGAATCCGCTCGTGATCGCAAGCCTCGCCGCATTTTCGATGCTTCTGCTCGCCGGTTGCGGCAGTGGAGGTCTGGTGGACCGTATGGCCAATTTCTGGTCATACGGACTCTGCAGCGCCATTGTCGTGATCCTGGACGTCGTCGCGTTGCTGGAAGTGCACCGCAGTGACCGAAAATCGGGCGACAAGATTCTCTGGACGCTGATTATCATCTTCTTCCCGATACTGGGCTGCATCGCCTACTACTTTTTCGGTCGTAAATGACGTGATCGCCAGACTTACCCGTGCCGCCATCCTGATCCTTTGTGCCACCACCGGCACCGGGGTTCAGGCCGGCGCGCAAGATGTCTGGCTGCAGAAAGCACACGACGCTCGCCGGACCGGGCAGAGCCAGAGTTTCGGTATGCAGCGCGTCGACTCCGCCGCGTCGTGGCGCTATACTGCTGAGGCTGCGTTCGAGTTGAACATTGGCGCCACCGTTGACGAGGACGGTGTGTACTTCGGATCCTGGGGCCTACTGCGATCAGACACGTCCGGTCTGGATGTGCGTTTCTGGAACAAGTCCGACGGAAAACTCTACGGGCTAGATCGCCATACGGGTGTTGAGCGCTGGGCGCCAAATCCGCTGGACCTCGTGGCGAGGTGCTACGAACGCGACGGCCGAGATCGCACGTCGACCGATCTACTCTTCTGCGGGCTCTTCAACGATTATCACGTCACGTTCTACAACGGCACGGTTGAAGGACAAGCCGCGCTCGATCAGGCGCGGGGGACGATGTACGTTGGTCGCGGCGACGGCAAGCTGTACGCGATCGACGCCAATGACGGCTCGACGGCGTGGCGGTTCGAAACCTACAATCCGCTCGATCCCACGGACCCGGATGGTGGCGGCGAGCTCATTGCCGCACCGCTGCTTGCACCTGACGGGACGGTATACGTTGGCACATGGGGCGAGGGGCCATACGAGACCAACGCCTTCTACGCCGTGAATCCGGACGGTACCGAGCGTTGGAGATACCCAACAGACTCGTCGCTCGCGAGTCGGACGTTTGCTTCGCCCGCCCTTTCGCCAGACGGCAACACGGTATATCAGGCGACATATTTCGGCGAACCGTCTACGTTGCCGGGCCGGCTCTACGCACTGGATGCTAGTGCACCGGACAGCGCAGCAGACGCTGACCGGCTGAAGTGGGAACTCGAACTGTCGTTCGACGGCGACCCCCTGTTCGCGACCACGTTGGCCGTCGGATCTGACGGCACGGTCTTCGTTGGCGGACTCGTGTCGAGCGGCGCGCTCGTGCGGCCGCTCGTCGCCGCGGTGAGCGACGGCGGCGCGACGGGCTCCTTTCAGTGGTCGCCACCGGAGGTGATCTTTGCCGACGGTGCGCAATACGTGCAAGGCATTGCGCTTCGCGAACCCGCGGGCACGACCGAGAAGGTGTATGTCTCCACAGCAAACGCCGGTACCGCGCTCAACAACGCGAAGGAGGAGGGCGCGCTATACGCGCTTGATCCGGCAACTGGTGCCGTCTTGTATAGCTACGACCCGTCTGATGACATCGCTGCCGCTGTCGGCGGACTGACCTCGCCCGCAATCTCCGTCGACGGCATACTATACTTCGGCGTGCGCGGTCGATTCGGCAACGACGCCCGGAACGGATTCTATTTCGCGGTGCGAGATCTCGGCGACCGCTTCGAGTACCTTTGGTCCTATGAAGCTGACGGACACGTCGAGTGGGCGCACCCAGCCATCGGTCCCGACGGCGGCGTCTATGCGGGAAGCGGTGTCCAGGACGAAAACCTTCGATCGCCGACATATCCCGACGGCGAGATTCCAGCAGGGACGTCGCCGTTCTTCTATGGATTCAAGGGTCCGACCGCTACAAACATCGGGGCAGAAGGCCACTTGGGCCCTGGGACGGATGCAGACTTGGGGTACTTTCGAGCGCCCTACCCGAATCCAGCGCGGGACGCCACCAGGCTCGAGTACATTGGTTCGAGCATGTCGGTCGCCCACCAAATCGACGGTGTCGAGGCTAGCGTTTCGATCTACGACATCCTCGGACGCCGCGTTAGCGGCTCCGGCAGCACACAGGCGAGCGGCTACAATGCGCGTCGCATCTCAAACCGAGACGAGATGGAGGTTTCGGTAGCGGGGTTGGCACCCGGTTTGTACTTCATGCGGGTTGGTATTCGCAGGGGTACCCGAGTGCGCACAGACACCTTTTCGGTCGCGGTTGTGCGGTAAAAGAATCCGTTACGCGCAACCGGACCGGCATTGCTTTCGTGAAAACCCTGTGACCATCCCGACGGCCATGCGACTTTGCGCGCGAAGCCGCGTACTTTGAATAACCACCACGCCCTCTCGACCGAATGAAGTCGAATCGTCTCACCACTGTGCTGCTGATTATCATCGCAGGCTTTGTGGTGGGCGTAATCCTGTACTTGCTTCGGGCGGTGTTGCTTCCGTTTGTGATTGCGATGCTGCTCTCGAACCTCTTCATCCCGGTGGTGCGGTGGCTTCGAAATCGACGTGTCCCGACGATTCTCGCCCTCGTCGTCGTCCTGCTCGCGGTGAGCGGATTCCTCTTCTTGTTGTCGCTCATTCTATTCACAAGCGCCGAGGCGTTCATAGAAGAGCTTCCGAAGTACCAGGCGCGCTTCTTGAGCATGATCTTGAGCGGCCAGGCGATTATCGCCGAATGGGGAGCTCAACTCGGATTCGAGGAGACTCCGAGGTTCAAGTTCAGCGAGCTACTCGACTCCGACTCGATTACTTCTGCCCTAACCACTGGTGTTGGGTCGTTCTTCCAGACAGTGACCTACGTTTTTCTGGTCGTCCTATTCATGCTCTTCATGCTGGCGGAGAGCGCCGACATTGGGATCAGGCTCAAGCAGGCGTTCCCGAGTGATCAGGCAGAGCGTATCGGAACGATGCTGGCCAATATCGATCGCCAGGTCCGCCAGTATCTGCTAACGAAGACGCTCATCAGCATCGGGACCGGGGGGCTGACGACCCTCGTCCTCTGGATCCTCGGCGTTGACTTCGCACTGATTTGGGGATTTGTGGCATTCCTGCTCAACTTCATTCCGAACGTCGGTTCCATTATCGCAGCGATCCTGCCTTTCATCGCCTCGATGCTGCAATTCGAGACCTTCGCCGTGCCGCTCATGGTGATGCTCCTTCTGGGCGGGATTCAAATGATGATGGGCAACGTCATCGAGCCGCGGGTTATGGCGGTGAGCCTCAACCTGAGTGCGCTTCTCGTGTTAGTCTCCCTCATTTTCTGGGGCTGGCTCTGGGGCGCCATGGGAATGGTGCTGGCCGTGCCGCTGACTTCCACTCTGAAGATCATGTTCGAAAACGTCCCGGAGCTGCGGCCTATCGCGATCCTGATGTCGGGCCATCGGAGTATCGTGGTGCACGAGCACGCGGACGAGGCCGCTTCCGCTGCTGTAGCCTCGCTTGGCGGGTCGACTGGATCGGGAGACGGTTCGATTCAGCCCGCTGCTGACAGTCCGGCCGAGGGCTTTGCAACCGCGAACTAGCGGGCCACAGGTCCGAAACCATCGTATCCCGAAACAAACGTATCCATGCCGGCAACAGTGACAATGCAAAGACCAGAGCAAGGCGAGTACGGGTCATTCAACAAGGGCTACGTGGATGCGGCACCCGAAGGAGACGTGCTAGACGTATTGCGCGAGCAAGGGCGTGAACTGGTGGGCATCCTCAGCAGCGTCGACGAACCCCAGTCGCTGTTTCGTTACGCCCCGGGCAAATGGTCGATAAAGGAGCTCGTGGGTCACCTGGCTGACGCCGAGCGCGTGTGGACGTACCGAGCGATGCGCATTGCGCGCGGTGACAAGACGCCACTCCCCGGATACGAGCAGGACGACTTCGTCGCCAACGCCAGCTTTGACGAAAAGCCGTATACGCTGTTGGTCGAAGACCTCGTCGCGGCACGCGCTGCTACGATATCGTTCTTCGAAACAGTGAGCGCCGAAGAATCCGTGCGGGCGGGCACCGCAAGCGATGCGCCGGTCAGTGTTCGCGCCCTGGCCCACATCATTGCCGGCCACGAGCGACACCATATTGGCGTACTCCGAGAGAGATACCTCGGCTGACTCCCATCGGTGCCCGCAGCACAACCATCCCCTCACCTCCTGCGCTCAACCCTCAACCCTCAACCCTCAACCCTCAAACCTCCCGCACTCAACCCTCCAGGATCAACCGCACGCGCAACTGCCCGCTGGCACCGCCGCTTTTTGCCTATACTCCGGCTATCAAGCTGGATCCCTCCTCAGCCATCACAATCCAATGAAACGCTCCCTTTCCGCACTTGTCGTGCTTGCGTCTCTCGTGCTCACCGCTTCGGTCGTCGCGCAGGACCAACCGGATGCGCCACCTCCGCCCCCGCCGCCGCCGGCTAACGAAGCCGATGTCGCATCGATTGGGGCGATCACGGCTGCCGTGTACGAGTGTATTTCGGGTGAGAAGGGGGAGCCGCGGCAGTGGACACGCTTTCGTTCACTGTTCTATCCCGGAGCTCAGCTAATCCCGACCGGCAAGCGCCCCGATGGTTCTGTTGGCGCGGGCATCATGGACGTGGAGACCTACATCGCGCGCGTGGATGGGTGGTTTCTCGAGAACGGCTTTTTTGAGAAAGAGATACATCGCGTTGAAGAGCGCTACGGCTCGATTGCGCACCACTTCTCCACGTACGAATCATACAAGAGCGCGTCTGACGCCGAGCCTTTTGCGCGCGGCATCAACAGTTTCCAGCTGCTGCATGATGGCGATCGCTGGTGGATCCTGAACATATTCTGGGAGGCAGAGACGCCCCAGGTACCGATTCCCGACAAATACGGCGGGTGAAACCGATCGGTATTCGAATCCGCGAAGCCCCGGTGCTGACCAGCTAGGTCGCCCTGGGGCTTCTGCTTTTTCAGCTACTCAGGATCAGGTACCGGATCTATCGGGGTAAACATCTGCATGTTCGCTGCTGCAACCTGCTCACGGTAGGCGCTCCAGTCCACGTCGAGAAACTTGTTGACCTTTGCGGCGAACTCCATTGCGGCCGCCCGTGACTGTTCGATGGCAATGCGGAGGTTGGCGTCTGGACCGAGCCGCGAGAATCGGCCACCAGCAGAAAAGATTCGCGAGCGATAGGTATTCGGGTCACGCCGGATACCCTGTACATCCGTCTTGCCCGCGTACAGTTCGTTAATCACCTTGACTGAATCGCGGATGGCCTTCGTCGCCGTCTTCAGCTCAGCGTGATTGCCGGCTTCATCGCGCTTGAGGAAGGCGTCGATGAGGTCCAGGGAGCCTTCCGCCTCGTCAATCGCATCAAGCGCTGCGGTTGTAGTCTCAAGGATTGCGTCGTAGCGCGCACGTAGCGATTCTGTTGCCGCAATCGCGTCTTCGTCGACTTCCATTCGCGGGTCATTGCGCACCTCGATCGCGGTTTCGGATACGTTGTCTCCGTATGTCACCCGGACCTGGTAAATCCCCGGTGCGACCTGCGCGCCACCCGGAGGTGGATCATTGGGCTTCGGCTTGTCGCTGCCAGGGCGCCGAATGCCGTTGCGCTCCATTCCCCATCTCATCTTGTTCAGCCCCTTCTTGCCAATGTGCCGCAAGTTGCGCACGACACGATCCTCGAGATCGCGGATCTCCACAAAGACGGTGTCTTTTTCGATTTCGGCGCCGGTTGAGTCCACGGGGTTGAGCATATAGGAGATTGCTGCCCCGCGTGAGGCGTTCTCCCCTTTGAACTCGGCAGCCGCGACGAACCGGATCCCGGATGCTTGTCGATACACTGCCTGGTAAGCCGATGGCGGTTCGAATACGTGGACCGGCGCTGAGGTGATCGTCGAGGTCTGCCCGCCGGCCGCTGCCAGCGCGCGTAGCGGTCGAATATCATCGAGCACCCACGCGGCGTTTCCGAACGTACCAATCACGAGGTCGTGGTCGCGCGGATGAATCACGAGATCAATGGTTGACGCAGTCGGATACCCATTCTTCCACTGTGTCCAGGTCTCGCCGCCGTCGATCGAGACGTACAAGCCGAACTCGGTGCCGACGAACAAGAGCCGTGGCTCTACCGGATCCTGCACAACCGAGAGCGCAAAGCCCCAGACATCGTCGGAGTCGACAAGGCGCTCCCAGGTCTGGCCGAAGTCGCGCGTACGATAGACGTACGGCTCCCAGTTATTGCGGCGGTGGTCATCAAAGACCACGAGCGCCTCGCCGGCGTCGTACTTCGAAGCCTTTACCTGCGCAACCCACGACCCAGCCGCGACCCCGCGGATCCGCTCGACGACGTTGTTCCAGGTCGCGCCGCCGTCGAGTGTGACCTGGACATTACCATCGTCGGTACCGACCCAAATGACACCTGCGCTGACGGGACTCGGACCAATCGCGGTGATCGTCGTGTGGTTTTCAGCCTGGGTGACGTCGTACGTGAGTCCGCCGCTATCGAGCTGTTTTTGCTTTTCGGGATCATTGGTTGTCAGGTCTGGCGAAATGATCTCCCACGCGTCACCGCGGTTGTTCGAACGGTGCAGGTACTGGCTGCCGTAGTAGATCGTCTCCGCGTCGAACGGATCGGTCGCTATTGCCGCATCCCAGTTGAATCGCAGTCGTTCGCCATCAGGGTGAATCGGCCGGATGCCTTTCTGGTACCCGGTCTCGAGGTCGTAGCGCAGCAGGCTGCCGCCCTGCGACATGGCGTATCCGTAGCGGGCGTCGCTCGGGTCGGGAACGACGTCGAACCCGTCGCCAAAGGCCACCTCTTCCCAATATGAGTTGCGGATACCGCCGCTTCGCCACACGCGGCTGGGCCCGCGCCACGATCCGTTGTCCTGCATACCGCCATAGACGTTGTAGGGGATGTCCATGTCGACATTGATATGGTAGAACTGCGCGAGCGGCAGGTTTTCAACGTGGCGCCACGTCTCGCCGCGGTCTTGCGAGATTGCCATGCCGCCGTCGTTCCCCTCCATGATGAGATCGGGGTTATCGGGATGTATCCACCACGCGTGGTGGTCGGGGTGCACGTCATTGTAGGGAATCAGGTTGCTGAACGTGCGTCCGCCGTCTTCGCTCACGTCGACAACCGTGTGCAGGTTGTAGACGCGGTTTTCGTTTTGCGGGTCGGCGTGAATCTCGGCGTAGTAGAACGGCCGACCGCCGATGCCGCTGTCGGCCCGCTTCTGCCAGGTGTAGCCGCCATCGGTTGATCGATAGAGCGCATTTTTCTTGGACTCGACGAGGGCGTAGATCACGTCGGGGTTGCTCGCGGCGACGGCGAGACCCATGCGGCCAACTTCGCCTTTGGGCAGGCCGGTGTTGGCGCGGCTTGTCGTTGTCGTTCGAGAGTCGACTGCGGCGCTGCGAGCGTCACGGCTGGCGTTGCCGTCGTCGCCGCTTTCGTCGCCGCCCTTACCGGCGAGTTGGGTCCAGTTC